>PKYK01000062.1 GCA_003133665.1 Acidimicrobiaceae bacterium | reverse complement strand
GAGGCTTCCATGTCGCACCGTAATTCACGATTGACCACCCACGGGCGGCGCCTGCTCGTCGAGCGGGTGCGGTTCCAGGGGATGCCCGTGGCTCACGTGGCCAATCGTGAATTACGGTGCGACATGGAAGCCTCCGGTTTGTAGTTGTCGTCAAACACCACAATTCCGGAGGCTTCCGTCTATGTCAAAGAGTCACCAACGTATTGGCTGAGTACATCTAGGAGCCCACATGGCTCTCACCGAGGGAAGGAGCGAGAAGCCCGACTCGTCTTCGAAGATGATCCACGCGCCGCGCAGTCGGGCATTTTTTTACCACGGGCCAACGATCACGGGCCCAGGCGGCGATTGCCTCCTAGTCGCCCTCGAGTGCTCTGCGAACTGGACGCTGGCGAGACCATCCGAGACATTGGCGAAGGATCGACCACGTCTGGGTCGTTGAGTATCTGACCCCGGTCACGGTCTCGATCACTGTCTCGATGCGAGCGAGCGTCCACAGTTCAGTCGGAAACCCGTTGGCTCTCGGACCCTTCGTGAGGGCCCTTTCGATCTTGGCGAGCTGTTGGTCCGAGATCTTTGGCAAACGCCCGCGCGGCCCGCTCCACGCAGACCATCCATCCCGCTCTCGCGCCAGGTCGTCGCCCACGCCGAGGCGGTCTCGCGAGACACGCCGAGTTCGCGCGCCACATCAGCCTGGGTGACGCCACGTTCGAACATCGCCCCGGCGCGCAACCGTCGTTCCTTCAGCGCCTCGAAATCACGACTCGGCCTGTCGCGCTTGGTCGCCTCTCTTTTGACAGAGAATCGTCGCCTTGGTGGACCGGGAGCGTGTGGAGGATGTCACAACAACAGTTTCCCATGTGTAGCACCATTGTCAGCGTATTACCAAAAGGTCTTTAGTGCTCGGGTCCGTTCTTCCAACAAGAGCGTCCGTCAACTCTTGTCGTGGCTCCCGAACCCTTCTCGAATCTCGTCTGCAGCCCCGCTCAGGTTCAACTCAAAAGTGAATCCCTGCTCGTAGCGGTAACTTCGCCGGACATCCCACAAGTCGATCCCGTTGAGTGACTCCTTCGCAGCGCGGATGACCCTTGGATCCTTGGACGCGATCTCGCGAGCCACGTTGAAAGCCGCATCGCGCAACTCCGAGAGTGGGACGACTTGCAGCACTGAGCCGAAGGCGTGAAGTTCTGCAGCCGTTGCGGTCGCCGATGTGTACATCATGGCGCGCATCCTGTGCTGAGGCACGAGCCGCGAAAGATGAGTCGCCGCGCCGAGAGCCCCGCGGTCAACCTCTGGCAGTCCGAAGGTGGCGTCCTCACTGGCGACGATCACGTCGGCGTTACCCACGAGTCCTATTCCGCCTCCGAGGCAGAATCCCTGTACTGCGGCAATTACCGGAACCTCACATTCGTAGACCGCCGCAAATGCCGCCGCGCATCCCTTGTTCGCACCGACCAGCGCTTCGAAACCCTCGGTCGCCTGGATCTCCTTGATATCCACACCAGCGTTGAAGCCTCTGCCCTCGGCTCGCAATACGACGACTCGAACCGTCGGATCCTGGCCAAGACTACGCACGGCGCTGGCGAGCTCAAACCAACCCGCGACGTTAAGCGCATTCACCGGCGGTCGATTGACCACAACTTCGGCAATCCCGTCCTCACCTATCACGAAGGTGATGTCACCGCTGCCCGTTGATTCCGTCATGAGGATGCTCCATTTCTAACTTTGACAAAGGTAGCCCAGCCCAGCACTGCGACGCCTCCAGTCTGGCGTTTACACACGAGTTCGATATCCACCTTCTGCTCCCCGTCTTCTTCGTATTCCCGTTGAACGCTGCCCGAGCAAGTCACCGTGTCCCCAGGCCATACCTGTTCGACGAACCGCACCCGGAAACGACGGATCTTCTCAGCGCCGAGCCAGTCAGTCGCCCAAGTGGCCAGCATGCCGGCCTGCATCATTCCCAATACGAGTGGCGAATCAAAACCTGCCTGTCGAGCGAAAATCTCATCATGGTGGATCGGGTTCATGTCACCCGAAGCGCCCTGATATCGAACAATGTCGGTCATCGTCAAGGGACCGGCCGTTAATGGTGGTGGGGGAACAAGCGTCATGAGACCTCCTCAGGCGCCTTCGAGGTTTCTACTCCAGTCATCTTCGACTCGGCAACCAGGACACCTTCTTCGTCGAAGAAGTCGGTGACCATCACCGCAAACGTCAATGTTCCTCCGCGTTTGCCATCTTTTTCATAGATATCCGCTATCGAGGATCGAGCGTGCAGGCGAGTGCCAGCACGAGGGGGCGGGCCGAAGAAGACAAACTCCTGCTCCGCGTGCAACCCTCGCTTCTGATCCATGGCGACTTCATGCCAAGGGTTCCCCGCTTCGCCTTGCCAGAAGATCATCGTCGTGAGGAAGGTTGGTTCGCTGACGGGCGTCAGTCCAGTCAGATAACTCGGATTCGTCGACCTAGTGGCACTGGCGAATTCACGAATCTTCCCTCTTTCGATGTCCATCTCGAATACGTCACCGGACTTGCCTTTTGAACTGTGGTCGACCACGCTATTCCCCTTGACTTGTCACGTTATGGGTGCTGACTGCTCACTGAAATCACTTCACCCGTCATGTAGGATGAGTATTCACTTGCAAGAAAGACGATGACATTGGCTACTTCCCAGGGCGTCGCGACCCGGCCGAAAGCTTCCTGAGCAGCAAGTCGATTCAGTAGTTCCTCGTCTACGGACTTGGAGAGGTGAGCGTGCAGCGCGATGCTTGGTGAAACTGCGTTCACGCGAACCCCCGAGTGAGCCACCTCCATGGCAGTGCAGCGGGTCAGGGCCATGATCCCGGCCTTCGCTGCCGCGTAGTGGGCTTGGCCAGCCTGAGCTCGCCAACCGAGGACCGAAGCGTTGTTGATGTTTCCCCGCTGCGTTGCTCAACGAGGTGGCGCAAGGCTGCCCTCATGCAAAGAAACGTTCCGGTGAGAGTGACACCGAGAACGGAGTGCCACTGCTCGTCAGTCATATCCAGCACGTTCGCGGTGCCGCCCAACCCTGCATTGTTGATGACGACGTCGAACGAGCCGTATTCTTCAATTACCCGAGCGAAGAGGTTCTCGACCTGTACTGGGTCGGTCACGTCACAGGCGATGGCGAGTGGTGGTCCACCAGCTACCTCGGTCAGACTCTCAGCGGCTTCAGCGAGGCGGCGTTCGTGACGATCGCTGATCACGATTCGAGAGCCTTCTTCGGCACATCTGCGGGCGGTGGCGAATCCGATTCCGGTATCTGCTGAAGCAGTCACGACCACCGTTCGACCCACCAGCAGCCCGTGGCTGGTTGCGCCTGAATTCGGCGCGCCGGGTACCTGAAACTGTGACATCTCGTTTGAATCCACCACCACTCCCTTCATTGACACGAGCACACATAGCCAAAATGGAGCCACTCATCGGTGGATAACATTGACGATGCTCAGTCATACGCAACGCGACAGTCCAGCAGCTAGTGGGGCGACTTCGAACCCGTTGCGAAGACTATAGCAAGAGAAGGTAATGCAAGCAAGCGCTTGCCTGATACCATTTTTCGATGTAATCTGACTCCCGTGCGATACATCATCCGATACCTCGAGGCATGGGCCGCATCCGATGAAGCCCATGCTCCGCTGACATCGCCTCCCCATTCTTCGCGCAATCCCCTGAGCCCGATCTGATTCGTTATGGATCTCCATTTCACCCCGGAGGAAGAGACTTTTCGCACTGAAATCCGGTCCTACTTGGACGAATTACTGAGCAATGAGTTCTCGTCAATTCGTGGTGTCAGTGGCGCCGGCGACGTCGATGCCATGTTCAATGAACGCTTGGCGTTCGAGCAGAGGCTCGGGATTGACGGATGGACCTGCGTAGGTTGGCCTACGTTGTTCCACGGGCGCGGCCTTCCTCTCAACTTGCAGGTGCTCTACTTCGAAGAGTACGCCCGGGCTGGAGCTCCCGAGAGACTTAACCATATTGGAGAGGGTCTCATAGGTCCGACGTTGATTCATTTCGGCACCCCTGAGCAGCAAAGCCGTTTTCTTCCCGACATCCGCCTGGGAAAGAAGCTGTGGTGCCAGGGCTTCTCTGAACCCAACGCCGGATCGGACCTCGCCAGTTTGAGTACGCGAGCTGTCCGAGACGGAAATGAGTGGGTGATCACCGGCCAAAAGTCCTGGACATCATTAGCTCAAGTCAGCGATTGGTGCTTCGTTCTAGCCCGGACCAACCCCTCTGCCCCAAAGCATCGCGGGATCTCCTTCTTCCTGGTGCCGCTCGACGCTCCGGGAATCGAGATCCGCCCTATCGTTCAGCTGACCGGTACCGCCGAGTTCAACGAAGTCTTCTTCTCCGAGACGAGGATCGCGGATGATCTGCTCGTTGGTGAAGTCGATCGCGGATGGGAAGTGGCGATGGGGCTCCTCTCTTTCGAACGTGGCGCCTCGACACTGGGACAACAGTTTGCGTTTCATCGTGAGTTCGAGGCCATCATGTCTCTGGCCCTCGCGAACGGAAAGTCCACCCAGCTGGTGTTCCGTCAACGACTCGCTGCGATATGGGGTCGGCTGGAGATCATGAGACTCAACACACTTCGAATGCTCTCCGAAGCGGATCAACCACATCTCACTGGTTCCGCCTACATCTCGAAACTCTATTGGGCGAGGCTACACCAAGACTTGGGAGAACTGTTCATCGATACCGTTGGCACCCACGCGATGATTGCGGGCGACGATGGCGCCTTGAGCCGCGCGCAGCGACTCTTCTTGTATACGCGATCCGACACGATCTACGGCGGGTCAGACCAGATACAGCTCAACATAATTGGTGAGCGCGGACTCGGACTTCCCCGAGAGCCCATAATCAACAACCCAGTTCCATCGAAAGGAAGTTCGTCATGAGCAAGCTACTAGAAGGCCGAGTTGCCGTGATAACCGGTGCCGGCGGCGGCCTTGGGCGCTCACATGCACTCGAGATCGCACAGCATGGTGGGTATGTGGTGGTCAACGACGTTAGTGAAGCTGCGCACAAGACCGTCGCCGAGATACGTGAGACCGGAGGAACGGCCACAGCCAGCGTCGGCGACGTTGCCGATTGGGACTACTCAGCTTCGCTTATCGACACGGCGGTCACGACCTACGGTGGGCTCGACGCTCTCGTCAACAATGCCGGGCTTGTGAGGGACAAGATGTTCGTGAACATGAGCGAGGAGGAGTGGGATTTCGTACTGCGTGTCGACCTCAAGGGCCATTTCTGCCCCTTTCGTCATGCCTCCGCCTACTGGCGTGAGCAGTCGAAGAACGGGAAGGCTCACAGCGCTTGCGTGGTCAACACGACCTCGGGGGCCGGGCTACTCGGCAGTTTGGGCCAAACCAACTACGCAGCGGCGAAGGCCGGAGTCATTGCCCTCACACTCGTGACTGCCGCCGAACTCGCCCGCTACCAAGTGACCGTCAACGCCATCGCCCCGGCGGCCCGGACTTCAATGACCCAGGACGTGTTTGCGGACACGATGGCGGCCCCCGCGTCCGGGTTCGACACGATGAGCCCGGATAACGTCTCACCTCTGGTGGCGTGGCTCGTGAGTGAAGAGTCAAGCGATGTCACCGGTCGCGTCTTCGAGATCTCCGGTGGTGAGGTGAGTATCGCCGACGGTTGGCATCAAGGTCCGCGCGCCGAGAAGTCGAGCCGTTGGGAAGCTTCAGAACTCGGACCAGTAGTCAGCAGACTCTTGTCGGAGGTTCCGCCACCTTCACCGGTCTATGGCGCGTGAGGTTCAAGTCTTCACACCTTTAGACGGTGGTGGTTGGCAGGAATGTTCACGGAGCATTCTGGCGCCGCAAGACCGGTCCCGCGCGGCTACGACCAACAACTCTGGTCCTGGCATAGTCGTGACAATGACAGAGAGTTCCGGATCTCTCTACACGTCTATTGATACCGCTACTGCTTTCTGATAGGTTCTTGATGTATGTAGCAAGCGATTGATTGGTACTCAATCGCGCTTTTGCCGCTTCTTGGCAGAGAGTATTGACGAGGGTCCCTGTCCTGGCACCCCTTCCTCGGGACAGGGCGCCCTCGTTAATGGGAGATCTCCAGGCACGTCGCGGACACATGATCACCCTTGCACCTGCTGAAATCCGGCAACTCTCACTAACCAAAACCTTTCGTCCCTCGTAAAGAGCATCGGTTTCGGTCGGTCCGCGCTGGCGAACACCGTGGGCACACTTCACGCGATGTGGTGAGTTGATCCGATGTTCAGGGCTTCAGTGCGGATAGCCCGAGGCCGACTTCAATGACCGAGCCAGTGGTGAACCCTTCGTCTGTGGCGAGATACACCACTGCGCGTGAGACGGCATCAGGTGGCAACCACGGGACGCCTAGCGGATTCAGTTCGGCGAAGACTCGCTCCACGTCCTCTCTGGTCGGACGCTCGACGTCGGGACGAAATATCCGATACCACTCAATCGTTGTGGATCATCGGTGTGCTCGTTGTCGAAGGACAAACCACGTTGGCGGTGATACCAGTGGTGGCAAGCTCCAGGGCTATCGACTTGACCATGCCGATCACACCGAATTTAGAAGCGACGTAGTGCGCCAGATTCCGATTGCCTGATCTCCCGGACATGGACGAGATGACGATGATCCGACCATACTGGCGCTCTCTCATGTGACGGACGACCGCCTGGACGGTGTGGAAGGTCCCGGTGAGATTCGTGTCGATCATCTCGCACCACTGCGCGTCGGTGAGTTCCTCGAAGGAACTGAATCCACAGATCGCGGCGTTGGCGACCACGATATCTATCTGACCGAAGGTCGCAATAGTCTCTGCCGCCAGCCGATCCATGCCTACTCTTTGTCGGATATCTGCGGCGACGCCGTGATACTGAGCCCCGATCTCTTCAAGCAGCCGGCCCGTCTCCATAACGTCACCGGCATCTGACAGTGGATAGTTCACCGTCGACCTTTCATCTGGCACGTCGCTGATCGTCACCGCTGCACCCTCTAGCGCAAGAGCAAGTGCATGAGACCGACCCTGTCCTCTGCCTGCCTGCCCCGGTGACAACAGCTACCTTTCCCTCAAGTCGTTTCATATCTTCTCCCTCCATCACGTGCGACCACCTTTACAGAAGTTCTTACCCTCCACTCGACCACCGCTCTTCGATCGAATCAAGACAGCCCGACACAACCGGTAGCGCTCGAGAGCGGTGCTGTGATTAGAAGAACTGGTCCCGTCGATCAGATAGTGGCCCGCAAGGTGAATGGTGCACGACGTGCTTCCTGTCAACGGGCCACCCATACTCATCAATTTCGCTCAGCGTCCTTCTCCGACAACCCGTCGCGTGCAGGCTTCAGTCGAGCCGCTCAATGATCGTGACGTTCGCCTGGCCCCCGCCTTCACACATCGTCTGAAGGCCGTACCGCCCACCAGTACGCTCGAGTTCGTGGAGCATTGTGGTCATGAGCCTGGTGCCGGTGGCGCCCAACGGATGACCCAGCGCGATTGCGCCACCATTCACATTCACCTTCTCGAGGTCTGCACCTGTCTCCTTCTGCCAGGCGAGCACGACTGAAGCGAATGCTTCATTGATCTCGATGATGTCCATGTCCTTCAAGGAAAGACCGGTTCTTCGCAGCGCGTATTCGGTCGCCGGAATGGGCGCCGTGAGCATGAGAATCGGGTCGGCACCCCGAGCCGAGATGTGATGCACCCTAGCGCGCGGACGTAGCCCATACTTGGATACAGCTTCCTTGGAAGCCACGAGAACAACCGAGGCAGCATCACTGATCTGGCTCGCGACCGCAGCGGTCAAGCGTCCGTCCTCGGTAAGAGTCGCCAAACTCGCCATCTTCTCAAGCGAAGTCTCGCGTCGAGGACACTCGTCGACCTCCAGCCCACCTACGCCGACAATCTCCTTCTCAAATCGGCCCGAATCGATGGCGAAGATCGCTCGACGATGGCTCTCGAGTGCAAACGCCTCCATCTCTTCGCGGCTGATGTTCCACCTCTCCGCGATGAGTTGCGCCGCATGGAACTGCGAAACCGGCGCATCGCCGTAGCGAGCACGCCAGCCAGTCGACCCGCTGAAGGGATCGGTGAATCCAAAAGGTTCCCCCGCGAGCATGGCAGCAGACATCGGGATCTGACTCATGTTCTGGACTCCACCAGCAACGACCAGTTCCGCCGTCCCACTCATGACCGCTTGAGCGGCAAAATGAACCGCCTGTTGCGACGAACCACACTGTCGGTCAACCGTCACGCCCGGTATGTCCTCAGAAAATCCGGCTGCCAGCCAGCAGGTCCTGGCGATGTCTCCTGCCTGTGGTCCTATGGCATCAACGCAACCCATGACGACGTCATCCACCAAGTCCGGATTGATTCCCGATCGATTGATCAGCTCCACAAGGACTGCCGCACCAAGGTCCGCCGGATGGACGCCGGACAACCCGCCGCCACGACGCCCCACCGGGCTCCTTACCGCTTCTATTATGTAAGCCTCAGTCACTGTCACTCCTACCTAATTCTTCTGCCAGCACACGGGGGCCAGCCTTTCCCTTGAGACTCCTCGGTGCAATCGAATCCGATGTTTCAGTCAACGTGGACTCCGAGACGTTGCATGTCGTACAAGAAGGTCGGAATCTCGCCGCCGAGGTCAGCGCGGTCACCCTCCCGATTCCGCCTCCCGCTCCGGTGATGAGAACAAGGTCGCCGTCAGAGAGGCCAAGACCCGCTCTTTCCGGTGCAGCGCCACTCACGCTGACTCGTGCTTCTCGCTGGAAGCATCACCTTCCAGTTTGGCCGATCCGAAATACGCCTCTTTCAGCACATCGAGATCCACGAGTTCGCTGGCGGGTGAGTCAAGAATCACGCGTCCGATGTCAAGGACGACGACCTGGTCGGCCACATCAATCGCCGCCTCGACCTGTTGCTCGACCAACAGAACACCCATCCCCGTTGCCTTCAAGGTCACAAGAATGCCCATCACCTCATCTACAATCGCCGGCGCCAGGCCTCCCGAGGGCTCGTCGAGCATCAGGAGTGACGGTTCGGCCATGAGCGCCTGCCCAATCGCCACCATCTGCTGTTGTCCTCCGGACATCTGACCAACAGTGACATTCTGACGGTCTCCGAGCATGGGGAAAATATCGTAGATACGCGTCAATTTTTCCGGCATCTTCCTTCGACCAATGCCCAATGTGTAACCGCCGAGCAAGAGGTTCTCTTGGACAGTCAAACGATGGAAGACTCGCTTCCCATCCTGCACCAGTGCCATGCCCATGCCCACACGGCGGTGGGCTGGAAGATGTGATACGTCGCTGCCCTTGTAGACAATGCTCCCTTTGCCCACCTTGTTGAGTCCTGCGATAGCCCGCAACGCTGTGGTTTTGCCAGCGCCGTTTCTTCCAAGCACCGCCGTCAACTTGCCTGTGAACACCGACAGGGACACGTCCCAGACAACGCGAATATCACCGTATCCAGTCGCGAGGTTCTTCACTTCAAGGAGAGGGATGGGGTTATCAATCCGTTCGGTCATAGCGAAGACCCCTTTGTGTCTGCTTCAATTGCTACGGCTGCCGCGCCAACGTCCTTGTCCTTCACGCCAAGATACTCAGTGAGTACTCGAGGGTTCACCTCAATGTCCGCAGGTGTTCCTGATGCGATGATGGCGCCTTGAGCAAGGACATGAATCGTGTCGGCCAGCGAAAGGACTAGGCGGAAGTTATGTTCGACCAGAATGACCGTACCACCAGCATCCCTTGCCCTACCAATAAGGACTGACAGGCGCTCCACTTCTCCCTCGTCTAAGCCCGATGCGGACTCGTCAAGCAAGATGACGCGAGGATTTGAGACCAATGCTCGAGCAATCTCAAGCATTCTTCTAGTGCCGAGCGGCAACGAAGCAGCCTCTACATCTGCCAAAGCAGTGAGACCAACGATCTCGAGTATTTCTGCAACTTGCTGACGATCATGCGAACGCACTGTCCAGAACTTTGGCAGACGCAGCGCCGCCGAAGCGATCGAAATGCGCTCCGGCGAGTAGCGACCCGAAAGAACGACTTGGAACACGGTTATTCCTTCAGGAATCAATGGGGTCTGGAAGGTACGCGCTAGTCCCAGACTTGCGATCTCGTGTGGTTTGCATTGATCGAGCCGGACTCCGTCCAGATCAATGCTCCCTGCGTCTGTCCGGTAGAAGCCGCAGATCATGTTAAGGAGCGTCGTTTTGCCCGAGCCGTTTGGCCCGATTAGAGCAGTGACTTGACCAGGCTCCGCAGTAATGGTGACGTCCTCAAGGGCAGCGTTGCCTCCAAAGGACTTGGAGATTCCATTAGCCGATAACTTCGCGCCATTCAGTGGTGAAAAGTGGAAATCCGTCGTCGCAACCAATCGTTGTCGTGTCGTCGGAACTGGCCTCTGTACTAATCGTTTCCAGGCCTTGGTGGTGAGCCCACTCAGCCCGTTCGCAAGCAAGACGCCCCCAACAATGAGCAGAATTCCGTAGAAGATCAGCGCATCCTGTTGAAATGACGTCGACACGCTGGGCCCAAGTTGCATGATCACGGCGCCGACAACTGCTCCGTACACGCTCGTTGCTCCACCAAGGATCGACGCAGCAAGTATAGAAATTGCTAGAGCGAAGGAAAACGTCTCCGGTGAGACGTAGCGGTCTAGGTTCGCGAAGAGAGCACCCGCGATGCCGGCGGGAACCGCACCGAGGGCGTACGCCAGAAGCTTCGTTCGAAATACTGAGATTCCCAAGGACGACGCAAGCACAGGACTCTGTCGCATGACTCGCAGCGCTATACCGTGGCGAGAGGTCACGACGTTGCGCATGAAGGCGAGCCACGCGATGACCGAAAGAACGCAGACGAGGTAGAAACCGTAGCCGGTCAACAGTGCGCCAAAGAAGGTCGCTTGTCCGATGCCGACCGCACCGGCCATGCCGCCCGTCGCGTTCGGAAAGATGTTGACAATGTCAGGGATCAAGAGCACAAGGAAGAACGACGTCATTGCGAGCGACCAACTTCCAAGACGTAGTCCTGGGATTCCGGTCAGCACACCGACAATCAGCGCCGCGCCAATAGCGGCAGCAATCTGGAGCACGATATCCGTTGATCCGTGCGCACCCATGTACGCAGCCACATAGGCGCCAGTAGCGTAGATTGCAGGCTGTCCAAGCGCTAACTCCCCGGCGTAGCCGAGACTCAGGTTCAGTCCACTCACGAGCAACGTAAGGAAGCCGATCAGAATCACTTGGCGTTCATTCGATGCGCTCAAACCAAGTTGCGGCAAGATTATGACAATGACCGCCGCAACGATCGGAACCGCATAAGAAGGAACGGACGTCAGCTTATTGAGAAGGAACATGGCTAGACCGCCCTCTCGCGGGGCTTGCCAAATAGACCGTCCGGCTTGAGCAGTAACACAATCAGCAAGATCACGAAGACGACGATGTCGGGGTAGTTCAAGTTTACGTAACGAGCGGTGAACTCCTCTGCGAATCCAACAACGAAGCCCCCGATTAGACCGCCGGGAAGACTACCGAATCCTCCGATAGCGAGGGCCACAAAGCCGTATAAGGCGATAGCGGAAGCGAGACCGGCTGCAGCGAAAGTCTGAGGCCCGATGATTGGTCCCAGCAAGCCCGCGAGGAGCCCGGAGAACGCGAATGCGCCCAGAGCGAGTCGACGAACATTTACTCCGCGCAACAATGCAGCCTCGCGATTCTCCGCGACTGCGAGCATCGCAAGTCCGATCATGGTGCGCTTACTTAACACCATCAATCCGAATACCACCACGATGCTCACGACGATAATCGCGATTTCATAAGGAAGTACGCGACCTCCAAACACCGTCAGGAGGCGATTCGATCCGACAAAGGGCACCGAGAGCGGATTGGGGCCCCAGATACGCTGAACTGCTCCATTGATGAAGGTCGCAACGCCCACGGTAGTAACGAGCTGCGCCTCGGCCATTCGTACTGGTCGAATTGCTATTCGCTCTTCGAGCGCCGCAGCGAGAAAGACAATGCCGCCGGCCATGACAAAGACCGCAATGATCGGCAACTTGAGAACAACGATCCCGGCGTATGCGATGAAGACGCCGAGCATCATGAGCTGAGCGTGGGCGAAGTTGAAGACTCCAGAAGCAGTGAATACGATGTTATAGCCAGTGGCGACGAGAGCGTAGATCGCACCAATGGTCAACGCCGACCAAATCAATGTCATCATGATGTGGCCCCGTTGAATGAATCGGCCCTCGCAAGACGACCTTGTCGATGCCGCTCACAAGGAGAACCCGAAGCGATCACAAGATGAATCACGCGTGCGTCCAGAAGGCTCTGGTCATACTTTGCCAGCGTCATGTCCGCCAACCCCCTCCGCCGAACGTTCCCTTTCTCGATATGAGGGTCCGGCTCTACTGACGCTGTGATGAGATCTAGGTAACGGTCAACGCGGTTGAGAAGACTCGTCACTTGAGTTACGGCGAAACAGGCTTGTCGACAGTTGGCACCAATCGGGGCGCTGTCCCCTCTAGTTGCAGACACTTCTAGACCTCCCAGTCATCGAGGCGGTGTCGAAGGCACCATTGAAAAGTCCACTGGGGCGGGAGCGTCAACCCTCCGCCCCAGTGGACGCAATCTAAGGTCAAACTCTAATCAATCAGCCACCCGAACCAGGTGCGTCGTACTGACCACCAATCAGAGTCGACGGCGTGGCGAAAGCGAACGCCGACGATGGCTCGTTTGGCGCATGACTCGTCTTATTGAAGTTATACTGAGCGAATACGCCGGTCTTCGCCGCACCCTTCTTCAAGTGCTCTAGCGCCTTGGCGATGGCAACCGGATTGAGCGAGTTCGCCTGCTTGGCCGCCGCTGCAAGGAGCTGAATCGCGTCGTACTGGTATGCGAGGATGAAGTTCGAAGGGTCGTTCCCGTGCGTGAAGAAGTTGATATTGGCGATCATCGTCTTCAGGTTTGGTGGCGGGTTCTTCGAGTACACAGTGCTCTTGAACACCTGCATCTTCAAGTGCGCGACTTCAGGAGTACCAAGGAGTCCACCCTGAGACGGCGGAACACCGACGACCGAGGCCGATGCTGCAACTGCCACGTCACCAAGGATTGGAACGTTCCAACCAATCTTGGTGATGTCCTGCAGCACATATGCATCGCCGGCTCCGTAACCTTCGAAGAGGAGATAGGACGGGTTGAGCGCCTGGAGCGCGAGCAACTGCGGAGTCATATCTATCGCGGTGTCCGCATAACCCTGGATGCCCACAACCTTGACCCCATCAGCCAGGCACGCAGTATTCATGGAAGCTGCCAGAGCACTGCCGTACGGATCGATACCGTTGATGATGCCGACGCTTGTTCCGCCTTGCGCCTTCACGTAGGGGCAGAACGCCGATGCGTAGTTAGGTGTCGAAGGGCTCAAGTCGAAGTTGAGCGGAAAGTCCTTGGCAATGTACGACGTCGCTGTTGGTCCAATGTTGAACGACAGGATCTTCGCTGCATTGGCAATGGGCAACACGGCGGCGGCCGTCGGAGCGGGTCCACCGTCGATGTACGCGATGGGCTTGTGAGAACCCGTCAGTGCTGCTTCAAGTTCTGTTACCGCTGTCGTGGGATCGCCGGTGTCGTCCTTGAATGTGACAACTACCTTGTGACCAAGAATCCCGCCTCGGGCATTCACAACCCTGACCGATGCCTTGATCGCGTCGACAGTCATCTCGGCATTCGCGACCTGACCAACCGCACTGATCGGAGTCGTCACCAGAATCCGCACCGGTGCCTTGGCTCCGCTTGCGCCCGCCGTAGACGAAGCCACGGACAGTGGGACGATAATCCCAGTGAGCGCCAAGGCAGCACTCGCGCCCACCTTTAACAATTTAAAGCTCATAATTTCCCCTCAAGATGGCTTGATTTGACCGAGCAAGCGCTTGGCTGATTGCAGGCTATCAAATCCCCACACGGTTGTCAAGGCAAGATGGCTCGTCGGACAAGTTCCATCCAATCTTTTGAATGCAGTAGCGATGCCAGTCCGTGTCCCAAAGTGGATGGGGCGCGGACTCGATTGATGAGATCCCGTTGCCAGCAGAGGAGCCAAGGCCTGACATTCGATTCCACCGTAAAAACGCGAGTAACAGGAATCATGCTGCAGGAATCAGACCTCTGGCCGGACCCCGTTTCCTAAGCCACTTGACCTGAACCCTAGAAACTGGCTCAGTTCACGGGGATCCGGCCACCCCCAGCCAATCCGCGATGCGCGACACATGCAATTGGCTGTCACCCATATCGGTGCACCGCGCCCACGCGCGCTTGGTGAAAAGTTGGAGATCGTACTCAACCGTGTAACCCATTGCCCCATGACACTGAATCGACGTCTTCGCCGCTCGCAGAGCGGCGTCGGAGGCGAGAGCCTTGGCCATCGAGACGTGAAGGCTCGATTGAGGACCGCCCCTCGACATTGGCACGGCGGCGCGCCAGACCGCAGGTCTCGCGAACTCGATTGCGATCAAGAGGTCGGCCAAGGCATGCTTCACCGCCTGTAAGCTTCCTATCGAAACACCGAACTGCTCTCGAGTGAGTACGTACGTCCTCGTCATCTCGAGCATCCTCGCGCTCAGTCCGACCAACTCGGCAGCTGCTGCCAAGGTTGCTCTGTCAAGAGCTCGCGGCAAGTCTGAGGACACCAGTGCGCAAGATGAATCGATGACGTTGACACGCCCCGACCGGCGCGTCGCGTCGACCGTCGCCACCGGCTCCGTCTCTATCTGCTCCCGTGACGCGTAGCGAACCTCATCGTCGCGGATGACGATCACGCCATCGCAAACCTCGGCGTACGGCACACTGCTCTGTCCAAGATCGCATGCGGTAAGCGCTTGGCCGGCCAAGATTCTTTCGAGCAGGGCCTCCTGGTTCTCGGTGGCGCCAACTAGTGGGGCCGCCATCGAGATGGTTTCTGCGAGCGGCCCGGGCGCGGCGACATAACCGAGTTCTTCGAGTACCACGACCATGAACAGCTCGTCGAAGCCGAGTCCCCCGTCCTTCTCCTTCACGAGGAGCCCGAGGACTCCCATGTCACCCAATAATCGCCACAACGCGCGTACGCTCTCGTCGCCCTCGGAGGTTGACGCTTGACGAACAACTTCCACCGGGCAACCGGACTTCAGGGCGTTGCGAAGGCTGTCACGAACGGCCAGGACATCATCGGAGAAGGCGAATTTCATGGGTATCTCTCCGGAGCCGACTGCACGATCATCACCGTCGGGGCAACCCAAGCATGCGCTCGGCAATCAGATTACGCTGAATCTCATTCGTCCCCGCGTAGATGGGACCGCCGAGGGAGAACATGAGGCCTCGGCTCCAAGGCCCGTCCAACTCCGCTTCCGGGCCGAGAATGGACATCGCGGCCTCCTGGATCTCAATGTCGAGCTCGCTCCAGAACACCTTGTTGAGACTTGACTCGGCGTCGCGCACCCGTTCCATCGATCATGCGAGAGACCTGGCCGAGGGTGAACAGGCGGTACGCCTGCGCGCCCATCCAGGCCCTGTCGACCCGATGTCGGTCCATCGGGTCGACAGGCTGGCCCTCGCTCCTCGACAACTGACGAAGTCGTTCGACGCTAGCGGTGAATCTTCCCGGGGAGCGAAGGGTGAGGCCGCGCTCCGAGCTCGTGGTGGACATGGCGATCCGCCACCCCTGGCCAACGCCTCCCAGCACGACCCATCGGGCACGAAGACATCGTCGAAGAACACGTCGGCGAAACCTTCATCGCCGTCGAGTCTGCCGAAACCACGGACCGTAACCCCAGGCGAATCAAGTGGGAATAGTAAAGTACGTGAGACCGTGATGCCGGCTACTTTCCGGATCACTTCGAAAGAGTCCGAAAATATGCGTGCAGAATGCCTCGCAGGTCGTCCACGTCTTCTGGCCGCTCAGGCGCCAGCCTCCGCCGTCTTCATCTCGGTCGGCCCTGCTCACGATCGAAGCCAGGTCGCTTCCGGATCCCGGCTCGGACCACCCTTGGCACCAGGATTGCTGCCCCGAAGCCATAAAAGGAAGCAGCGCGTCCCGCTGCTCCAGGGTACCGAAGGCGAAAAGAGACGGCGCGAGCAGAAAGATACCGTTCTGGGTAACGCGCTGCGGTCCGTTCGCGCGGTAGTACTCCTCTTCGAAGATCAACCATTCCCACACCGAGGCCTCTCGACCCCCGTATTTCTTCGGTCAGGAGACAACGGCACAGCCCGCATCGAAGAGACGCTTCTCCCGCTCGAGGTGGAGATTGAAGCCCAACCGCGTGTCGCCTAAAGGAAGGTCCGTGAGGACATTCTCCTCAAGTCAGGACCGGACCTCCGCTCGAAACGCAGCCTCACTGGAGGTATCGGCAAGGTCCATGTTTCCCCTCTCCTGCCTACTCTAAAGGACTCGTAAAGCAGATCTGTCTGATAATCACTGAGGATTGAACCCCAACTACAAGTGACTTCAAAAATCTATCAAGCGCTCGCTTGAAAGTCTATTCACGGATTGGTCGCTGAATCAACTGGAAGCTGGAGCAGCCACCAACTGACGTGGATCGCACGAGACGCCCCGCTGCGGAAACGGTGGGCCTACGACCGCCTACTAGGCGAACGATCCTTCTCGCGGCTGGTCGAGGAAGTCCAGATCAACGCCGGGCGCGACGAACCCACGGAGAAAGATCCGACAGCAGTCCTCGGCGAGTGCGCTGTAGTCATAGCGCTCGGATGTCTTGAACCATCTGACCGTGAGCCAGATCGAATCGCGAAGCAAGTGGTAGACGAGCCAGGTCGCTACATCCGATCGAAACGTGCCGTCTGCGACTCCTCCGTCGAGGACGGTGATCCACGCCGTGCGGACCTCTATGACCTTGTCTTGAATGTCTGCGAATCGCGGTGAATTGCGGATGTAGTTGATGTCATTCTGATAGATCTCCGCAGCATGTCCGTGGGTGGAGGTCGACTCCAACGACGCGTGTACCAGGCCCCGCAACTGCTGGACCGCGTTGCCCTTCATCTCAATCACCTCTGCGTACTTCTCCGTGAGGTCGTCGAGGAAACTGGCCATGATCTCGTCGACAATCGCGTCCTTTGAAGGAAAGTAGTGGTACAGACTCCCCGATAGGATTCCTACGGCCTCGCCGATTTCTCGAACCGTAGTCGAAGAGATGCTCGACTGCGCAAAGAACTCGGCTGCCACCTCGACGATACGACGCCTGCGATCTTGCGTGACCTCGGACTCTTCAATGGATTTGGCCATCTCGTTGCACTCCATCCTATGACTATTGGGAATCTGCAGTCGACTTCATGTTCTCTTCGGCAACTAACACCTTAAGCCGAACTGTTTGAGCAATCACGTTATACAGATCGACATCGCCCGACTCACGGACCGTCACCGTCGGTGCTCTCGAAGAGCCCGATGCCAGTCGCATCCGCTGATTTAAAAATACTCTCAGCTTTCGACTTGATGCGGTATCGAGCCTGTTCATTCGCTTCAATCATGGGCAACGGAGCAGATCTTCGACGCCACGGCTATCGCTTCACTGATGATCAGATCGAACAGCTCGGCGACCGACACGAGTTCGTCAATGACGCCGACGACTTGCCCCGTCGGGAATATTCCGCCCTCTTCGTGTCCATCGACGAGCGCAGCCTTGGTAAGCATCGGGGCATTCGCCGCCATCAGGACCTGGCTCCACGTGAGATCCGAATTGCGACGCATCGACCGTGCGCTCTTGAGCAGGTGGACGGCTGACGCATCGCCGAGTTTGCGGAACGCGATCGCCGACCTGATTGCTCCGGTCGTCTGAAAGAAGCACGACGTTCTCTCGAGCCGGTTCACGACGTCCGTTCGAATCACGCGCTGCGGCCGACCGTCAATCGCCTTGGTCACTACGGTGTCAAGGACGCCGGTCTTGAGATACCGTGACTTGACCCTATCGGGAACATGGCTCTCCTTAGTGAGAAGGAACCTGGTGCCCATCGCGATTCCGTCAGCGCCGAAAGCGAGAGCCGACACGAAGCCGCGGCCATCGTGAATCCCTCCCGCAGCGAGGACCGGGACGTCCTTTCCCACGGCGTCGACAACCTGCGGGACAAGTAGACCGGTCGGGACTACACCCGTGTGACCGCCGCCCTCCGATCCCTGCGCGATGACGGCGTCGACGCCTAGTTCGACCACCTTCTGGGCATGGCGCAGAGCGCCAATCGTCGCAACACATAGGACTCCGCCGTCGTGCAGTTGACGAATGACCTCTCTAGTCGGCGCGCCCGCGAAGGACACGACAGGGATCGCTTGATTGACCGCCAGTTCGATCCGCTGCTGAATGTCCGGTAGGTCGGGAGAGAGATTCAAACCGAACGGCAATGATGTTCGTTGTTTGACCCGACCGATCGCCTGCTCAAGTTCGTCGTAGGTCATCGTCGAGCTCGCAAGTATTCCTAGGCCGCCGGCCGCGCTGGTTGCGGCGGTCAGCCTCGCCCCCGCAACCCAACCCATGCCGGTCTGGACTATCGGATAACGAACACCAAATAACGCCGACGCTCTTGTCTCAAATGCCTGCATGGAGGTTCCCTGAGGGGGCTTCTGTCCAGCGTCCACGGAATTTTCCGTGGAACGATCGGTATCCTCTTGGTTCGTTGGTGCCATCTGGATATGATATCAACCAAGCGTTTGTTAAGTAAAGGAATCCGGGGGGCGAGGGTGTGGTCTCGTCGCCTCATTACCAATGGAGAACACTGGAATGTCGACGCGAATAGAAGAGAAATTACGCCCAGTGACGGCACCGGCATCGACAATCTCTACCCCAAATCTGTCGCGGGAACCTCAAACTGCAGATCAAGCCGTAGGGACTAAGCTTGCATTTAAACCCCCGACACTAGCTCACGCAGCCTTCTTGACCGCCGGGCAGCGGGTTCTGGGCGGTCTTCGGGTGCCTTTTGGGCGACCAGGCCTCCGCGTCGTGGCGTTCGGTGGACTGGCCGGTGTGCCGAGGGTCGCACGAAGTCGATGAAACCCTCTTCGCACGCGTGCCGGGGTGAGCTGGGCGGGCTAGCGGGGTCGTTCCCAAGGCAGTCGGAGGTCGGCGACGAGGCCGCGAGCAAGGCGGAGTTGGGTGAGTGCGCAAACGATGAGCCAGGTCCAGCGATCGGCTTGCTCGGGGGTGCAGAGCGATGGCGTCGTCCATCCGAGCGTTCCCTTGGCGAACCAAAATCCGTGCTCGATATCGAACCTCCGGAGGTAGGCACGCCAGCACCGGTCGAGATCGGGTTCTCCCTCACCGGACCACCACAGCCAGAGCGTCTTCTTCGTACGAGCGGTCGGCTTGGGGAGGTGCTCGACCTCCACCCGGATCACACTGCCCTTGACGATCGGCGGCTTGTCGTAGCCGGTCCAGTGGCCGCGTCCGGACAGTCGCGGATGCACCTCGTGCCAGGCGGTGACACTGATCGTCCCGTAGCGGGCATCGGTGGCGGTAAGGCTCGCCTGTGGCTCCGGCCAGGTCGCCACCTCGGAGCACTTGAAACGTCTTCCGTAGCGCGGCGGACGCCCGCCGCTGCCAGGCGGACGGTTGGGGCGAGGAGGAGGATCGGCGTAGAAGACCCGGTCGTCGCGGATCCGGCAGAGCACCTCGCAGCGCATGGCGGCGAGATCGTGGCCAATGGCGATCGGGTCGTAGCCGGCGTCGAAGACGAAGAGCGGCACTTCGGCGTCTTTGGGTAGGAGCCCGATCAGGCGACGGACCTGGGCGACCGTGGCCGAAGTCGCATCCATGTGGGGTGCGATCCGCATCGCATCGAGCGGTGCAGTCCAGCTGTCCGGTGCCCAGTCGAGCTGGCAGATCCATTGATAGCTCCAGCCCGCCACGATCGGCTGGCCGGCGGAGTGCTTGGAAGCCGAGTAGTGAAAGCCCCGTTCGGGACTCGTCTCGACGTCGCAGCGCGCCCAGGTGGAGGCGTCCACCGCGAAGATCAACGGCCACCGCTCGGGTCGGTTCGCTACGAGCAAGCGACGCACCCGTTCCTCGTCGATGTGCCCCTTGCTGAGCGCTTTGTAGATGCTGCCGTGGCTGCGGGAGAACTCCGGCTCGAGGCTGAGCGCGGGCACCGAGGCGACCAGCTGTGTCGAGCACAAGATCGCGTCACCGAGTTCGAAGAGCGCGTCGCTCCAGCGGGTGAAGGTCCCATAGGCCCCGGCACGAAAGCTAGTCAACTCGATCTGCGACCTCG
>PKYK01000064.1 GCA_003133665.1 Acidimicrobiaceae bacterium | reverse complement strand
CACCGCGGGAAGAGCCCATCCGGCCAACCAGGTCAAGAGTCCGACCAGCGCGATGACGCCCACGACCAAGACGAGCAGCGACCGGCGAGCAGAGGAGGAGTCCATGACTACTTTTCGAGAATACCGTGCGTGAGTCGACGAGCGGTCGCGTCATTGGCGAGCAGGTCATCAAGCGAATGCAGCGGATCGTCAACGTACTGGTCCATCACCGCCGCCACCGTGGGAACGATCTGCGCCCACGCCAATCGGCCGTTGAGAAACGCCTCCACCGCCACTTCGTTGGCGGCGCTCAGCCACGCCGGGGCCGCCCCGCCTCGACGAGCCGCGCCGTACGCCAGGTCCAACGCCGGAAACGCCTCGCGATCGGGTGCTTCGAAGGTCAGCGACAACGGCTGGGTGAAGTCCAGCATCCCCCACCCGTGGTGCAGCCGTTCGGGCAACCCCAGGCAGTAGGCGATCGGCAGGCGCATGTCCGGTCGCGACAGCTGGGCGACGACCGAGCCGTCGACGTACTCGACCATCGAGTGGACGATCGACTGAGGGTGCACCACCACGTCAACGCGTTCGACCTCGATGCCGAAGAGCGCCGACGCCTCGAGGACCTCGAGCCCCTTGTTCATCAACGTCGACGAGTCCACGGTGATCTTGGGACCCATCGACCAGGTCGGGTGGTTCAGCGCGTCCCGTTTGCTCGCCGTGGCGAGACGTTCGTGCGACCATCCACGAAAGGGTCCGCCCGAAGCGGTCAGCAGGAGCCGTCGCACGTCGGGGTGGCCAACGCCCGCCCGAGATCCCGCGAGACACTGATGGATCGCACAGTGCTCGGAGTCGATGGGCAGGACCGTGGCGCCCGGCGTCGATCGCGCGGCGACCACGAGCGGCGCGGCCGCGATCAGCGACTCCTTGTTGGCGAGCGCCAGTCGCTTGCCGGCGAGGAGCGCGGCCATGGTCACCGGCAGTCCGGCGAATCCCATGACGGCATTCACGACGATGTCGGCGCACTGGGCCAACTCGGCAAGGCCCGTCGACCCCACCACGATCTCGACGTCGGCCGCGACGAGGCTCGCCAATGGTTCACGGTCGCTCTCGTTGGCGATGCCGATGCGGCGCACGTGAAACTCCTCGGCGATGGCGGCGAGCTCGGTGACCCTCTGTCCGCCGGCGATCGCCACCAGCTCGAAGTGATCGGGTTCGAGCCGCAGTACGTCGAGGGTCTGGATGCCGATGGAGCCAGTGGCGCCCAGTAGCGCCACGCTTCGGCGCGTCAGGGACATCGTTAACCGAGTTTTAGGACGTGGGTCAGGTAGAACATCGTGGGCAGGGCGAAGAGCAGCCCGTCGATCCGATCAAGCAGGCCGCCGTGACCGGGCAGCAGCCGTCCAAGGTCCTTCACGCCGAGGGTGCGCTTCACCATCGATTCGAACAGGTCGCCCAATGGCGTGACGACCGAGATGGCCAGGGCCACTTCCAGTCCGGCGGTCCTCGTCCACGGAGTGATCATCGGCAAGATGATCACTCCCGCGAGCAGTGTGACGATCGTGCCACCGACGGCACCCCCGACCGTCTTGTTGGGCGAGAGCGCGGCGTTCAACGGACGGCGTCCGAGCGAGCGCCCGATGAAGAGCGCGCCGGTGTCATTGCCCACCGCCAGGACGATCGCCCCGAACAGATACGCGAGACCGTGGTTGTTGGGAAAGCTGTTCGGCGAGATCAGGAGAAGGGCGTACGAGCCGAGCACGCCCACCCAGACGTAGACGAAGACCGTCGCGCCGATGCCGTCGAGCACGTCGATCTTCCGCTCGGCACTCAGGTACCAAACGAAGCCGAAGATCACGAGCAGCACGGTGACCGCGCCGAGAGCGCCCTGGCCCTTGTTGTAGGTCGCCACGCCGAGCGTCAAGACCGCCACGATGCCCAGGACCGTCGCCGGATGGGCCCCGACCATTCGAAAGGCGGCGAAAGCCTCGGCCGCGGCCAGGGCCAGTGCCGCGAGGACCAGCACCGTCACGGGCAGGGTGCCCGCCACGAACACCGCCGACACCAGGGCGGCGAGCAGCACCCCGGTGAGGGTTGCCATGGTGACGCTGCGTGGAGAGCTCTGGCGCACCGCACGGCCGGCCAGCGGATTATGCACCACGGTTCGCCGTGTTCGCGCCGTACGCGTTGGCGCAGGGCGCGGAACCTCGTCGAGGGGCTCCTCGTCGGCGGTGAGCTCTTCGGTCAGCACGAACTCCCACGGACGAAGGTCCTGCTCTCGACCTTCGCTCGCGAGGAACGACGCATCGAACTGATCTTCGTGCGCGACCCAGTCGGCCTCGCCTTCGCGCCACGCCGGAGCGGGAATCGCCGCCCACGGGTCGTCACTCTGAGCAGCCTCTCGGGCCACGACGATGGGTACCTGTCCGGTCGGTGCATCGGTCCAGTGCGGCAACAGCGTCGCCTCATCGATTGCCGGCGTCTCTTCGACCAACTCCGCCGCCAATTCCGCGCCGGTCACCGTGACTCGCGAGTCGGTTGCACTCACCACCGGCATTTCGCCGGTGGGCTCGTCAGCGAAGGTGTCGTCGTCAAACTTCAAGTAGTTCCTGCTCCTTGTGAGCGAGTAGCGCGTCAACCTTCGCTACTTCGTCCTGCGTTATCTTGTCGAGCACTTTCTCGAGTCGCTCGATGTCGTCGCTGGAAAGTCCGTGCTCTTTTTCGAGATTCTCGAGTTCCTGGCGGCCGTGTCGACGCACGCCGCGCAGGGCCACCTTGCCCTCCTCGGCCTTCGTCCGCACGATCTTTACGAACGCCTTACGTCGCTCCTCGGTGAGCGAAGGAAACGTCAGGCGAATGATGTGACCGTCGTTCGATGGATTGAGCCCCAGGTCGGCATTCGCGATCGCCTTCTCAATCGCCGCCACCGCCCCCTTGTCAAAGGGCGAGACCACGAGCAGTCGGGGCTCGGGTACCGAGAAGTTGGCCAACTGCTTCAGGGGCGTCTCGCTGCCGTAGTAGTCAACGAGGAGATTCTCGATCAGCGACGACGATGCGCGCCCCGTGCGCACGGTTGCGAACTCGCTCTTCACGTGCTCGAGGGCGCGGGCCATACGCTCGCGCGTATCGTCCATCACCAGGTCGACCAGTTCGTTCTCCATTACCTCACCAGCGTACCGACGGCGTGACCGTCGAGGGCGCGACCCAGGTTTCCTGCGGCCATCAGGTCAAAGACCCGAAGGGGCAGTCGATTGTCCTTGCAGAAGGTGATGGCCGTCATGTCCATGACCCGAAGATCGCGGGCGATGACCTCGTCAAACGAGATCTCGACGAACCGGACCGCGTCGGGGTTCACGTGGGGATCCTCGTCGTACACGCCGTCCACGCCGCCGTGCGTGCCCTTCAGCACGATTTCCGCCTCGATCTCGGCGGCGCGCTGGGCGGCGGGTGTGTCGGTCGTGAAGTAGGGATTGCCCATGCCGGCCGCGAAGATCACCACTCGACCCTTTTCGAGGTGGCGCACGGCGCGCCGGCGGATGTACGGCTCGGCGACCTGGTCCATGCCAATGGCCGACATGACGCGAGTCGGCCGACCGTGGCTCTCGATCGCGTCTTGCAGCGCCAGGGCGTTGATCACCGTGCCGAGCATGCCCATGAGGTCGGAGTTCGCACGGTTCATCCCGGCCATGGCCCCGGTGGCGCCGCGCCAGATGTTGCCCCCGCCCACGACCACCGCGAGTTCGAGTCCGCCGCGTTCCATGGCGCTCGCGATCTCGCGGGCCAGGAAGTCAACGGTGGAAGCATCGATCGTCTCGTCACTCGCGGCCGAGGCGAGGGCCTCACCCGAAAGCTTCAGGACGACTCGACGCACGCCGGCCGCCTAGCTTCCGACGACCACTTGAGCGAACGCCGTGATCGTCGCGCCGTTCAAGAACTGCTGGATCGACTGCTTCTCGTCCTTCACGTACGGCTGCTCGAGCAGGACCCGCTCCCTGAACCAACCGTTGAGGCGGCCTTCGATGATCTTGGGCAGGGCCGCTTCGGGCTTGCCCTCGTTGCGCGAGATCTCCTCGACGGTCTTGCGCTCGGCGTCGACCTCGTGGCTCGGCACGTCCTCACGCTTCAAGAACGTGGGCTTCGCGAAGGCGATGTGCACCGCGACCTCGTGGGCGACCTCTTGCGAGCCGTCCTTTACGATGACCGCCACGGCGTTCACTCCCCGTCCGGCCTGCTGGTGGACGTACGTTTCGACGACCTCGCCGGCGCCGGCCTCCAGGCGGTAGACGCGCCCGAGCGAGATGTTCTCCTTCAGCGTCGTGAGCAGCTTCTCGATGCGGTCCTGGAACTGCGCGGTCGCACCTTGGCCTTCGGCGGCGACGCGCGCGGCGATCTCGTCGACCAGTGACACGAACTCTTCGGACTTGGCCACGAAGTCGGTCTCGCAGCGCATCTCGACGATCGCCGCGGCGTTGCCGTCGCGCACCACGGCCACGGCACCTTCGCCGGCTTCGCGGTCGGCCCGCTTCGCGGCCGACGCCAGACCCTGCACGCGCAACCACTGCGTGGCGGCTTCCATGTCGCCGTTGTTGGCCTCGAGCGCCTTCTTCGCATCCATCATCCCTACGCCCGTTGACTGGCGCAGCGTCTGTACGTCTTTTGCGGTGATAGCCACCTTGATTCTCCTCTTGAAATCTCTACTGCGAAACTAGGCGTTGGCTGGTGTGCTGACGGTCTCTTTGGCGATGATCGGACGGTTCGCACGAATGAACCGACCCTCGGTGACGGCGTCGGCGATCAGGCGGCACAGCAGTGCGCCCGAGCGAATCGCGTCGTCGTTGCCCGGGATCACGTAGTCGATGACGTCGGGGTCACAGTTGGTGTCGACCACGGCCACCACGGGCAGGCCGAGCTTGCGCGCTTCGGTCACCGCGATGTGCTCCTTCTTCGTGTCGATCACGAAGATGGCGTCGGGGACGCGGTCGAGGTTGGCGATACCGCTCAGGTTGCGGTCGAGCTTCTCGAGTTCGCGGCTGTGGCGAAGGGCCTCGCGCTTGGGCATGTTCTCAAAGTCGCCGGCGCGCTCCATGCCGCGCAGTTCGACCATGCGCTTCACGCGACCAGCGACGGTGGCGAAGTTGGTCAGCATGCCGCCGAGCCAACGCTGGTTGACGAAGGGCATCCCGCAGGCCTGGGCGTAGTCCGCAATGGGGCCCTGGGTCTGCTTCTTGGTGCCCACGAAGAGGATGATGCCGCCGCCGGCCACGAGGTCGCGGACGTACGCGTAACTCGATTCAATGCCGGCGAGGGTCTTGCGCAGGTCGATCAGGTAGATCCCGTTGCGCTCACCGAGGATGAATCGGCGCATCTTGGGGTTCCACCGGCGGGTCTGGTGCCCGAAGTGCACACCCGAGTCCAACAGTTCTTGCAAAGTGACGAGAGCCACGTAATCTTCCTTCCGTTCGGTTACTCGATCCTCGTGGTGCACCGCGAGCGGCGACCGTACGAATCCACAAGGACATTTCTTCAACTCACCCACCGTGGGAGAGCCAGACCATGATAGTCGCTGCGCGCCCTAGCCCCTCGGGTGGGTCTGGCGGTGGACCTTTTGGAGCCGGGACTTCGAGACGTGGGTGTAGAGCTGGGTGGTCGTGAGACTCTCGTGACCGAGGAGCTCCTGGACCACCCGCAGATCCGCTCCCCCTTCGAGCAGATGCGTCGCGTAGGTGTGGCGCAACGCGTGAGGGTGGACGTGACCGCGTGCCACCCGGCCGTCGAGGATGCGCCGCACGTCACGTGGGCCGAGCCGGTGACCGCGGCGGTTCAAGAAGAGCGCCTCGGGCGGAGAGTCCGGTCGGATCACGTCCTCGCGCGCGTCACTGAGCCACAGACGCACCGCCTCGAGACCGCGCCGGTGCAGTGGCACGATCCGCTCCTTGCGGCCCTTTCCGAGCACCCGCAACAGGCCCTGGGCGAAGTCCACGCTCTCGAGGTTGAGACCGCACAGCTCGCTGACGCGAAGACCGGCACCGTAGAGGACCTCGCAGATGGCGCGGTCGCGCACCGCCCACTCGTCGTCGCCCCAGTCCTCGTCGAGCAACGAGTCGAGCTGCTCGCGCACGACCAGCTTGGGCAACTGCACCGAGGGGCGCGGCGCCGACAGGCGGGCCGCAGGACTTTCGTCGAGGTGGCCCCGCTCGACGAGCCACGAGAAGTAGCTGCGCAGCGACGCGCGCCGGCGCGCAATCGACGTCCGTTGATCGCCCCGGGCGGTCATCGCGGCCAGATACTCCCGCAACACCCGCTTGGTCACCTTGGCCGGTTCGTTCCACTCGTGCTCGGCGGCCCACGCGATGAACTGGGTGACGTCGCTCGAGTAGGCCCGCTGGGTCGCGAGCGATCGATCGGCCGCGCGCAGGGTCTGGGCAAACCCATCCAGGTGCCACGATTCTGTGGCCCGTCCGCGTTCTCGCACTCCCGACACGCCACAAGGCTACTGAGGGCATTGGCCCGAGCCCGCCACCTCAGTAGTCTTGGCGAAGATTCCTAAGGAGACCGGGTGCCCCGCATATTGATCGTTGAGGATGACGACCACATTCGTACCGCGTTGCGTCTGATGTTCGAGGGTGAAGGGTTCATCGTCGACGACGCGCCCACCGGCGAGGTCGGCGTCGCGCTCTTCACGAGGATGTCGGCCGACGTCGCCATTGTCGACCTTATGCTCCCGAGCATGACGGGTTTCGAAACCTGTCAGACCCTGCGCGCGACGAGCGACATCCCGATCGTGATCGTCTCGGCCCGCGACGAGACCGCTGACGTCGTCCTCGGACTGGAGTCGGGAGCGGACGACTACGTGACCAAACCCTTCGTGCCCGAGGAGCTCCTGGCCCGCGTGAAGGCCCACCTGCGCCGTCGCCCCGAGAAGAGCGCCAACGCGTTCAAGCTCGGCCACCTCCAGGTGATCCCCGATGAGGGGGTCGTGCGCCTCGACGACGGCACCGAGATGCACCTGACCTCGACGGAGTTCCGCCTGCTCACCGACCTCGCGTCGGTCAACGGCAAGGTCCTCTCGCGCGAGGACCTCCTCGAGCGGGTCTGGGGATATGACTACTTCGGCGACAGCCGACTGGTGGACGTGCACATCCGTCGGCTTCGGACCAAGATCGAACCCGATCCCGCCAACCCGCTCTTTCTCGTGACCGTTCGAGGCGCCGGATACAAGTTGGTGCTCTAGTGCGTCGCCGGAGTCTTCGGCTTCGCCTGCTGGTGACCTTCGGCCTCGGAGCCCTCATCCTTAGTTCGCTGTTCGCCTCGCTGACGTACTTCGGCGTCAAGCACGTACTCGTCGACGATCAGAAACAGACGGACCTGCGCCAGAGCTTCGTCAACGCCGCGCTGGTCCGCAGTACCCTCTACACCTCGCCGTCCGAGCTCGACAGCCTCTTGAACTCGATCGAGAAGGCGACCGCGTCCAATGTGCTCGTCCAGACCCATCACCAGTGGCTCTCGAAGAGCTCCCACGCCGCCACCCAGGACGTGTCGAGCACGATCATCTCATTGGTAGACGCCGGGAAGGCGACCCACCAGACCCTCGACAGCGGCGGCGAGATCATCTTCGTCGTCGGCGTGCCGATTCCGGCGGTCGAGACCCAGGTGTTCGAGGTTTTCCAGCTCGCGTCGCTCGAGCACACCCTGCGGGTCCTCTTGTTGGTCCTCGGCGCCGGAGCCCTGCTCACGTCGCTCATCGGCATGGGCGGGGGCCTGTGGGTCACGCGGCGGACCGTGCGTCCGCTCGAGAAGGTCTCGGCCGCGGCGGCGCTGATAGCCCAAGGAGAACTCACCACCCGACTCGTCGTCGGCCAGGCCGACCGCGAAGTCCAACAGCTGACCGAATCGTTCAACACCATGGTGAGCCAACTGGTCGAGCGGGTCGAACGCGACGCGCGCTTCGCCAGTGACGTCAGTCACGAACTGCGCTCGCCACTCACGACGCTCGCGACGACGGCGTCGGTGCTCCAGCAGCATCGCGACGAACTGTCCCCCGCGGCCCAGGAGAGCCTGGACCTGTTGAGCGCGGACCTGTTGATCTTCCAGTCCCTGGTCGAGGACCTGCTCGAAATGGCCCGCAGCGACGCTGGCGCCACACCGCTCGTGATCGAAACGGTCCCGGCCGTCGAGTTGGTGCGCCAGTCGGTGCGCAGCGCGTCGCAGCGCCGCGGGCTGGCCGTGCCGCCGGTCGACGTGGAGCCGACGGTGGGAAACCCTCTCGTGAGCGTCGACCGCCGTCGGTTCGAACGGGTGATGACCAACCTCGTCGACAATGCCCACCGTTACGCCGGCGACGTGGTGGCGGTGCGTATCGGTGTCCACGACGCAATGCTGGTCATCAACATCGACGACGCGGGACCCGGCGTGCCACTCGAGGAGCAGGAACAGGTCTTTCAACGATTCTTTCGCGGACGTGCCGCCCACCACCGCGGGATGGCCCGTGGCACCGGGCTCGGACTGGCTCTCGTACGCGACCACGTTGAGGCCTTCGGTGGCGCGATCGCGGTGCTCGACAGTCCCGACGGCGGCGCGCGCTTCCAGATCCTGCTGCCGATCCACGAGGGGGTCGAGGAGTGAGACGGCTCAGGATCCTTGGCGCACTCGCGCTCGGCGCGGTGCTGTTGAGTGGCTGCACGCTGGTACCCACGGCCGCGCATCCCGTCGTCGTCGCTCGCGGTGCGGTTCCCTTCGGACTACTGGGCAAGACCATTCCCGGCACCAACAACGGCCGGGTTCAGTTCATCACCCAGCCGGTCTACATTGTCGATGCGACGGGCCACCTCGCTCCGTCGAGCCGCATCGTGCCATCCCCGCCGACACTCGATTCGGTGTTGCACGAACTGATCCTCGGCCCCACCACCATCGAGTCGTCGACCGGCTACACGAGTTCGCTCCCGAAGGACCTCGTCATCCTGCAGGCCACCATCAAGAACGGCGTCGGCTTCATTGACCTGACGACGCCGCTCAGCACCCTTCCGCGCGCCCAGGAGATCCTGGCGATCGGTCAGCTCGTCTTCACCGCGCGCGACGTGGGCGCCACCAACGGCCTCGAGATACTGGTGGCCGGTGTCGCCCAGGGCCTGCTCCTGCCCAACGGGAAGAAGGCGCGGCGCGTGAGCGAGAAGGACTACCGGAGCCTGCTGAACGCCTAACGCGCGCGCTCGGGCCGAGAGGCCGGCGCGGCACTCCAGAGGTGTTCGAGGTCGTAGTAGTCGCGCGAGGCCTCGTCAAAGACGTGCACGATCACGTCGCCGTAGTCGAGCGCGATCCACTCGCCCGCGGTCCAGCCCTCGACCCGCAGCGGCTTCAGGCCCAGGGCGAGCTCCACGCAGCGCTCGACCTCCTCGGCGATCGCGCGAACCTGCCGATCGCTTCGCCCCGACGCCAGCACGAGGGCGTCAAAGGAGTCGACCAGCTCGCGAAGGTCGAGCACGACCGTGTCGATGCCCAGCTTCTCGTCGGCGCCGATGACGGCGGCGTTCACGAGAGCTGCGACATAACTGTTGTACGGGCCGCGAACGAGTTCGCCGCTGGCCACAGACTCACTCAGTGGGCCACCTCACTCAGTGGGCCACTCCGAGCACGACGAGGGCCGCCACGAACGGCGTGAGCAGCGAGACGATGGCGACGATTGCCCAGCGTTGCTTCGAGCGTCGCAGATCGCGGCGCCTTACGGGCACCGGCTCCAACACCGTCAGCCGTGAAGACTGCGGTTCGGTCAGGTCGAAGATTCGAACCGCCATTACGCTGCGAGCCTAGCCGCGGAAACTCTCATAGAGAGCGATTACTGCCTCGGGAAGGAATTCGCGCAAATACTCGAACGACGGGGGTATTCCTCGGATGAACGAGCTCGACAGGTCCACGGGCTCCATCGGGATCTCGTAGCTGTCCCACCCTTCGGGCACCTCGCTGCGGCCGCCGGGGCGAGGCACCACACCCACGCGCACCAGCGATTTCAGTTTGGACGCCTCGTGCCACGAGGAGATCTGCGCGGTCAAATCGGCCCCGACGAGCAGATCCACCTCGTCGGCCACCTGGAGCAGCTCGCGCACGGTGTCGATCGTGTACGAGGGCCCCTGGCGACGGATCTCGCGGTCCGAGACCTCGACGAGCGGGAGCGACGCGAACGCCGCCTTGGCCATTTCGAGGCGCAGCGCCGCCGGACGCACGGGCCCCTGGGCCCTCTTCTGGTACGGGTCACCGGCGACGGTCACCTCGATCAGATCGAACCGGTTGGTCGCGGCGGCCGCCCGCAGGGCGGCCACGTGACCGAAGTGCGGCGGGTCGAAGGTCCCCCCGAAGAGACCAATGCGCCGGACTGTCACGTCGTCAGCCTAGGTCGCGATTGCCACCTCGCTCTTGCAGCCCCTACGCTTGGTTCATGGCACAGCCGACCCACGACTGGGAACCGACCTCCTGGCGACTCCGCAAGGCCGCCCAGAGCCCCACCTGGCCCGACGACGAGCACCTGGCGCGCGTCGAGCGCGAACTCGCCACGAAGCCGCCCCTCGTCTTTGCGGGCGAAGCGCGCCGGCTCCAAGAGCACCTCGGCCAGGTGGTCGACGGCCGAGCGTTTCTGCTCCAGGCCGGCGACTGCGCCGAGTCGTTCAACGAGGGTTCGGCTGACGCCATTCGCGACAAGCTCAAGGTCATCTTGCAGATGGCCGTCGCGCTGACCTACGCCGCGGGCGTGCCGGTCATCAAGGTCGGACGTATCGCCGGCCAGTTCGCCAAGCCCCGTTCCGACGCCTACGAGGTGCGCGACGGGGTCACCCTCGACGCCTTCCGCGGGCACATCGTGAACGACGAAGCGTTCGACGCCGAAAGCCGTCGCCCGGACCCCGACCGGATGCTCGCCGCCTATCACCAGAGCGTGGCGACGCTCAACCTGCTGCGCGCCTTCACGACCGGCGGCTTCGCCGCGCTGTCGCGCGTGCACGCGTGGAACCAGGAGTTCGTCGCGAACTCCCTCGAAGGCAAGCGCTACGCCATGCTGGCCGACGAGATCGAGCGCGCCTTGCAGTTCATGAAGGCGTGCGGCATCGACCTGCACGACGACAGCTCGCTGCAGGGGGTCGACTTCTACACCAGCCACGAGGCGTTGATCCTCCCCTACGAGCAGGCGCTCACCCGTCGCGACTCGCTGAGCGGCGACTGGTACGACTGCTCGGCGCACATGCTGTGGATCGGCGACCGCACCCGGCAACTCGACGGCGCCCACGTGGAGTTCCTGCGCGGCGTCGCCAACCCGTTGGGCCTGAAGGTCGGCCCCACGCTCGACGTCGACGAGCTCCGACGGCTCGTCGACGTGCTCAACCCCGACAACGTTCCCGGACGCCTCACCCTGATCTCGCGCATGGGTCACGAACTGATCACCGAGAAGCTGCCGCCGCTCGTCGGAGCCCTACGCGACGAGGGACAACGCGTGCTGTGGACCTGTGATCCGATGCACGGCAACACCTTCCAGGCGTCGGGTGGCCAGAAGACCCGCCGCTTCGACGACATCCTCTCCGAGACGTCCCAGTTCTTCGCGATCCACCAGTCGCTCGGCACTTGGCCCGGCGGGCTGCACGTCGAACTGACCGGCGACAACGTCACCGAGTGCCTCGGCGGCGGGTCACGCCTCGGTGAGGGCGACCTCGACTTCAACTACACCTCGATCTGCGATCCGCGTCTGAACGCCACGCAGAGCCTCGACATGGCCTTTCACGTGGCCGAGTTCCTGCAGCGCTACTCGGCCGACAGTGGTGCGAGGTCGTTGTAGCGAAGCAGGCGGCGGCGCTCGCCGTCGAACTCGACCTCGGTCATCGAACAGTTCTCGGTAAGCAGACGTAGACGCGCCGACGGTTCGTTCCGCGCGACGATCTTCATGGCCTGCTCGATGACGCCCCCGTGGACCACGAGGATGACGCGCTGACCGGGATGACGAGCGACGATCTCGGCGATCACCCGCTCGCAACGCTCGTAGAACCCGAGCCACGACTCGCCGCCGGGCGCCAGGGGCTCGCGCGGAGCATGGTCCCAGTCCGGCCCCCCGAAGCGCGCCACCACCTCCTGCCAGGTCAGCCCGTCGGCCTCGCCGGGGTGCAGTTCGCAGAGCTCGCAGTCCTCGTGGGCCACGAGGTGACCGGGTAGGCCCGGGCTGATGATGGCGGCGGTCTGCTTCGCGCGCGGCAGGACCGAGGTGTAGATCGCCACCGCGTCGTCGAATTCGCGGCTGCGCACCAACCGGTCGCGCAGCGCCCGAGCCTGGGCCTGGCCCAACTCGGTGAGTCCGCCGCAGCCGAGCGGGCCGCCCACGACGCCGAGCGCGTTGCAGTACGCCTCGCCGTGGCGAATGAACACCACGCGCGTGCCGGTGGCGGCGCCGCCGCGGGTGCGGAACCCTTCCGGCGGTTGGGCGGAGCTCACGTCAGTCCCCCCACGAAGGCCTCGAGCTGGCGCAGCGTGCGGCACTCGATGACCCGCTCGCAGTACGGGGCGTACTGGGCGATGATCGAATCGCCGCTGTTCCAGTAGCTCATCGGCTCGGGGTTCAACCAGTAGACGGCCTTCGCGCGGTAACGCAGGTCGGCCAGGACTTCGGCGTGCGCCTGGTGGTAGTTGTTGCGCGCGTCACCCAGGATGAGGATCGTGGCGCGCCGGGTGATCTGGTCGGCGAACTGCGCGTGAAAGGTCAGCAGGGCCCGGCCGTAGTCGGAGTGGCCGTCAAAGGCGATGACGTCGGCCTCGGCGTTGATGCGCGACACGGCTTCGGACGGATCGTCGACACCCTCGAAGAGCCGGGTGACCTCGTCGAGACCGTCGACGAAGACGAAGCTGCGAACCTTGGAGAACTGCGAGCTGATCGCGTGCACGAGGTGCAAGGTGAACCGGGCGAATGACGCCACCGACCCCGAGATGTCGGCGATGACGATGATCTCGGGTTTGGCGGGGTGGGGCGGCTTGAAGCGCAGGTCCATCGGCACGCCGCCCGTCGAGAGGCTCCGCCGCACGGTGTGGCGCAGATCGACCGGGCCCCGATTACGCCGGCGCCGGCGCCGGGCGAGGCGAACGGCCAGCTTGCGGCTCAGCGGCCGCAGGGCGCGCTCGAGTTGGGCCATCTCCTCGCGATTCGCGTGCATCACGTCGAGGTCTTCAGGCAGGGGCTTGCGCACCGACTTCGCCAGGGCCTCGGCCCCGCGGTCCTCGACCAGCCGCTCTCGGATGACCCGTTCGATCTCGGCCTTCAGCATCTCGACCCGGGCGTGCGCCTCGTCACGCGCGATGCGCTGGACCAGTTCCTCCGGCGACTGCGGGTCGCCGGTCACTTCGCCCAGGCGGCGCTCGAGGTTCTCGAGGTCGAGGTTGCGCAGCGTTCGATAGAGGTAGTACGTGCCACCGACCGGACGTCCAGGCTCCATGCCGGCGTAACGGGCCACGGCCTCGCTCGCCGCCTGACGCAGGGCGTCACGGTCACGGTCGCGCAGCGCGCGAAAGAGCAGATCGGCCAGCTCCTGGGCCGACATCGACGACGAGGCGCCGCCGCCCTCGCCGCGCGCCTGACCCGGACCCGTCGCTCCGGCGGCGCCCTCGGGTGACTCCCCCTGCTCGGGCTGGTCGAGATCATCGAGGAAGTCCTGGGCGTTTTCCCACGAGCGGGTGGAGAAGAAGACCTCGAAGGCCGTGTAGAAGACCGGAAGGTGGTCGCCGTCTTTGACGAGGGTCGCCGCGAGCGAACTGCGCACGAGTGAACGATCACTCAGTTCGATGACCTCGATGGCCCGCGCCGCGTCCACGTGCTCGCTCATGGACACCGGGATCCCGGCGGCGCGCAGCTCGCCGATGAAGTCGCCGAGAACGCTAAGCAACGGGCTTCGAGCGACCGAGGAGTTCCTTGGTGGCCCGCTCAATGTCCGTCTGGTACTTCAGCAGGATGTGCAGCGTCGCGGCCGTGTCCGCGTCGCCGATCTCCTTTCGACCGAGGATCACCAGTGTGCGCGCCCAGTCGAGCGTCTCGGAGACCGACGGAGCCTTCTTCAGATCGAGCGTGCGCAGCGTACGCACGACGTGGGCGATCTGTTCGGCCAGGGCCGTCGAGATTCCTGGGACGCGCGAGAGGATGATGTCGCGTTCGCGTTCGACGTCGGGGTAACCGATGTAGAGGTAGAGGCAGCGGCGCTTCAGCGCCTCGGACAGTTCGCGCGTGTTGTTCGACGTCAGAAAGACCATCGGGATCTGCTGGGCCTTCACGGTGCCGAGCTCGGGAATCGACACCTGGTACTCGGAGAGGATCTCGAGCAGCAGGGCCTCGGTCTCGAGCTCGACGCGGTCGACTTCGTCGATCAGCAGCACGACCGGATCGGTCGCCGAGATCGCTTCGAGCAGCGGTCGGGTGAGCAGGAACTCCTCGGCGAAGATGTCCTCTTCGAGGTGGGACCAGTCCTCGGTGCCCGATCCCTCGGGACGCCCGGCCTGGATGCGCAGCAGCTGCTTTCGGTAGTTCCACTCGTAGAGGGCCTTGGACTCGTCGAGGCCCTCGTAGCACTGCAGGCGGATGAGGCGCGCGCCCACCGCGTCGGCGACGGCCTTGGCGAGCGCGGTCTTGCCGGTGCCGGCCGGCCCCTCGACGAGGATCGGCTTGGCGAGGCGATCGGCGAGGTAAGTCACCGAGGCGATGGCGTCGTCGCTCAGGTAGTCGTTCTCCGCGAGACGCTCGCGGACGTCAGCGGGGGATTCGAAGCGCACCGGCGGCACGTGGGGCAGACCCAGGCGCTTCGCCAACTCCTCGCGTGGATCAAGTGCACTCATCGAATCTGTCCCTCTCCTCGTACGACCCATTTCAGGCACGTCAGTTCGCGAAGCCCCATGGGCCCGCGGGCGTGCAGCTTCTGGGTCGAGATGCCGACCTCGCCGCCGAGTCCGAGCTCGCCGCCGTCGATGAACCGCGTCGAGGCGTTGACGACCACGGCGGCGGCGTCGACGCGCCGCACCCAGGCTTCGGCGTTGGCCTCGTTCTCGGTGATGATCGCCTCGCTGTGACCCGTGCCGTAGCGCGCCACGTGCGCCACCGCCTCGTCGAGCGAGCCCACCACCTTCACGGCGAGGATCAGGTCGAGGAACTCGTTCTTGAAGTCCTCCTCGGTCGCCGCGGTGGCGCCGCTCACGATGGCGCGGGCCGCGGGGTCCGCGCGAAGTTCGACCTCGGGCATGGAGGTCGCCATGGCGGGGAGGAACTCGTTGGCGACCGACCGGTGCACCAGCACGGTCTCGGCGGCGTTGCACACTCCCGGACGAGAGGTCTTGGCGTTGCGCACGATGGCGAGGGCCTTGGTGAGATCGGCGAACTCGTCGACGTAGATGTGACAGTTGCCGTCGCCGTCGAGTACGTAGGGCACGCGGGCGTGTTCGCGCATCGCGGCGATCAGGCTCGGTCCGCCTCGGGGAATCAGACAGTCGAGCACGTTGGTCATCTGCATGAAGGCGGTCGCGGTCTCGTGCGACGGATCGCGAACCAGCGCCACCGCGTCGGCGGGCAGTCCCTCCTTCTCCAGCGCATCGCGCCACAGCGACACGATGAACGCATTGGTCGCCATGGCCGACGACGAGCCGCGCAGGTACGCCGCGTTGCCGCTGCGAACGCACAGTCCCGCGACGTCACTCGTGACGTTCGGTCGGTTCTCGTAGACCACACCGATCACGCCGAGGGGGACGCGCAGGCGCTCGACGCGAAGCCCGTTGGGACGCGTGTCGTGGTCGACCGTCTCGAACAGCGGATCGGGCGCGTCGGCGATCTCTCGCAACGCGCTCGCCATGGCGCTCACTCGCGCCGGCGTCAACGTCAGTCGGTCGCGGCCGGGGCCGGACTCTTGGTAGGCCGCCACCTCACTCTCGTTGACGGCCAGGAGTTCGTCACGGACCTCCTCGAGGCGGTCGGCGACGTGTCCAAGTACCGCCCGACGCTGCTCGTTCGAAGCCTGGCCCAACACCGTTGAGGCGTCTCGCACGGCGCGGCCCTGAGCCTCCAACTCACTCGTCATCATCTAGACAGCGTAATGGAGCGCCATTACGCCCTACGAAGGAGCACGAGATCGTCGCGGTGCACGGCGACATCGTCACCCTCGTCGAAGGACTCCGCGTTCACGCGCACGAGCCCCTTGGCGATGATCGCTCCGTCGGGTCCGACGATATCGACCGCGTCGCCCTCGATGAACGGACCTTCGTGGGCCACCACCCCGACGCGCAGGAGGCTGCGTCCGAGGCGCTCGAGCGCCTGCAGGGCCCCCTGATTGATCCGCAGCGTGCCCCGGCTCGACACCGCGAAGGCGATCCACGCCTTGCGCGCCGAAAGGCGCCCGCTGCGCGGGTGGAAGGTCGTGCCGAAACCAGGCGTGCCGCTCAGCGCCTGGCGCAGCGACTCGTGGGCGCGCGCCGGGGCGATCACCGTGGTGACGCCCGACCAGGTCGCCATCCGCGCCGCCGCCAGTTTCGAGGCCATTCCCCCGCTACCCACGCCCGAACGGGTGGCCCCCGCGACGTCGAGCAACTCGGCGTCGAACGCCGTCACCTCCTCGATCAGCGTGGCGGTGGGATCGAGACGCGGGTCGGCGGTGAGCAGTCCCTCGGTGTCGGTGAGCAGGACCAGGTGCGACGCACCGATCAGGTTGGCCACGAGCGCCGCGAGGCGGTCGTTGTCGCCGTAGCGGATCTCCTCGTCCGCCACCGCGTCGTTCTCGTTCACGATGGGCACGACGCCCAGGTGCTCGAGCGCCGCGAGCGTCCCGCGGGCGTGCAGGTACTGGCCGCGATGGGAGAAGTCGAGTGGCGCCAGCAGCACCTGTCCCACCGCGACGCCCAGTTCGCCAAAGGCGTTGCGCCAGGCCTGCATCAACAGCGGCTGGCCGACGGCCGAGACGGCCTGCAGGGTGACCGCGTCGGTCGGCCGCGGGCGGCCCTTGCCGACCTCGGCCCACCCGGCGGTGATGGCCCCCGACGTCACGACGACGACCTTCCAGCCCTGCGAGCGCAGATTGACCACGTCCACGGCGATGTTGACGAGCACGGCGTAGTCGACGCCGCCGCCGGCCTCGGTGACCGACGTCGTACCGATCTTCACGACGACGCTACGAGTTGTCATCACTGTCGCCCAGGTCCAGCCGGCCGTGACGGGCGAGTCGCTCTCGGCGCGTGGCCCGGTGGTGGTCACCGCGGTCAAGACCGGCCCCGCCTTCGTCGCGCCACCATTCGAACGAGAGCGGACCGACGTTGACGACGTCGCCGTCTCGCACGCCGGCGCGGGTCAGCATCCGGTCGACACCGAGCGCGCGAAGGCGCCGCACGATCTCGGCCAACGCTTCGTCGTCGGTCAGGTCCTGGAAGCGAACCGCGCGAAGGGCCGGACGTCCGCCCACCACCCAGTTGCTGGGCCCACGGCGCTCGACCGTGATCTCGTCGGGCAGGGGCCGGTGGACGACCACCGAGTGGTCCAGGAGTTCGGCCTCTTCTCGGCGAACCTGCACGACCAGTCCCGCCAGTTGGGCGACGAGTTGATCGATGCCCTCGCCGGTCACCGAGGAGATGGTCAAGACGCCTTCCATCTCGTGCGCCGCGACGTCGCCCTTGGAGCCGACGACGACGCGAGGACGGTCCAAGAGGTCGGCCTGGTAGTCACCGAGCTCGCGCAGAAGGATCGCGAGTTGCTCTTCGGGACCGAGTGGCGCCATTTCGGAGAGGTCGAGCAGCACGCACAGGACGCGCGCCCGCTCGACGTGGCGCAAGAAGTCGTGGCCCAGTCCGCGGCCTTCGGCGGCACCCTCGATGAGGCCCGGGATGTCGGCCATCACGAACTCGGTCGCGTCACCGGGGCGACCCGAACGAGTCCCGACGCGCACGACGCCAAGATTGGGCACCAGCGTCGTGAAGGGGTAGTCCGCGATCTTCGGACGCGCCGCCGACACGCGAGAAATGAGCGTCGACTTGCCGACGTTGGGAAATCCGATCAGGGCCACGTCGGCCTGCAGTTTCAACTCGAGGTTGTACCAACTCTCCTGACCGACCTCGCCCTGCTCGGCGAAGGCCGGGGCGCGGCGCTGATTGGAGAGGAAGCGTGCGTTGCCCGCGCCGCCGAGTCCACCCTCGGCGGCCAGCCATCGATCGCCCGGTCCCGTGAGGTCCACCAGTTGCTCGCCCTCGCGGCTGAAGACCACGGTGCCCACGGGCACGGTGACCGTGATGTCCTTGCCGCGCGCGCCGTGCTGGCGCTTGGACGTGCCGTGCTCGCCGTCGGTCGCGCGGCGAAAGGGGTGGTCGCGAAAACCGAGCAGCGAGGCCTGGTTGGGGTCCGCGACGAGCCACACGTCGCCCCCGCGACCCCCGTCACCACCGTCGGGGCCGCCCTTGGCGACGTGGGCCTCCCGACGAAAGCTCACGCATCCGGCTCCGCCGTCGCCAGCCTTGGCGTGGAGTTGGGCGGAATCGACGAAGGTAGACACGTCCTTATCCTACGGCCCCGCCTGAAAAAGCCCCTGGCCTACGCGCGCAGCGTCGCCACGGCTTCGTCAAAGACCACCTGGTGCCGCTCGACCTGGGCGGGGGTGGTCGCCGGGCACATCAGGGCCATGTTGTGGAACGGCGTGAGCAGCACGCCCCGGTTGACGCCGTAGAGGTGCAAGAAGTCCTCGAGGAGCGGATCGGCACTCTTGGCGGACTCGCCACCGTTCACGGGTGCCGGATTCGCGAATCGGTACTCGCAGCGCGCGCCGAGTTGACTGATCGACCACGGCAGGCCGTGGCGGTCGATCGTCGCACGCACTCCCGAGGCGAAGGTGGTCGCGAGTTCCTCCATTGGACCGAACGCCTCATCGGTCAGGACCTCGCCGAGGACCGCGCGCATCGCGGCGAAACTCATGGCGTTGCCCGCGAGCGTGCCCCCGACACCGCCGACGTCGACGATGTCGGCGCCGATCGAGAGCGACGCCAGTACTCGCTCGGCGAGGTCCTGGCTGAGCCCGTAGGCCCCGCACGCGACGCCGCCGCCGAGCGACTTGCCGATGGTCAGCGCGTCGGGTCGCAAACCGAACCGACGCGTCGCTCCCCCGGGTCCGGCGGAGAAGGTGTGCGTCTCGTCGAGAATCAGCAGGGTCCCCGTCGCGTCGCAGAGCTCGCGCACGCCCTCGAGGAATCGCGGCTGGGGAAGGACGATGCCGATGTTGGTCAGCGCCGGCTCGGTCAACACCGCCGCGACGTCGCCGTGGGAGAGTTCGCGCTCGAGCGCGGCGAGGTCGTTGAACTCGACCACCCGGGTCGTCGTCGCGGGGTCGACGGCCGGCGCCACGTTGCCCGGCCGAGAGACGCAGCGCCCCCGTTCGTCGACGATGACGAAGGTTTCGTCGACGGTGCCGTGGTACGAGTACGAGAACACGAGGATCTTCGGACGCTGGGTGACCAGGCGCACCAGACGCAGCAGCCAGCGGTTGGCATCGGTCGCCGAGAGGCTGAACGACCACTGCGCCAGTCCGAACCGGCGCGTCAACTCGGCGGCCACCCATTCGGCGTCTTCCGTGGGCAACATCGTCGTCACCCCGCCCTTCACGCCGATCCGCGTGGCCATGGCCCGTGCGAGCGGCTCGGGTGAGTGTCCCGCCATCGCGCCGGTGTCGCCGAGGGCGAAGTCGATGAGCTCGTGCCCGTCCAGGTCGGTCACCGTGGCACCGTGGGCCCCGACGAAGCCCAGGGGGAAGCCACCGGCCCACTTGTTCATCCAGGTCATGGGCACGCGGGCGAAAAGGTGGTTCGCGTTGGCGTGCAGGGCCTTGGAATTGGGGTGCTCGGCCTCGTAGCGGGCACGTTCTTCGGCGACGAGGGTGGCCAGTTTGTGGCGATCGAGATAGTCCATGACCCCATAGTACGAGCCGTTCTTGGCAGTCTCCGGACCCGCAAGGCCGTAAAAGCGATTCTCAACAGGACTTTTGTTCAATCGCGTTCGTGACTTTTCTTGAAAACTTACGAGAAATCCCTATTATTCCTTACTTTTGCGATAAAGATGGCTCTGGTTACTGGGAAAACTCCCAGTCCGTTTCAACCAAGAGTAAGGAGTCGACCGGTGAACAAGGCCGAGTTAGTAGATGCAATTGTTGCCGAGAGTGGCGCGACCAAGAGCACGGTAGCTGAGGTCCTTAAGGCCTTTGAAGACGTCGTCGTGAAGAACGTTTCGAATGGCGAGAAGATCGTCCTTTCGGGCTTCCTGTCATTCGAGCGTGTTGACCGTAAGGCTCGGACCGCCCGTAACCCTCAGACCGGTGAACCCATCCAGGTGAAGGCCTCCCAAGCTCCGAAGGTCTCCATTGGCTCAACCTTCAAGAAGGCGGTCAAGGGCTCGTAGTCCTCGCAGCAAAACTAGAAACCCCCGGGCGCGAGCCCGGGGGTTTCTAGTTTTAGGAGGAAAACTCAGTCAACGAGAACGTCGACCAGTTTTCGGCCGCCGCGGTAGCCAAACTTCACGGTTCCCTCGGCGAGCGCGAACAGGGTGTCATC
>PKYK01000012.1 GCA_003133665.1 Acidimicrobiaceae bacterium | reverse complement strand
GGGACTGCTGTCGGTTTAGTTGACAGTTTGGGTCTGTAGTTTCATGCTGCTCTCGATGCCTTGTCAAGTGCCTCGAACTCGACCGGCGTCATCTTGCCGAGTCGACGCTTGCGGCGCTGACGGTGGTATTTCTTTTCGATCCAGGTAACCATCGCGAGGCGAAGTTCCTCGCGTGTCTCCCAGCGTCGAGTGTTGAGGACATTCTTCTGCAACAGCGAGTGGAACGACTCGATGGCTGCATTGTCGGCCGCCGACGCCACTCGTCCCATCGAGCCCGCGAGCTCGTTGTTCTTCAAAACGCGCACGAAGGCTCGCGATCGAAATTGCGATCCTCGGTCGCTGTGGACCACCGTCTTGACGGGGTCACGCAGCGCGATGGCGTTGCGCAACGCCGACACCGCGAGGTCCGCCGTCATGCGTTCGCCGATCGAGTAGCCGACGAGTCGCAGTGAATAGGCGTCCATCAGACTGCAGAGATAGAGCTTGCCCTCATCAGTGTTGTGTTCGGTGATGTCCGTGAACCACTTCTGGTTGACGGCGCTCGCCGAGAAGTCCCGCTGCACCAAGTCATCGTGGACCGGCGGTCCGGGCTTCTTGCCCGAACGGCTCTTCTTCACGAAGCTCGACCAGATCCGCTGCTCGGAGCACAATCGCCAGACCCTCCGCTCGCTCACCACGTGGCCGGCCTTCTCCAGTTCGTCCGCGACGAAGCGATAACCGAAGGTCGGGTCGTCGTGGTGCGCGTCGAGCGAGGCGTTGGTCAGGTAGGCGTTCTCGTAGTCGCGGGCCGACAGGGGGCTCTTCAGCCACTTGTAGTAACCCTGGGACGAGAACTTAAGCACCCGGCAGGTCACCGTCACGGGGATCCCGTCGACGGCCAGTTCGCGGACCAGCGGGTATTTCATTTTGGGGGGAGCTGCTTGGCGAAGTAGGCGGCCGCGCGTCGCAGGATCTCGTTCTCTTGCTCGAGCGTTCTAATGCGCTTTCGTTGGGCCCGCTCGCGTTCGGACTCGACCTGCTTCGTGCCGGGTCGAATGCCGTCTTCGATGTCGGCCTTCTTCAGCCAGCTGTGAAGGGTTGCTTCGGAGATGCCGAAGTCCTTCGCGATCTGGCTGATCGGTGCCTCGTGTTTTCGAGCGACCGCCACGACGTCGTTGCGGAACTCAGGTGGATAGGCTCTCGCCATTGGTGCCATCTTTCCGTGAGGTGAATCCTCACAAGTTAGATGTCAACCGAACCTTCAGCAGTCCCATCTTTCCAAGCCGAGCAAACATATTACGAATGCTGAACTCGTAGCGATTGAGAGAGATATCGCGGACTCATTCGGCCGTGCTGGAATGACAATGTCAACGCTCGGATCAATGGCAACTGGCCTAAATGATCTCGTCCAGGGTCATGACTTGTGGTATGCACTTGGAGACGCTGGATTTTCGGCCGCCGGCACTGTGCTTGGCGGCGCGGCGGGCGCTGCCTACTGCGGGCCGGATCCTGTGGACCTTGTGTGCGCAGGTGTAGGGGCTATTATTGGTGGGAATGTGGCTCCGGTTGTGTACCACGGAGTGATAGATATTTTCAAGAGGATCTTCTAATCAATTCACTTCTGTTATCAGTTGCAATCATCGTTATCGCCGCAATTGGTTCCCTTCGGCTCGCACGGAAAATTTGGAGAGGCGAAGCTGGCTGGGCGGACGCATCTTCGCTCAAGATCGGGGGAAGGCCAACTGAAACTCGCCTTCGAATAGGTGCTGCGTCTTTGGCGACTGCAATTGGTATTAGTTCTCTGGCCTTTTTCGGAATTCTTGCGCTAGCCGCAGATGCAATCGGTCGTTCATTGACTGCTCGGATTCTGTTGGTTCTAAGTGCTGTCGCGGGGTTGTCATTTGTCTTCTTTGCAGGGCTAGCTGTTTCGATCTACTTTCGTGGACAGCCCAAGAAATTGATCCCGCCTCCATTGAGGAGTCGCTGATCTCGGACCCCAGGGCTGACGTGCGCGCAGCGCTACGTCGGCCTTTCGAGTACTGCGTCGTTGGTGGATCCGCTGAAGCACGTGTGTTAACTGCGCCGGCATTTCAATGAACGGTATCGTGTGGCCAGTGATGAGAAAGTTGTCAACTAAACCGACAGCAGTCCCTCCTTTTTTGCCGAGGCGATGGTGAGTAGCACATCTGCGTGGCAAACTCAAGATGTGAAAGCAATAAGCCCCAACGATGCCGCAACAATTACATCTGCTGAAACTCTCACGCTTCTTGATGGTCAACACCGAACCCTGGCAGAGGCCATTGCAAAGAGTATGTACGTCTTCTGGCTCGGTTCGGGAATCTCTCTAGGTCGTGTAGACGATCTAAAGAATGTGATTCTTAGAGTCCTTGAGTTTCTTCAAGGGAAGATCGACCGTAGTGATGCCAACTGCTCGCATAAGAAAGCCCTGCTCGATGCGTTAGGACTAGCAGAGTTATCTGCGGCGGAGCTAGATCAAGTGGACTTGACAATCCCGATTGGATTGTGGACTACGCGAGTTGATCTGCTGGATCGACTTAGCGGAAAATACTGAATAGCGACGGGTTCCGCGTTGACCGGTATTCTTCCAAGCCTTCGAATCTTCATTCCGCTGCCCAGTCGGCGCGACCGTTGGGATGCATGGGTCCGTAGAGTTTGACTACTTTGGTGCGCCGGCCGGGACTTGAACCGGGAACCTGTTGATTAAGAGGAAGTATTCGACGGTTGCGGTATGTCGGTCTGGTCGGTGTAGTCCATGTTCAAACGGAAACGACGTTGTCTGTTGTCGGTCTCGTCTCGTGGTGTTGCAGAAACATGAGGCCTACAATGAGGCCCGTTCGAACCCAGCAGTCCTCAATCTGTCTGGCCATTTTCAAGTCCGGATCGCTGCGGTTCTCGTGCGGGTTCGCGTCGGGCCAGCGGCTTGATAATCGTCTGAGCATCAAAAAGCGCACTCCTGCTCCTTTGGTGCAAGGATCAAGCGATGCCCCTCCCTCGACGAATGAAATTTGCAGTCGCTCAGATCGGGCCCAAGCCCAATGGTTCAGCCTCGAAGGCGCTTCTTCTTGACTGCGAGGACTTGCCCGGCGAGGGTTGGCGAGTCCTTAATGAGCGCACATGGAGGGCAGGAACGATCGGTCCTTCAACGCCTTGGGGAGATCGAACACGTGCAGCAAAGAACATTGTTGCCTGGCGTTCATTTGAGCAGAGCGCAGCCAAGAGGTGGTTGTGGCTTGAAGTCGCACCATTTGTCTCGCAAGACGATGCACTGTCGGCTCTAGAGGGATTTTCATCGAACGATCTACTCAAGAATCTTCGCGCAGATGTTGCGGTAACGACGCAGCGAAGCGTGACGGATATCGAAGTTCCTGGAATCGATGCTGTCTGCCTAATTGAGCAAGATACCAATGGACCTCGCGGTGATGGCAAGGCCCAAATGCTCTTAGGAGTTGTCGACACCAAAGTTGTTGTTGCGGCATTTGCGAGCTTGGGCGACTTGTGGCCCAGAGAGCAAATCACTTCTGTGGCTCTGTCACAGGCGAAACGATTGAATGACTAATTCCATCAACTTGATGCTTGGTCGCTTCCTCGTTCTCGCTAGCCCTCGACCAACTTTGGATGCGCCAGTCGGAGAATGTGGACGTCCCCGGGTTCAAGGGGTG
>PKYK01000030.1 GCA_003133665.1 Acidimicrobiaceae bacterium | reverse complement strand
TCGGAGATGCCGAAGTCCTTCGCGATCTGGCTGATCGGTGCCTCGTGTTTTCGAGCGACCGCCACGACGTCGTTGCGGAACTCAGGTGGATAGGCTCTCGCCATTGGTGCCATCTTTCCGTGAGGTGAATCCTCACAAGTTAGATGTCAACCGAACCTTCAGCAGTCCCCTTCATACTCAACGCCACAACTCGAGCACCGGTATCGAACACTGTCGGAAAGAGGGTCGCCCATGATCTAAAGAGTATGTCCTCGGATTGGTTGACTCCTTGACGTGAAGATTTCGAGTCCTTAGTGCCCGTGGAGTGTTCGCGACCAAGAAGAATTAGGAACTGGTCAACAGAAATACCAATTGATCAGTGCTTTTGCTCCTTCAAGTTAGAAAGGACCTCCACCCTTTCAAGGTGGCGTTCAAGGTCACCTCATCCTGAGAGAATTGAAATATGGCCAATGGTGATTCTTCGTCCGAAACGAGAGCGATCAGTCTCATTCGCGAAGCACTCGGCGGAGAATCAAGTGAATGGACTGGCGGTGACAGTTCAAAGTCGGATGGCTACATTGTGCTCGCTGGCGGTCGTGAAGTTCAGGTGGAAGTTACGCGAGACGTACCTGAACAGTTGATGCGAGCTGCGGCAATCGCCGAGAAGCAGGGAAGTGAGATAGCGCTGCGGCCCGGGGCGGGAAGTTGGGTCGCGCTTCTGGCGCCAGCGTCTAAGATTCAACGCTTTCTCCAGGTGGGTCAAGAGCTAATCGACGACTTCTTCGTAGCAAGGCGAACGTTGGTTGAGAACCAAGCGCTGGCTTTCGATTACCAATTCAAGGACTTCCATATCAATGCAATTCAAAAGATCGGAACTGACAAGGATCATCTTCTCTATGCGACTAACGAGGTCAGCGGACGGGGAAGTACCTTCATTGACACCAGCCCCAACTCAATTGCCGCTTACGCGCAGGACTATATCGACCGATTCTCGAGCGCTGCCTCGAAATCTGGAGGGTCCTCAAAGCTCGAACACCTTGTCAAGAGGGCGACAGCCCTGAACCGGATCGCACACTTAGCTTTGATTGCTGAATCTCCCATGGACACCGGCGTTCGCTTTGCACTTTATGGCCTTGGTGCCAAATGGGATTTCGAAGTCCCCAACTTGCCTCTAACAATGCCGGATGGTCTAGACGCTTTCTGGGTGATCCGTGGTGATTATCAATACGCCGCAACTTTCTTTCACGACACTGGATGGGCTGTCTTCTCGAATGCTTGATCGATGGCTGGCCTCCAACCGGCTCCTTGCGTTTCGTTGCAGCATCCGGTCCTACACTTCAGCCGAGAGTCAGAATTGTCACTGATGACATCCAATCTGGTTCCGGAGATCAAAGGGCCTCTGCCTGACGTGGTTACCGCGCGCCTAGACCTACGGCGCTTCGAACCGAATGATCTCTACGAACTGGCGGGCGTATTTGCTCAACCTGAGGTCTGGCAGTTCCCCTTTGGTCGCGGGTTCACTCTTGCCGAAACTACGTCCTTCTTGGACAGTCAGATTCGCGCTTCCATGCTCCTTCAGCGCAATCCTAACTAGCTGCGCTAAAAGTACTAGTTGGCGCGACCGTTGCGGTGCACGCCTAAATCCATAGCTATTGGTTTAGGTGTGCAGTCGCAAAACAAATTGCAACACGATCGAGATGTGTGCGAACACCGGCATCTTATGTGGACGGTGAGATTCGGACGCTTCAATCAGAATTCTGGCAACTCGTCCAGGACTCGCATAAATGACTGGGTGAGGGGGCCTGACGTGACCAACCAGACGATCTTGCCTCCCGAGAATCTTTGCTGAAGTAATTGCTGACTGTCGAGTTTCTATCTACGAAGTTCTTGGCACACTTCTCGGAAAGCCTTGCAATACAAGGCTTTTGATGGTGGGCCGTACCAACTTGGTATCCGCATCCAATGGACCTTCTTCTCCGTAAAAACCCTGGTCGCAAACTCTGCACACCCCGAGTGCACACCCGACTGCACAGGTCGACGCTTCCCGCCGATGTCGCAAATCCAAAATTGGCGCATTCGTTCATCGCGCGAGGTTCCTTCCAACGAGTTGGGCGCCGGCATTCGTTCACGCCGGAAATCTACTCGCCCGGTGCGACGCGTCGGCAGGACCGCGCCTCGGTGCAATTTCTGGCAGATAGCCGGACGCCCCAGGCGCGGGAGTGGATGACGTCCCTCTGCAAAACTCAGGATCCGATGAGGCGCAGCGCTGGGTGCGGGTTCGCATCAGCGAGCACCCCTTGAACTCGGGGACTCACACAATCTACGACTGGAGACTCAGCAGTTGGAGAAACTAGAGTCCGACTTGCTTTATCCAGTCTCGGACGTAGATTCCTAATCTCTCTACGTCTTCAATTGCCAGAACTCCGCTATGCATGATCACGTTTCTGGATCTTTCAATGCCAGCGAATATGGACGCAGCCCAGTCAATCCTTGTCACATAAGGTTCGAAGCACTCCCAGTTGTTTCGCATTATGTCGACAAGGTGACCAAGTTCGGTGTAACCCAATAGCCCGTCGCTGCGAGTCCCGTGCCAACGATTCTTCTCTTCGTCATTTCGTCGGCTGTCAGCGAACTTACGAATCTTCTCTGAGACGCCTCTTTCCCACCACTCGTCGCCGTGCGCTTCCACAAGGACCTTCAGTACGAATTCTCTTACTCCGTTTTCGAAAGCCGCGATTACTTGATACACGATTGCCATGCGGCGAGCAGGTTCCATTAATTCGGGATCGAACAGATCGACCGATAAGGTCTCGGTGACTTCTTCGAGGTCAACGTCGGATGAGTACCTCGATGGTCGTCCCGCGATGTCTAGCGCCGCATCTGCCAATTGGCCGCGATAGACAAACTCGTAGAGTTGCCCAGCCTGATTCATCAGGTGAGGTGCTCTCTAAGGCTTCTGAAGAGCGCGTCGTACACGGCGGGATCTCTGGACTCGGGTAGATGAAGATTGATGTTGTATACAAGTCCGCGAATCTTCAGCGGCTGCGGAGTACTTGAAATCGCAGATTCTTGCTCTTGGCTTTCTAAGGCCGACACTGCAGCCTTGGCGCTCTCAGTGAAATCACCAAGTTTGGCCAACGCCGCAAAGGTCGTTGCCATCGCCAAGAGAACTCGATCAGAGAACTGCCCTTCTGACAGTGTCTTCATCTTGTTCTTAATTTCTTGGATCGACATTTCGTAGGCGCGAGTATTGACTCTGAACAAATCGGCGTAAGCGTCCCTCACTGCCTCTGCGATGATACCCGCAGACTGGGTTTGATCCAGGTACTCGTGATAGCGCTTAAGAGGAACTCCCGTGTCGTCCAAGAATCGAAGCGCCTTTAGGACATTAATCATTGCCCTGTCATTAGCGCTTGGAAATCCGAGTCCTTCCAGGAAACGTTGCGTAAATCGCTGAGGGGCCTGAGCCATTTGGATGCCCTGGAATATCGCGGGCGTATTCTTCGTACTGGTCAAGTATGCAGATGGAAGTGCCATTGGCAAATCCTACGCCCACGATGTAACACCCAATTTGGGATTCCCAGTGCCAGCTAATGCAAACCTCTCTGGCGCAAACCTCTCTGGCGCCAACCTGAACGGCGCAAACCAGCAATGCGCCAACCTTTCGGGCGTTATCGTGGCGAGGTCACGGCGAACACGGCAACGGTCTACCTTGGGGGCAGCCATGATTCGAGATCCACATTCGTCGGGATCACTATTAATCAGGAACGATTTTTCCTACCCCTGGACCCCACAGGGATATGGGGTTCGGAGGGTACGGCCAAAGGGCACGGTCGAAGTACTCACCCCACGCCATACAGTCTCAGTCATGACCGGGGGTTTCACCGTTGGCCCGAATGAACCACTCCTAGCGTGGTGAGCCCATCACGCTGAAACTCCCGCTGCGGTCATCAAGACCCAATGCAGTTTTCGCAAGAGACCCCCCTCGAGAATGTTCGGATTTCAAATACTTGGCTTCATGCCGACCTGCACTCATAATCCCTCGATCGAAGGTTCATTCAGACGGCTCGCCGTTCGTGCCTTCACCTATGAATTGGGATTTCCATGCCAGACGCCAGTTTGAACCGATGAGCGTCGACCACTTGGGTTGATTTATCGGCTTACGGCAACTCGTCTGCAGGGCCGAGGACTTGACCACCACTGAGATCACGGATTCGTCCGAGGATTGCTCGAACAAAGCGATCATCGTCACCAACGGGTTCAGCGTCGAGGTGTCGAAAGCGCCGCTGTTCAAAGAACAGAGTGGTTCGGCAGATCTCGAGATCATTGGGGAGAGTTGCGTCATGGTCCCATCGCTGCCGTACACGCATGTCGATTCCCGCCACGAAGTCGAAGTCACCGTTTCGGTTATAGGCGTTGTAAGTGAGAGCGAATTCATTGATTTCAGTCCACCACCGAGCGTCGGGACCCGGGACTTCGATATAGGTGTGCTCCACTGGCCAGATTGTACTGAGAAGATTGGAACTAATAGCGTTTCACCTGTCAAGATCGGACCAAAACCTTCAGCAGCCCCGATCGACTCTCAAGTCGAAGCATCTTGCTGAGAGTCAACCCTAAGTTCAGTCTTCGCTTCGAGGTATGCGTCTGCGACCTCAGAACAAAATGCCTTCAAGCCATAGGACCGCTCAATCGTGAGCCACCCTGGAGGAGTTCTAGCCTGTACTTCGGTCCCGTTAAAGCCGAAGAGCGCATTGGCTTTGGTGCGAAACTCGTCTGTGCCGAGGGCATCTACTCCAATACCCGTATTGAGCCCACTATACGCACCGAACGGAACAGCCACTTGCCCACTCGGGTAGAAACCGATCACGGTGCGCCAGCCACTGATGCCTGGACCACGCGACTCGAGAACTGCCTGTACTGGGCTCGCCATAATGCGATAACGGCGGTCCGGCCCGTTCCACCAGTCAAGAATCTCTCGCGCAATCATCAGGTCATCTCCCGATTTGAACTCCGCCTCAAAATCTCCTCGCGCGAGCCGTCTGCGACTGGATGACTGCGCAAGTTCCACTGCAGCGGTAAATGAATTGGGCGAGACGACGGGTTGAAACAGTGGAGCCCAAGGACTCTTTCCGATACGGACGGCCTTCGCTTCGACGAGCCAGACCGCAACACCCCGTTCGGGATCATTGTCACGAAGCTCGTTGAGATAGTGCGCAACAGCTCTAAATTCGTCACGATGTTCCTCGGCGATCACAATCAAACCGCGTGAATGCGATGCCACGGCGTAGGCCAATCCCCGCGTCAGATGATCATGATTAAGTACTCCGTATTGATTCTCAATTACAAAATTGGCTCCGTTGGCACCATCTGCGAGAATGTCAATGCGTCGACCACCCGCAGCCGAAACTTCGACGCTTCCAATCGAAGCAAGTTCAACTCCAATTGCATTTCCAATATCGTCGACTTGTTGAGCGAGAAGCGGAGTGAAGTCAGCTGCCTCGCCTTTCCAAGCTTCACGTAGGGAGCCGAATACCAGTCGCCCCATCGGGCTCACGCTTTCTTCCATTAGCCGAGCGTAACGGCTAACTCTGTCGACGCACAGGCCATTCGTGCCCCATTGGCCCTGCTCTAGAGTTTCGTTGCCCTCTTGCGAAGTACGAGATCAGTCTTGAACTCTGACCCACTTTGAATCGGCCAGGTATTCCGGAGGCTCCGACAATCCCGTCGCGATTCACCAACTGCACTAGTTGGGTTCGGTTCCAGGTTCGGGGAAACGAGTCTCGTTAATCTTCAACTTCTCTCTTGCCACCACGGCCAAGTCCACATCAAGTACATCACTGAGTCTCATCAAGTAAATGAAGACGTCAGCCATCTCACTCTTAATCGCAGATCGTTGTTCCACTGTCATCAACCCAGGATCAGATTCTTCAGGCGTCAGCCACTGAAACTCTGCAACTAACTCTCCAGCCTCGCCAGCGATGGCCATCGCCAGATTCTTCGGCGTGTGGTACTGAAACCAGTTTCTTACCGCCGCGAACTCTCGGGTTTCACTGCGAAGTTCATCCAGGATGCTCATGGCTCTCTCCCCTTCGAATTCACGTTTGCATCGTCTTCTCCAGAACTCAATAGGTTCTGAAAATATCGCTGCGTTTCCGGATCGGTTGAGTAGACGTAGCAGCCGTTCATGCCACGGGACATGAGGGTACGGTACGTATTTCGAATCAGTATGTCGGCTCGGGCAAGGGCGCGGTCAGGGTCTTCCTTGAAAGCGGTCTTGAAACCCTTCAAAGACTGATCGGTACGTGCTCGCGCAAAGGGATCCGTGACCAGTGCCCCGTTTCTGCAAATCAAGTCTGCCCCGATGATTACCCCAATGTAGTCACATTCCAGTCCTTGGCAGGTGTGAATGCACCCAACCTCGTTCACCGACTTGGGAGCAATCATCCACGTACTTCCGTCTGACGCCAGATTCCATTTCATTGCGAAGTCGGTGCCCTCGAAGATGATGTCCTTTGCTCGTGGATCCTTCTTGCTGACCCAATTCCAGCAATAGCCTGCAACAAGGCGGGAGCGATTATTGCCCATGTTCTTGTCGAAGATGAGATCACGAAGTCTCGAGGGAGTATCGGCAACCTGGAAGTCATAGTTCGTGTACCGCAGTCCGACCGACGGTTGCTCGCTGATCCCAAGCAAGTAGTCCAGCCAGCGAAGGTACTCGTCCGAGCCAGCGCAGCGGAACTGTGCAAAGAGGTCCATGTGGTGAATCGCGGATCCGGACGCTTGAGCCCAGCGCTCAATCTCAGCGACGTCTCCGATGTCACGCCACGTGACCTTCTGATCCTCATCAATGAAGAAGACGGCGACCCTCGCGCAGTTGATGACTTCCGCGATCTGGTTCTCGCCGAGGTTCCCGTAGAGGCCGCCCTTTTCCGTCAATCGATGCGCCTCGTCAACCAGCAAAACGTCGTAAGCAACGTCTGAGACGTCGCGAAACGCATCCGAACTGACGAACAGTTCGGTGATCTCGGCGGTCCTCATCGAGCCTTTGAGCTTTGCTTCGTAGACACGTCGAGGGGCTGCATTCTTCGATACGTAGCGGACGTTCTTGTCCTCCTTCGAGAGGCGAACGAGTCCATTCACCGCAATGAGAGACTTCCCGGTCCCAGGTCCTCCCCTCACGATGATCGTCGACTTATCTCCGTGCAGGGTCTTCCTCTCAATATCGAGGATGCTCTCTAGGACTGACTTCTGGTCATCGACCAAGGCAAACTCGTCGTTGCCCTTCATCATTGAACTCAGCGCTTCAACGAGTTGCTTACCTGGTCTCATGCGGCTTTCGTCAATCTGCTTCAACATGGCGACGCCAGGACCTTCGGCAATGTGGTCGACGATGTGTTGGCGAAGTTTGAGGTGCTCTCCCTTCAAGAAGAGCGGAGCCTTCGCAACATTCTCATACTGGTCATTTGCCTGTAGAACCGACCGGTCATCGCAGTTATGAATGTAGGCGCAGGGTCGCACGCCAATGCCTTCAGTTTGAACCACCTCATAGAAGTCCATCATCTGTCTCGCGTATGACCAGGCTTGATACGAAGGATGCGTTTGATCACGGATTCCTCCGCCGACGGCGGTTCTCACGTGATCACGGAGATCAGAATGTTCAACTCTTGTCCACTGCTTCAATTCGACAATGACAACGTTCTTTTCACCAAGATGGTTTCTGCCGGCAATGATGAAATCAATCCGCTGACGACGGCCATTGATTCGATACTCAACCGCAACTCCGGCGTCATCAGGGATCTCTTCACTGTTGATCACATGGAACATGGCGTTTCCGAGTGAGTTATGCCACGACTGATACTCGGGAGATCCGATTGGTACCGTCAAGCCGAGGCCGCGCTTCACCGCATCTCTGATCCGGTCTTCAATGTCTGGAGCCTGCTCCAGGAAATCGGACTTTGAGGCTAAGTAGGCCAGCACTCTGTGAATGGTACTCATATATGCCGATCACATCGATGTTCCCAAGGCGTAATGCAAGCCGAGCGTGGCTGACGTCGATGGGTGAGGTCGGACACCGTTTTCTAAGCCAGCTGACTCAGTTCACGGGGATCCGCGCAGTGCCCTACAGCCACAAATCCTCTAGTCTGCGCAATCGATGTCAATAGCCACCACGGACACTCTCAATTACTTGGATCGCATAGAATTTCTTTCGCGGCATCAAGCGAGGAAGAATTCAACGGCCTCGAGTACCTTCAAGAGGCCAATTCTTGTGACGGTTCCACCACGCGACTCACAATCTGGACCCCAAGTGGCGCCGCTTGCTTCAACGATGGCTCTGGCCATGTCCGGCTTGGTCAGCGTAGGTGGCAATCCGAGCCCGAGGTACGCGTTCACCCTTATAAATAGGTCTCGTGATTCGGTTGACCCAGTGGACATTCTTGGCGCGCGGAATCCAACCTTCTCGGCAATGAGATCGTTGATCTCCTCCTTGTTCACGTCGACTCGATTCGAGCGCGAACCTTGTGAACGATTGCTAGCAGCCATGCCGACATTTCATCTTGAAGGACTGATGAAGAATAACGGCCCAAGAGTTCTACGAGACGAAGGCGATCGAACACCAAATTCTTCAACGCGAGTTCGTTCCAGATTTCGGTGTTTCCTGGGACCACTTGCGGCGCAGTCAGAATCGTGCCCGGATCGTGCACCAATTCCAACCAGGATGACCAGTTTCGTATATCGACGTCTAGAGACTTCGACACCAAATCGGCTTGGATGGTGCATTGGACTAACACGATCGGAAATGCTGACTTGCCATCGCGAAAAGGTCGCCAGCCAATTACATCGACCCCACCGTCCTTCCTCCGTGGTTGACGGTATCCCCCGCCCAATCTCACGCCCATCAGCCCAGCGAGCCAGTTGATGGCCTCAGGGAACTCTTGGGGCCGCCCACTGTCAGATGGCCATGCAAAGCGCACTGCCTTCGCACCATCACCCAAGTACCTTTGCACTGCCTCGACGACGACTCTTTCGAATTTCACTGCAGCGACCGAAATGTCGTCGAGGTTCATCAGTTCGCGAGAGAGGCCCGATGGCGACATCGCGAGCAGCCACGAGTACGCCAGCGCAGGCCAGGCGTCATCACGTCTGATGGCAACGTCCTGCACGTCGAATGGGTACGCGTCACCAAGGAGTGTTTGGCGTCGTCGCATTGTTCGGATTGCCAAATCGAGCCGCGGCCGCTCTCCGCTCGTCACCCTCTCGAGCAGGCCTTCGATTCGACCGGTCCCCGCCGCTCGCTCCTCAATGGAAAGCAGTGCCATTTCGACAGTGTCGGCCAACTCGTCGGAGGTTGCCATTGCGAGTCAAGACTCCTGTTGCTCAAGTTCGCGAACAGCGGACGAGACTTCTGCGACGAGTTCCAAGATCTCCTCGTCGTCGTAGAACGGGCCAATGTCCTCGACTGCAAAGAGCAAGGCATTCTTGGCGGTTGTCAGTCGCCTCTTCAATCGCTCTCTTGGGTCAACTCCCGTGTCGGTGATCTTCTGCTTGGCGACTTCTAACGTCTCTCCGTCACGAAGGGCCTTCAGTCCTGCTGGCTCGGCAATGATGTTTCCTAGTTGTGAGATCTGACGTGAATCATTGATGACCGGTTCTCGGTCCCCACTGCCAAAGACGTATCCGAGCACCTCCCCGAGTTCATCCACCTTCTCCCGCGGTATCGGGTCCGTTCCGGGAACGGTCCGCGCACCGAGCGGAGCACCGACGAAATCTCTGATCTTGGTGCTCGACATCGCCACCTGCAGCAGCGAGAAGGCGCTCTCCAACCCCCCAGTGTCGATTCCCATGCGGATCGCCTGGTCGGCGATCGCCTGGTCTCTGTAGAGAGCGGCAACCGCTGACTTGTCCTTCCCAATCAGTTGGGCTACCTCTTGATACGACCTGTGCTCGTTGTCTACGAGCACCGCAACATAGCGAGCCTGGGCAAACGGCGACCATTGGAGAATCCCCGAGATGTGGCGGTACCCGATGACCGGGGTGCAGGCCTCCCTGGACGTTGCGATCACGACTGGGACTCTCGTCTCACTCGTGATCTCGGATTCGACGGCGAGTTCCTCCCACCGCTCGGGAGTAGCGAACTCTGAACGCATGTCTTCATGGGTGAGCCCGAGCAATGCCGTCAGACGACGATTGCCCTCGACCACGATGAATTTTCCTTCCTCCTTCGCTGGGATCGCTATCAACGGCTCGCTCGAGAAGAAGCCGAAACGGGCTATCGATTCCGCCACGGTAAACGCGTCGAAGCCCATCTCCAGGACTACCGCAAGATCGATTTGGGATAGCCCTTGCTGGCTCGGTGGCAAGCGGGGGTTCATATCGTCCAGCAGAAGGTTGGCGAGAGCAATCGATCTGGCCTCGCCTAGTCCCTGAATTGCGTTCTCAGTGCTCATTTGACTTCCTTCTTGCTAGTTGGCGGTCGCCTAAGAAGATTGCCGGAGTCAACAACCTTGGATCATCATTTTCGTCACGGCGAACTACTCGGTGGACTTGGATGAGGAGCCTTGATGCGTCTTCCGCTATCTCGGTCAGATATGCGTCACCGGGATAGAACGGCTTGCCGAGTTCGCTCTTCGTGTCACGCCCTTGGAATAGGTTGACAAAGCCAATGTCATCTCGCCACTGTCGAATTCGTGGATGGGCGTCCGCGGTGCCAGCATCCTGTTCCATCAAGATCACCGAGACCTCCTCCTGGAACTGCGCTTGCCTCTCGAAATGATGGACGATGTCAGCAGCGGGCCATGAGTTTGCACCTGAGAGGAACCCCCACTGGCGAAGGAACGCTGCCGCATCATCGGTTGGAATCGTCAACTCCCTGAAGGCGAGACGGCCAAAGTCCTTGAGTGGGGCGTCGAATAGTCCCAACCCTTCGCTCAGCCTCCAATTCTTCTCGATGGTCTCCGTTTCGAACGAGGGGCGACGATGTTGGTACCAGCCTGATTGCGACTCGGCGAGTTCCCTGACGACGATGTCGCGGGTTGGCTTCGACCCCACCGGGATGAGAAACCCGATCTCCCGAGCCCATTGATCCAACGACCGTCCTGCCGCGACTGCGTCGAGCAGTCGAGCGCGCAGGTCGTACTCGGTGAGGACGATATCCCGCAGCATCTTGACCGTCCTCGCAGATGCGAAGAACTGACAGAAGGGGAGGAACTCGGATCGATACCCAAAGGCTCGTGCCCTCTGCTCGATTGTGTCGATCTGGTCGCTGGACGGCCGATTCATGTAAGTGACTGTCAAGCCTTCGACTGTAAACCCGCGATCCAACTTGTTTCCGCCGACGAGAATGTGGAAGGGCGAGACGTTCCAGTCGACTTTCTTCGCCGCAGTGGCCGAATTCAGCAGCCATATCTTCAGCTCGCTCAAAACGTATCGGATCTGGGCGATCAGGTCGCCACTGGCCAACTGGGGAATTCCTGAAGCTTCCAAACGGCTCAATTCGCTCTTCGCGACCTCGGGCAGGTCATCTGCCGAGGTCGCCAGCGACGCGTCCCTCGCCATGTGGGCGAGTTTTCGAATCAAGAGGAAGTTGTATCTCTCTTGAACGTCCTTCCGCGGACTTGGGTGGATCAACATGCTTACCGGGGTTGAGTCCTTGATGGTCGTGCTCAGCACTGCTGAGCCAATCACGAAATTCCATAGCGCGCGCTCGAGGCTGCCGGGAAGTTCGATTGGAAGCTTCTTCGGCGCCTGCTCGTCAGCCGCCGAAATATAGCGAACGACCATATCGGACTTCTCTATGAAGAATTCGCGGCCTCCCGTGTAACCAGACCCGGGCTCGAGGAATTCGACGAATCTGGGAAACAGCGGGTCGTCGGACTCGAGTAGAAGGGGCGCGAACGGAGTCGCCGTGAATTGGATCAACGCGTGATTCGGCAGTTTGGTTCTCAACTGGTCGATGGCACCATAGACCCGACTCTCCGATCCGGATCGGACCAACGTATTCAGTGAGGCTTGGTCCGCTTCGTCGTCGATCACCAGAACCCTCGTCGATGCGATCTCAGATACACGACTCAACGTCTCCGCAACGTCGGTGATTCGACCGGCGTGCTTCAAGACCGGTATGAATATCACTCGACCCTTCTTGAGCCATCCAGAAATCTCAGTCGCCGCTGCGAGCCCCTTTGGGTTGCTAAGTTCCACCCAGCGATAGTCACTCCGCGTATCGATTCCCAGCTTCTTAGTGATTCGATCGGAGTTCTGCTGTAGGAGGAGGTTCGTCGAACCGAGGAACGCGACTATTACCGTGTAGCCCCGGTCGACTGCCGCTGCCATGAGGGCCATCATCGCGGTCGTCTTGCCCGACTGCACGTAGCCGAGGACGAGACCGGTGGGATGATCATCGGGTCCGATCGCATCTATCTTGTTCAGCGTCACCGAGACCATTCCCCACAACTTGGCCGAACTTTCAGTGCCGATTTCCGCTTCGAGTTGACCGTTGAGAAGGTCCTGCTCGACTTGACTAGTCACCCAAGGCCTCTTTCCGCTTCTCCATCGACAAGCCAACGTTCCTCGGCGGTTAGCCAACGTTCACGCAGGATATCAAGCCCCCGCCGCCTCACCGCCTTCCAACTCGGCCCGAGCCTATTCCGCAAGGTCCCCGAAGATGGTGTGTCGTCGTCGCTCCCAGTATCCCTTCTCCACTCGTCGTATCGGTGATGTGCGCCCCGGTATTCGCTGACCGCGAGAAACCGAGCGACCGCCTCGGCCAACTCCTGGTCTGTCCATTTCGACTCGTAACTCGAGCGCAACGCCTTTGGCGCCTCCACTCCGGCGATTTCACAGGCTCGGCGCCAACTACCAAATATTTGACCGATCCGTACCGAGGTCACACCCTTGATGAAGCCTCTCCTCAGCAGTTCGTCGTAGCCATCAGTCGAGAGGGGAAACTCCATGGTTCCAGCATTTCTAATTACGTCCAGCAACTCCCGATTTCGTTCATTGACGGACGGCTCGTCAGCGTCGTCACCCTCTAGGTCATCGATGATCAAGTACCTGACCTTCTTGGCTGCGTTTCGAACTTCGTCTTCGGATCTTCCAATCAATAGTGCCAACTCGCCGTAGGAGATTCCGGGAAACTGCGATACGAACCCCTCGATCTCCTTTTGAAGAGAGGGCGTCCGCCTTGTTGGTGCACCTTGATTTGGCCCAAGGTATTGTTCTGCTCTCCGCTCACCCTCGCCAGAGCCATTGGCAACGGCCCATGGAATCTTGGGTTGACCGTCGATTCTCACCGGCCCTTGGTCGCCATCTTCTTCCGCCGTACTCCCACCGCGGTTTAGGAACAGCCTTGAAGCAAGTCGGTACTGCTCCAACGCCTCCTGAAAGCGGCCAGCGCTCTGGAACTCTTCCGCCTTCGCGAGCGCGGCCTCCCCCTCAGGTGAGTCCTCGCCGTTGAGTGTCATTTGATCGTCTGATTGACCTCCCAATGCAGCATTCAACGGCCTCTCGCTTTGACGAACCACCGCCTCCTTGAGATCAGTCTTGGACGACGTGGCGCGGAACTCCGAATCGGTAGTGCGTTTCACTGTCGCAACAGACCACAGCGGTGGCGAGCCCTCCCCTGGTGTGAACACGGACTTCCTGCCATACAGGATCGCGTTGACTTGTTTCTTTTCTGCATCAAGGGACTTAGCGGCCTTCTTCGCCGAACTCCCTGGATTCGCGATGAGATACGAGACAAGAAGGCTCGCCAGATTCTCAATGCTCTTCTTGTCGCTCATATGAAGCCCAAATATATCCCCGGGCTGTATCAAGGAAACTTTCTAGCCGGCATTGTGTGCCTCCCATAACAGGTGACACGGGGGCGGTAACTTGACAATGTGGAACAGCCCTTCAGATTCGTAGACCTCTTCGCCGGGATCGGAGGATTCCACGGAGCCTTGAGCGCTTCGGGGGGCCGCTGCGTGATGGCCATCGAAATCGACCCGGCCGCGGCTCGGGTATACGAAAGGAACTGGGGCATTGACCCCCTGGGTGACATAACTCGGATTGCCAACGACCTACGGGTTGACGTTCCCGATCACGATGTTTTGACTGCTGGATTTCCGTGCCAGCCGTTCTCAAAATCTGGTGCTCAGAAGGGGATGGACGAAGCGCGAGGAACGTTGTTCTACAACATCGCGAATGTTCTGAAGGCTAAGAGGCCAACGATCGTCATACTCGAGAATGTTCGAAATCTTGCTGGTCCCCGGCACGTCAATGAGATGCGAGTTATCGTGCAAACCCTACGCGAACTCGGCTATCTCGTCTCGACCGAGCCTTCCATCGTTTCTCCTCACGCATTGCCGCCGAGCCATGGCGGCCGGCCCCAGAATCGAGAACGAGTGTTCATCACGGGAACCTACGTTGGACCGGAAGTGGCTCAGTCGTCGACGAGTATCAGGCCTGCGGTGACGATGAAGGATTTACGGATGATTGCGTCTAGAGCCGGGTGGGACCCGCAGCAGTGGGACCTCGATCGGCACCTCCTCCACCCGCGCCGTACGCATGTACCCAATTCTTCTCTAAGCGCAAACGAGTTGGTATGGATTGATGCATGGAATGAGTTTGTAGTTGGCATGAGGGAAATAAGGGGCGGGCGGGCGCTCCCCGGGTTTCCACTCTGGGCTCAGTACTGGACCGTAAGGGAACCATACGTGGACCGAGAAAACGTCCCTAGTTGGAAACTGGACTTCATCGACAAGAACAGAGCCTTCTTTCTCGAATACCGTGAGTTCATTACTCCGTGGAGAAAGAGGCACCAAGTGTGGCAGTTTCCAAACTCCAGGCAAAAACTCGAATGGCAGGCCCAAGGCGCGAAGACGCTGAAAGAGTGCGTAATGCACTTTCGACCGTCGGGAATACGTGCAAAAAGGGCTACTTACCTGCCTGCGCTCGTTGCAATAACCCAGAAGAGCATTATCGGATCAAGACAACGAAAACTGAGTGTGGCGGAAGCGAAACGACTGCAAGGACTGCCCGACTGGTTTGAGATGTCTGGGCAAACCGATGCACTGTCATTCCGTCAACTTGGAAACGGCGTTTCAATCGGGGCAGTTTGGTTGGTCCTCCGAAAGCACATTGAACGGGATCGCGAACATATTGCTCGAATCAACCCGGACCTGCTGGGGGTACTCGAGCGGGGGGATAGCCCAGATCCTTGGCTGCAAGAAATTAGCATTGCCGACGTTCAAGAACTAGACCTGAGGATCGAATCAGCTTGACCTACCCCGTGGCTTAGTTATGCGCGCGATCTGAAATAGATTGCAGAGCGCAAGAAGGGTGGGCGCTTACGGGAGTCGCTACCCATGCCAAGATCTGCACCGCCTATTCCTGTGAGAAACGAGGTTCTACACGTGCGAAGAATAAGGGCCCGAGGCGGCACCTCTGCATACATGCAACAGTTCGATGAACTCAACGGGTATCCGGTTCATCCGTTCAACCATTCCGGCGATGGACTTTGAGTTGATTCTTGCGCCGCGTGATATTAGATACTCCTTGAAGTTTCCGCGATGATTCCAATCTCGAACAAGAGCGTCCCACGATTCCTCGCCCTCGACGAACTCTTGGGCATCGAGGTACTGGAGGATGTCGGGCTTGGCAAAACCGAACACCTCGACTCGATCAGTTTTGCCTTTCCTAATCGCCAACTCCAAGAATTCGTAGAGAAACTCCTCCTCGGACGATTGGCTTCTCTCCTTGAATGTTTTGAGCGACTTGTAGGCGCCGCGAACTTGCCCTTGACGCACGAGATCTCTAGTCTCGTTCCAATTCAACTCGACTCGTTGGAGCCGGAGTCGGTCGAGTGCAATTACCACGACCGCGCTCGTGTAGTCGAACATCAACTGAGCGTCGACCACCGAGTTGAGTGCATGGGTTCCGCCCATTGGGACCACTCGCACCCTTGCATCGTCTAACTCGTCACCCAACAGTCCTTCGATTACCACTTGATCGTGAACGCCTTCAACCACTAAGAACGCTCGGACCATTTGAAGCATCTCGGATGGCTCAATCCCTAACTGGCTGTCTTCCATCACCTTTCTGATGGAGGTTGTCATTCCAACAACCTGCGTTTCACCGCCGTCTCGCGAAACATGAAAAAGGTCGGCGCCTGGATTATCCAAGAATGCTGAAGAGTGCGTCGCAGCGATGATCGTCCATGATGAACTTGAACTCAACTTCGCGAGTCCTTGTGCGAGTTGTCGTTGGGCTCTTGCATGTAGGCCGCGTTCGGGTTCATCGAGAAGAAGTACGCGGCCGTCACCCGCGTGCCCCGCATCCCAGTCGGCTTCGTCGCCATAGGAGGGGCCGAGTAGCGCGAGAGAGATCGCAAAGATCGCCCAACGTCGCTGCGAGTCGCTCAGTTGATCCATAAGTACCCAACGAAGCGATGGTCGGTCAAACGCCATCCATTGGAGAGGACGGTGGCGAACCCAATCTTCTGGATCACGAAACTCGCACTTCAGGACTGGGGCGTCCGCAAGCAATAGCGAAATGATCTCCGTCGCCTCTAACGAGAGTCGTGTCAAGAATCGCTCGGCACTTTCGGCTATTCCAATATTCCCATGCTCATTAACGATGATGACCGGTCCTCCAACCAGGTTCGCGGTTCGTTCAATGAGTTGGGAGTCCGACATCGCATTGAGGTCTTCAATGAAGCGTCGGCCAGGACGGAACACGTCACATGGCTCGATCGCGCAGGGCACCCACGGTGGATCGCCCGGTCTCCATGGGTACCCGTCTGCGTCAACCCAGGATGAGAGCATTGGGAATGCACTGTGCCACGGTGGGGCCGAATCGAGTGCTTCTTGCAGCGCACTTTGATCCTCAAACACCCCTGCGGCCTTCTTTTCGAGATTCTCAGTCTTCCAATCGGCACGGCGCCTCTCCAATTCCACGCACTCTCGAAGGACCGGCGTTGTCTCATCTATGACGCCTGAGATAAACAGCGACCACTCCGGCACGGTGACGCCAGTCGGGAGCAATGTGAACACACCTTGTCGCGATACTTCGTGAACAATCCCAGGAGTCGACTTCTCGTACTCAAGATTCTCTGCCTCGATGAGAATCTCCGAGACCAGTGCCGAGATTCCAGATTCGGCCGTCACCTTTGACGGTGAGAAATCCGCTCGATTCAATCTCAACCACTGTTCAAGACTCCTTGCTAGTAGCGCACTCGGCGATGAATCATCCTCGCCAAGATCGATAGGGCTCATTGGATCCGAATACCGAACGTGTAATGCTGAAAGACTCTCGCCCCGAATACCAGTGAGCGCCGCTCGCATGGCATTGAGAACCGAGGACTTACCAGCACCGTTCAGTCCATAAAGGACCGACAGCCCAGATTCGAATCGAAGATGCACCCTCCCGATCGGGGGCGGCCCCTGGAGTGTGATTCCTATGAGTTCTAACTCCATACGGAAGGTCCTGTCTCAATCTGCCCGGGGTTATCGAGTAGTGCAATCACGACGATAATCCGCACCCGGGCAGTGACGACACGAAAACGCTAACTCTGGTTCCAGTTCAAGATGAGGCGTCGACGAAAAGTTCACAAGCGCAGGGATAACTTGGGCACCTCTTCTACCCACCCCCATCTGCCGACCCCGTCTACTGGATGCGAACCGGGGCGCTTGGTCGCGTAGGGTTAGGCCATGTTTTGGACGTATGAAAATTGGGTGCATCGTTACGCACGGGTTCACCATGCGAACTGCTCGCACTGCAACGATGGCGTGGGGACCCACGCGACGGATCACAGCCATGCGGGACAGTGGCTCGGGCCGTTCGAGCGATTCGGCGAAGCGGCGAGCTCGTCGAAGTATCAAGCCACGCCGTGTGGCCACTGCGCCCCAAGCGCATAGCGACCAAAGGAGCCACGTTGTTGAACATCGTCGACCCGACCTCGGCCATCAGGCGCGAGACCGCACCGTTCACCTTGGTCGGGAACCGTGGGACCTTGCATGACGGTAATCGCATTGTCCGATACGCCGATGGCAATGACTGGCTCTACTGCGTCACCTCGGCGTTGAGCGACCCAAGAGAGTTCATGACCCCGGGGAAATTCACTGACCTGTTCTTCCTTGACGAGGCCACGGCCCTTGCCGCGGGGCACCGTCCGTGTGGCCAATGCAACAAGGTGCGATTCAATCAGTTCGTCAAGGCTTGGAACAAGGTCTACGACGTTGACGAAGCTACGGCACCCCAGATCGACGTCGAGTTGAATGCGCACCGCGTTCAGGAAAAGAAGCAGATCACCTTTCGCGCCGACGCAGCTGAACTCCCCGCAGGCGTAATGATTCGCGAGATCGGCCGATCTGATCCGCTGCTCCTTTTCCGATACGAATACCCGAAGCGGCAGGAACACTGGTGTGTCTACCCGTGGACGAGCCACGGGTATGGCGTCAAAGAGTCGCGACCCGAAGGCGAAGTCGAAGTCCTGACACCGAAGCCGACCGTTGAAGTGATCCGCGCCGGCTTCGCGCCTGGACCTGTCGCGCCACTACTTGCCTGGTAGACGTCACCGCGGACGACCTTGCAGTACTCAGCCAGCACACTGGCGATTGACAATTTAGCGCAAGCCTGCGGGATTGTGGTCATTGAAATCAATGGCGCTGCGTGCGCTGGCAAAAGGGTACTTGGTCAACTTACGCACCGTCATTATCCAGAATGGCCGCAAGGCGTTCCCCGTACTCCTTGAGACGGCGCTTACTTTCATCGATTGTCATCCCGCCGATCAGCGACGATACCGCTGGGGAGAGGAGCGGTCGTTCTAGGAACTTGGGCCCTGAAACCGGAACGCTGTCTGGGCGGAACTTGAGCGCTTTCGCCGGGCTCCACGTGAACAACTTCTCATATACATCCTGGACCCATTTGTTGACAGCGATTGGATCCTCCGACTTGTTGGAACAGGAGTCGAAAATTCTTTGACGCTCGGCCCATTGTTCCGTGAAATCAGGAACTTGGTCAGCGGGACGAGGGGGTCGCAGTATTGAATTGGCCGCATCCAGTGCCTGCTCAATATCACTTTGCGAGTCATATGGCACTTCGGGGTACTTATAGATGTGCGACAGGCCCTTGGAGTGACCAAGTTGGCCATTCGATAAGACGGATGCGGACACGTGTGGTTCCTGTTCTGTTGTCCCCTTCCGAGCCAACGGGAACTCTGACCCCCGGATCATCCCAATGAACCCTACGAGGGCAAATCCAAGACATATGTAAGCTCCGATTGTCGTGGGGTAGGTGTAAAAGTAGAACTTCCCCACAGAGGGCTTCGCTAGTCCCGTAGCAAGACCCAAAAGTGCCGCAAGACCAATCGAAACACTCATCAACGCCGTCCAATACGGATGGTGCGGGTGGGGTTCCTGGCGACTACCTTTTGGGGCCATCCTGTGCAGCCTAAACCAGTTCCCATTCAGTCCGATTAATTGCTGACCAAGACGGGAACAACGCACCAAGTCGGTAATCTCCAAGGGCCTCGATGTCGCCATGCGAATGGTGCACTGCCCCGCCATGATCAAGGAAGCGCAGAACGTGGCCGAGAACAGTTAGGGATTTCCCCGCCAGCGCGCTGAACCGCTCTTCGGGCCGATCGTGTGAGCACGCGGTCGCGGCAACCCCTTCGGGTGAGTCAACCTCCGCGCCGAACGTCATGCCCATCGAGTATTCGCGCAGTCTCTACAAAACTATCCTGGGCCCTTTCGGCGGCGTCCCAAGCAGCCTGGTATTCATCGTCGTCAGCCAGGCAACTGACGCAATCATCGTCTGGGCAGTTGCTGTTACGACCACGGGCGGCGCGCCGCTTGTTCTCGTAGACAATTCCAGCAACGCGGCGAACTTCGTCGGCGGCCACTGCCACTAGTCGAAGGTTTTCGAGGACTGGAAACTCTTCAGTCAGTGAGGACGGCTCTTCGAAGTCCTGCAATGAACCGCAGGTCATGATTGTGACCTCGCTTTGTAGGACGCGACACGTCGTCGGCCCTTTGCTCGTGGCGATGACCTTGTGGCCAGCCGAAAAATTGATCTTGTCGAACGGACCCGCGCTAGCGGCCTCGCCTCTGGACTGCCTTCACACAACATGTCGATACCCTCTCCCTGACGCAGGTCAATTTCCTGACACCCTCTATGGGGTGCGCTCGTGCGATTTGCACCGGTCTTGCCCTGCTCCACGTACTGTGCCTCAGGAAGTGCCCGCGGCAATCGTCGCATTTATCGTTCTGGCTCCCCAGAAGACACCGAGCACCTTCTGGGACGTGTCGAAGGTTGCCGACTCAGTAAGCCACCCCTCTGCCCGCCCCGTCTACTGGATGCGAACCGTGGTGCCACACCCAAGCGAACCGCCCCCGTCGCACTCAGCGCTCTCTCGTGCCCAAAGCTGGCGTGTGCGCACGCCGTCCGAGCCCGCACTGTAGGAGCGCACGACGATTGCCATCTAGCACCGGCGGCGGACCGTTATGACAACTTCAACGCTTTTAGGGAGAATGCTATGACGACTGAACACCTACATGCAGACGACTACCCGCTGACGATCAAGATCCTTACCGAGCTGTTGGCTCGCCGAGTCGTGAGTGGCTTCGTTCCGTGGTCCAGTGGTGCAGACGTAGATTGGTTGGCCCTCGAGAGCTGCGGCCTCTCGGCAACGGAGATGGCCACCGTGGAGATAGCCAATGGCATATCGATCATCGAACTCTGCGGGGGTTTTCCTGGACATGGATCTGTTGCGAGAGTGATTGCTGAAGCCGTCGAAAATCTACGTTGATCTCATTGAACTGTGACTCGGTCGCCAAATTCTTCAACCTCTCGCTCTGTGCGCGCCACCTCAAAGGTTGCGAAGAGGTCTCGCTCGTACATGAGAAACCTCTGCGGCGCGAAGGTCGCTCATTGGAGTCAGACATTTCAACATACTCAGCCATGACTACGCGATTGCCCAACGGTCCCCACCCCGTCCGCGTCAAGTTCACGTATGAGAGCATCACCGTCGAGTCAAGCGGTCCCGAGGGGGCCGCCATCTCTCGCTATCTGGGGCCAGCGAGTCGCAGAGATATTTGCTGGTAGTTGCTCTGTCTAGTTCGGTGAGCTTGGACGCGACCGATCACTGCGACCAACTGACGCCCGCGTCCCTTAGCCGATCCCCTTCCACGCAGAAAGTGATTAGCTCTCGACGATGGTCGGAGCGTTCGACACTCGTGCGGACAGCATCGACTAGTGACCTAACTGTGGTTGGTGCAGCGCTACGCGCTGCCGCGGCTGACGCCGCACGAATCCGGGTCATCGAGACGCGGTGGGAATCGAGCACTGCGAAGACCACGGCGGGGACTTGTCACCGACGAAGCGCAGCGACGCACCACTCAGGCCGAGGTGTACACCCGGCTGGTGCTCGCTGCGCTCGACCAGGAAGGTCTTTATACGTTTGAAACGCAAAATCCGTGTCAATCATTCCCTATTAGAAAAATCGGATACCGGGAGTGAAAGACCTTGTGAAGGCGTATATCCCTCTCCTCGCCGACGAGACACAGATCCGCTCGACTCAAGACTCGACGGGACCGCACTGCGCGCACGTCTGGTCCTTGTAGGACCTCCCTGAGAAGGCAATCGACCACCTCCGCTCCCTACGTCTTACCCTCGAATGGATTAGCGCCATCCATTGATCGATTTCCTCTTCAGCTCATTGCGCACCGCATTGAACACAGGACAGTCAGCCATGCTGAGTCAGTTATAGGTCCAGACGTCCTCCACGGGTGCCTGTCAACTCCTCGCCCAAGGCCCTCGAGGCCAGGTGCGCGGGGAGTTGACGGGTCCAGGTGAGGGCGGCCGGGCCTGTCTCAGCAAAAACGGACCGGATAAACGGACCAAAGCGGTATCACCCTGATACAGATGGCTGTTTATCAGGAGTTTTGACCTGTGAGTGTTTGCATGCCATGCAGAAGTCGCGGAAATCGATAGGAAGAATGCTTCGAAAGTGCCTTGATTTAGCCCTGAATCGTGGTGCTGGCCGTTAGAGACGGCCCAGATCGGGGCGAAAACGGACCACTTGGTCCGTTTCAGAACGGGAGAGAGCGAGTGCACAGCGGGACCAAAGCGGCATCATGACCAACGTGAGCGACTACCTGACGCTGGTCGAAGTGGCGAAACGGACGGGCACCTCCAAGGTGACGGCCCGGCGCTACCTCGACGCCGGCCGGTTCCCCGACGCCAAACGCGAGGATGGACGAGCCGACGGACGCTGGCTCATCTCCTGGGAGGACGTTGTCGCCTCGGGGCTCGCCCGCAAGAAGCTGGCCGGCCTCCTCGTTGCACCAGAGGTCAGGTCGACCGATGCGCTGGAGCGCTCGCTCGAGAGCTTGGCGCGCACCGTGGAGATCCAGGCGCAGACCATCGACCGTCTTACGGCAATGGTGGAGAGCCTGTCGCGAAGTGGTGGGGGTGACGCACATGAGTCGTAACCCCGTCCCGGCCCGAGTCAAGCGCAAGCTCACAAACGGCTTCGTCCTCTACGCGTGGCGGCCCCGACCGGGCGCCAAGGAGATTGCCCGTAAGGGGCCCGGGGGCGATTGGCCTATCAGCAAGACCAACCTCGAACTGTTCAAAGCCCACGTCCTGCTCTGCTGGAATGCGGGAGTGGATCCGACGCCGCCGGGAACGTTCTTGGCGCCGGCGGGCCCCACGGCCGCGCCCGAAATCTCGGCCCCCAAGAGTACGGCACCGACGTTGCGCGACTGGATCGGTAATCCCGCCAAGGGTGTCCGCGGCCGCTTCTTCCTCTTCGGCAAGACCATGGGAAGGACAAACGAAAATCAGTTCGAGAGCATGTTCCGCCTCCATGGAGCATTCGATCTCATCGGCAACATCCCGTTGGATCAGGTGACGGTAGATGACGCCAGTAACGTCTGCAGTCGCGTCCTGCGGTGCCAGGCGTGCGCCGAACTGGCGTCGCAGTTGAGCCCGCCGCAGAACATTGCCGCCTTCGACCTGCGGGTCGACCGGCCCACCTTCAACAAGAAGCCATGTGTGCTTCACCACCCCGCGGGATTAAAGCAACGTCACTCGGTCGAGCGTTACTTCTCGAAGATAAACGCCGCGTTCAACGCGGCGCTACGCGCGAAGGTCATCACCGAAAACCCTTTCGCCAACATTTCTTACGGACACTGGGAGGAGCCGGAGACGAACGACGATCTGCGCGTCAGCCTCGCCCACTCCCAGATGGACCTGTTGACCCGAGCGCATCCCGAGGAACTGAAGGTGGTTCCCTCAGTCTCGACCGACGGCATGCTTCGGCGAAGCGAGATGTGGGGGCTGTGGATACAGGACTTCCCGGTTCCGCCAGAGGATCCAAGCGATGACCCCGACACCGTGACGTTTCAACTGTCACGAGTTTGGAGCGCTAGCGGCAAGTGCTTCGTGCCGTGGGGCAAGACTGAAAAGAGTCTGAGTGAGCCGATTGCCCTCGGTGCCGCCACGGTCAAGGTGCTCAACAATCACCTGCGCAACCACATGTCACCGTCGCCAGAGTGCGACGCGTGCACGAAGGGTGAACGCATTTGGCGCGGTGTTCGAAGGAACAACCCCCACTCGAAGTGTGGTTACGCGAACAACGCTCCGCTCATCCCCTACTCCCTGTGTACTCCAGATCACTACTCCAAAACCGTGTGCTCGAAAAGCCAGCGGGCCGCCGGACTCGGTGATATCGGGTTCGCTATCACGCACCGTGCGTACCGTTCCACCGGAGCCGTCCAGCACCTGGACGCCGGTGTACCCGCAACCACAGTCCTCAAGATGGGCCGCTGGAATGACCTCGACACGCTGATGAAGCACTACAACCGGCCCGCCCGGGAACAGTTGGCCGAGGCGGCGAGACTCGTCGATCAGACGCGTGCCGCAGAGTTGGGCATCGACCAGACCGACTCGGCACCCGTGGGCGGACGGTTGCTGTTCTTGAGCGAGCAAAACGCCGCTCTCGGCGCGCAGTGCGAGGCACTCGAACTGGAGAACGCGCAACTCCGCGCCGGCGAAGGGCTACCAGAGCGCCCTGCGCCGCGCCCCATCGTGCAAGTACGAAACTCCAACAGGCAAGTCGGTAAGTGGGACGAACTCAATGATGACGATCTGCGCTCGGTGATCAGGACGGAGAGATCACAGATGAGAGTCCTGGTCGCGCTGGGTCTCAGCCCCGCTCAGAAGAACTACACCCGCTTGAGGGCGGAGGCGCTCAGACTCGGCGTGGAACTCCCGGCGCCTTGGGCGACAGGGCGCAAGACCGCGGCCAGTTGAGAACCGATCTCGCCAACCCCACAGGGCCAACCGCTGAACAGGACGATAGCGGTCGCAACTATTGCGTCTCCGGAGTAATGCACCCGTCACGCCAAGTTGAACGACGTCGAGACGCCCAGCGCCGCGACCGAGTGTGCGGTACGGCGGGCCCTCTCGGCCGCTACGTCGTGGCAACCTGACTTGGTACGCCGTAGACATGCTGCACCCTCTCAAGGGCTCGGTCACACGACTCCTGTGCGTCACGAATCCAGGCTCTCGAGTACACGTCGAGTTGCCCAAGAGTCTGGAGATCGAGCGCGCACCGCAACGCAGCGATCATCGCCGACTGGCACTCCACGACGGCATCGGCAACTTCCGCTGGCGCGCAGTCACTCGTCTCTCGTCGATCGGGCAACAGCATCACCTCGCAGTTCATCTCACCAATCAGCCGATTGAGTACGGTGGATAGCGTCATCTCCTCCGCCGACGGTCGGTTCAACTCTCCTCCTTCACGCCGTTGGTCCCCGCCGGCACTGCGCCGTCAAGCACGAGATTCTCGAGCGCGCTCGTTAACACTGTTGGACCGACGCGATGCAGCAGATCGCCGTACAGGTCGTCCAGGTGAAGATGCACGTCGATGCACACGTAGAGAGCCTCGTCAAAGGCGAGGACATCGGTCCGGCGGAGATCGGGACGTGCGCCAATTTTGACGACGAGCCTGAGGACGTCGCTCAGCGTGTGCTGACACCCGATTAACGCTGCAAGCGTCTCGGCGCTAGAACTCCGATCAACTCCGCTCCCCAGGGGCAACGCTGCTCGTTCTCGCTGCAATTGATCGACTGCACGGCGCAGACCCTCTCGCCGACTTCTCCGATCGACGTGAGTGTCGTCGACTGCTCGATCACTTCCATAGTGGTTGACTGTCATGATGTTCAGTTCGCAAAGGCGTAGAGCTCGGCCTGGACAAAGTCGACTTCACGCTGGGACCAGTCGCGCGACTCGAGAGCGTAATTACGCGCTGATCGGGAGGCTTCGTTGAGACCGCCCGCTGATTCGAGTTCGTGGATACTTGTCGTGACGGCGCTCACTGCCCGTTGGCACCTCGTGACTTCGAGATTCACGGTCTCTCGATCCCACTGCTCGATGTCGAACCAGCTGGGTAGTGCGAACACCGCTTCGAGAAGTTCGGTAACTGTTCTGTAGACCTTGATGCGTTGCTGCGTCTGATGGACTTCCAATTCGTGCGTCATGATTCCCTTTCAGGGTTGGTACATCTCGACCACATCTCATGGACATCTGGACATCTGGACATCGATTCAACTACTGCGTGTTCCATTCACGACTTGGGCAGCACGGCCTCCCTTCTCATTTGGCGACTGCTGGACTCAGCGAATCGCGGCAGCGACATCTCCACAGCTAGCGAGGGAAAGGCGCCGTCAGGGGGTGAGCTCAACTGGTCAGCGCGATGATCGCAACGAAACCTCTTGCAAGCAGTCGTGCCCAGCGGTTCAACTGATTCAACTGTGCGAACTCGCTCACCACAGTGGTCTCGACATCGAAAGTTGGCCACTGATTGAAGAGCGGCACGAGCTTCGAGCCGAATGAGACGGCGAAAATCGGAGATGTGTCTTCCTTTGACGAGAATCTTGCGATTCAATGGACGCCACATTCTTGTGGGTTTGAGGAGGGCTTCTTTGGTCATGTCACTCGCCGTCACTGTGACGAGTGGCTCAGTTTCGTGCAGTCGCTTCTTAACTGTCCCCCGCTGCCCGCGTGAGCGATGATCTTCGTAACAAGAGTGGAAATGCCCCGATTGCAAGGAACGCTCGGGTCAGGACAATTGAATTCATGACAACTACCTGGGACTGGGTAATTCGGCAACTTTGGTCATAACTCAGAAGGGTTTTGGTCGAATGAATGGGCTCTTATGTAATTCTTAGAAAGTTTCTCGCGACAAATGGCCAAGAGGCGGACCGTAAAGGACATCAGTGGGTCGGGCAACCGTACTCGTCTCGCTGATCGGGCGGGCAACAAGGCCCGTCTGACTGAAAGGACATCCCGATGGACAAGAACAATGCAACAGAAAATCAGCTAATGATGGCGATGGCGTACGGCAAAGCAATGAGGTCGCGCGATGACGACGAGCATGAGGCACTCCTTGAGCATTCGTATGACTACGCGTACTTGATGACAGCCGAGGAGGGCAATCAAGCACTTCACCTCGCGGAGGAGTTCATGACCAAGGATGACTTCGATTACTGGAAGGCCCAAGACCCCCTTGGGTTCGCCTGCTCCAACGGAGCTGAGAAGCACTATGGCGGAGCATATTGAGCGTCGACGTGGGTCTTGACCCACTAGGGCAATTGCTCGTGACGATGTTGGGCGGAGGGGTGGCTTGTGCCACCCCTCCGCCGCTGTCGCTATCAATATGAGACACGTTCGTCAAGAGGCAAGGGGTCCGCTTCTCACGGGGCTGCCGAACGAGATTTCTGGTCAACGCTACAAGTGAAGCGTCGGCAACTCCGTGTGACTGTTCTCGATGCGCGTTCTCCCCTAGCGATTGGGCCCGTCACACGTGACGCGATCGACACGGCGTTCATGTGAGTAGGTATCGACGGCCTAGACCGACTCCTTCGAGTTGCCCCGCGGGCGTGGACGCCGGCCTCGGCGCTGACGCTTCGAAAGCTCGCGTCCGATTGAATCGAGAGTGAAGTACATCGCCCCGCTCGCGTCCGTCTGGGGATCCCCGACGATTTGGCCCCGGTCAAAGAGATGCCCGACGGTAGAGGCCGTCACTCCGAGGATCTCGGCCGCACGGCCCCGTTTGACGGCGCGCTGCTCCAACGCCGCAATTCGCGCGAACTCCTCGACGACCTGCTCCGCCTGCTCACTGGACAAGACCAGCACGCGATCGTCGTACGAATCGCGAGCGGGAGTGATCTCGAGGAACCCGAGCATGCGGTACACCTCCTGGTACGAGACGCCGATGTCACTGGCCACTTCGCGGAGTAGCCACTTCCCCTCGAAGCGATCGCGATAGGCCAGGACGTCGTCGATATCGACCCGCCAACCCTTCGAGGTCTTGACGCCGGGAATCGTGTCACCCATCAGATGGCGCGCCGCCTTCTCGGTCAATCCGAGCAGTGCGGCGACCTGAGCGATGTTGATGTTGCTCTCGTCCGCTTCCACCTGCCAACCGGCCGCTTCGAGTCGGCTGTTGATCGCGCCGATCACCTCGGGCTCCTGGGACGTGCCGTAGAGGGGACGGAGCGCGCACGCCACCATGAGTGTGGCGATTGCGGCATCGGCGAGGTCGGCCTCTAGCGCCCGCGCCACCGGCGCCAGGTACTTCTTCAGTCGCGTGTCGAGCGTGTAAACGAGGTCGAAGACGTCCGAACCGGCCCGATGTCCCAGGATGCGTCGAGCGAGCAGTCCACTGATCTCGTCGTTCCACGCCAGGTCAGTGGCGTAGGACTTGCGCAGGTCGTGGCACACCACCATCATCTCGAGTTCCTCGTCGTCGGTGAAGGCACCAATCTCCTGGGCGGCAGTCTTCAGCGCGCTGCGAAAGCCGTCCTGTCCGCCTTTGCTAGAACGAATCGTGGGCACGAGCCGGGCGTCGACGTCAATGCGCCCGTCGGCGTCGGTGTGGTAGGTGGCGATGATCACCTGGACCATCTCGGTCAGTGGCCTCGGCAGGGCGATGAGCCGGTAGGCCGCGTCGGTCTTGCCCCCCTCCTTGTGGTGGACCGTCGTTGTCGTTCCGTCGTTCTCGCGCTGACCGAAGGCCTTGCCGCCTTGGTCACGGGCGAGGATGAAGCCGTCGCCGTCCTCGTCGACGAAGAAGTTCTTCACGATCACTCCGTAGGCCTCGGAGATCCGCATGCCCGTGAGTCGAAGGGTCCACAGGACGTACTGATGGATGATCTGCAGATGCGACGCCAGACGAGCGGTTTCGCCGAGCGTGACGAGGACCGCCTTTCGACCGGTGCGGCCCACGGGTTCGAGCGCGACAATCGTCTTGCCCGCTATGAAGTCGGGTACGTCAATCCCCACGCTGCCAGCGTGAGCGATGATCTCGCGCATGATCCACAGCATCCCGGTGACCGTCGACTGCGCGTAGCCTTTTGCGTCCGGCACGTACGGCGAGTCCGGAGTGAGGGGCTTCCTACCCGACATGGCTCGCAGCCAGTCGACGATCCGCTGGCGCCCCTTCTTCAGGTCGCACTCGAAGAGATCTGCGAAGGCGGGAACGAGGTGCAACTTCACGTCGCGATAGATATCGGAGGCTCGATCGGCGCCGGCACGCTCGAGTTCTTCGTAGCGCTCGCGGTACCAGGCCCAGCCGACGGCGGCGAAGGACGTTTGGGTCACCTCGACGTCGCCGGTAATCGCCACCGTCTCACGCACGGGCAGGACGGGTGCGAGCCCTCGAGCGAGCCGCTCCAGCTGGTCCCTCACCCAAGCCCAGCCGTCGGCTTCTATCGCGAAGGTCGTCTCCAGGCGCCTCTTCGGATCGTCGAGGCGAGGCACACTGGCGCGCCAGAGGTCGCCACGCGGGAGCACTGATCCAGTGCGGGGCTTTCCCATCAGCTGGCCCGCTGTCTAAGGATGCTGCGAAGAAAGGCGATCTCCTCGTCTGCGGACTTGGCGCGAAGACCGAACGCGTCGATCTGCACGTCTTTCACCGCGAGCCAGTGTCGGGCGTCGGCGAGTTCGCGCTCCGTTCGGCCCTTCGTAGCGATGTCGTGCAACGGCGCGGTAGCACCGAACGGGTCGAGGCGACCACACGCTACGAGGTCCGCGGTGGCGATCTCGACGACGCCGTCGGCGCGCGCACGACGATTGGGCAGCCGGCCCGCTCGTTCGTCACGGCGCAGCGTGTCGACCGAGCATCCGCAGACCTCCGCCGCCTCCTGTCGGGTGAGATACAGAGTCTCAGTCATGTCAGTTCCTCCTTGGCGCGGCGACGATCGCCGAGCCAGGGAGTACGGTGCCGATTTGCCACGAGGGACAGTCGCCGTGTTTTACGGCGCGACGGGTTCAGGCTTGGGAGAGTTGCACCATCACGCACCGGGGCTGCACGGCCGGGTCCGCCCCATGCCCGGGTCCGGGAACCAACGAGCACGCGAGGAGAAGGGTGTGCAGAGCGGTGCAGCCAGTGCGGTGCACCGGCAATCGTCCGAGTTATTCGACGAATCGTCCAAGATACTCGAGTATCTGACGGGGATTGGACGCGACCATGCCACGAAAACCCTTTAAAAATAGCAGTGGGCCGACATCGAGACGCCGAGTATCTCGGACAATAGTGGGCCGTACAGGACTTGAACCTGTGACCCCTTGCGTGTCATGCAAGTGCGCTACCAGACTGCGCCAACGGCCCCTAAGGGTGCCACCTTACCACCCAACGAGAAAGTAGAAAACCTCGAACTCGGTTCTCTAGCGCGTTTCGATCGATTCGTCGAGTTCGGCCACGCATGTCATCAGGTCCAAGGCCATCTGCCCGGCGTTGTTGCGAATCACTTGCTCGATGAACACCTCCACGGTGGCACGAGCGTCATTGAGCGCGTGATGCTTGCCCGGCTCGACGCCGTAGTGGGCACAGAGGAACTCCAGCCCTCGCCGCGGACGAAGTTCGCGGCTCGGCTCAATGACGAGATCGTGTTCAATGACGTCGATTGTCCGCAACAGTGAAATGTCGAAATCTCTACCGCTGAGAGAGTTCCCGAGTACTGATTGGGCGCTGCGACGCAGCATCTCCAAGTCAAATCGCACGACGTTTGCGCCCACGAAGTATGCGCCCAATTGGTGATACTCGCGCAGAAACTTCACCGCGCGAGTCAGACCGGCCTCAACCGAGAGGACCTCTTCAGTCGACCGTCTTGCCTCTATGTCCTCAACCGAGAGGCCGTGGACCCTTCGTGCCGCTGGCGCAATGGGTCGGTCCGGTACCACGTAGAAATGTTCGCTGCGAACCGGACGACCAAAGCGGTAGACGCAGAATCCGTACGATATCGCCTGCTCCGAGGCGACGTCGAGGCCGGTGGTTTCCGTGTCAAAGCCCACCATCAGTTCGGGCACTTGGAGAATCTTCTTCACCACGGATCTACCTTTGCAGCCTCTTGTGACATGTGCGACGCCATCGCCTAACAAAATACCGCACTTCATTCGAAAGTCCGCTGGCCGACCCGAATCGATGCGCACGACTCTCCAGACGAACTGGTCCCAGCAGTCGCCGGACCTTCTACGTCTTGACGCCTCGGCACCGATGGGTAAGAGTTGGCGTCATGAGCAAGAAAGTGATCCTGGTAACTGGCGCGTCGGCTGGGCTGGGTCGCGCGTGCGCCGACCGGCTTCAGCAGTCCGGCTGGACCGTCATCGGCGCGAGTCGCCGCGGCACCTCGAGCGGCTCGTGGCGAGGATTGACCATGGACGTCGACAACGAGGCCTCGGTGAACCAGGGCGTCGGAGATGTCCTCTCCGAGCACGGCCAGATCGACGCACTGCTGGCGTGCGCCGGGTGGGGACTCGCCGGGTCGGCGGAGCAGACGCCGATTGCCGATGCCCAAGCCCAGATGGAGACCAATTTCTGGGGCGCCGTTCGCGTCGTGAACGCGACGCTGCCGGCACTACGACAAGAGAGGGGTGGCCGCATTGTCCTGGTGAGTTCGATCGGGGGCGTTATCGGCATCCCCTTCCAATCGTTCTACAGCGCCAGCAAGTTCGCCCTCGAAGGATACGGTGAGTCACTGGCGTACGAGGTCGAGCCCTTCAATGTCCAGGTCACGCTCGTAGAGCCCGGGAACTTCAAGACGGACTTCACGATCAACCGACGCACCGTGTCCGTCCCTCCCGATGACCCCTACGCCGGTGCCCGCGAGAAGGCCATCGCCAAGATGGAGCGCGGCGAGGAATACGGCGCCACCCCCGAGGACGTCGCCCAGTTGGTCGAGCGCGTTCTAGACGCTCGACGAGCCCCCCGGCGGGTGTCGGTGGGCAAGTTTGACGAGCGTTTCGGCCTCATCGGGAAGAGACTCTTGCCCTTTCGCCTCTTCGAGAAGGCAGCTCGGGGAAGCCTCGGCGTCTGACGCCGAACGACTGTCGCCGCCCTCCACTCCCATGGAGGTCGAAGGTGCGGAGAATGGCCATCGGCCGTCACTGGTCGATCTCCGAGAACGGGAAGAGCGCCTTGAGAATCTCATGGGCAATCGGCGCTAAAGGGTCATAAGGTTGCCCCATGGATCTTCACACTCTTGGTCGCACCGGTATCAAAGTAAGCCCGCTCTGCCTGGGCGCGATGATGTTTGGGGCCTGGGGCAATCCGGACCACGATGACTCGGTCCGCATCATCCATCGTGCCCTCGACGCCGGAATCAACTTCATCGACACCGCGGACGTCTACTCCCAGGGCGAGTCCGAAGTCATCGTCGGCAAGGCCCTGGCGACGATCGATCGCTCGCGCGTGGTGCTGGCGACGAAAGTTCACGGCAACATGGGCGATGATCCCAACGCGCAAGGGAACTCGCGCCGCTGGATCATCGCCGGGTGCGAGAACAGCCTGCGCCGACTCGGCGTTGACTACATCGACCTCTACCAGATTCATCGACCCGACGAGTCAACCGACATCGACGAGACGCTCGGGGCGTTGAGCGACCTCGTCCACGCGGGCAAGATACGCGCCTTTGGCAGTTCGACGTTTCCCGCCGAGCAGATCGTCGAAGCCCAATGGGTCGCCGAGCGACGCGGGCGCGAGCGATTCAGAACCGAACAGCCTCCCTACTCAATCCTGGTGCGGGGAATTGAGCGTGACGTGCTGCCGGTCGCCCAGTCCTACGGGATGGGCGTCATTCCATGGAGCCCGCTGGCCGGTGGTTGGCTGTCGGGAAGATTCGGCGCAGGCAAGGAGAACGTCAGCCGTCGCGCCGCGCGGATTCCCGCTCGTTACGACCTCAGTTTGCCGGGCAACCAGCGCAAACTCGAAGCCGTCACGCAACTGGCGAGCGTGGCCGACGATGCCGGCCTGAGCCTGATCGAACTGGCCCTGGCCTTCGTCCTCGAACACCCCGCGATCAGTGCCGCCATCATCGGACCTCGCACCATGGAGCAACTGGAATCCCAACTGACCGCACCGGCAGTCCGCCTGGAGCCTGAGGTGCTCGACCGCATCGACCAGATTGTGGCGCCGGGAACGAATGTAAACTCCGAGGACGCCGGGTGGGCACCTTCGGTGCTCACCAATACCCGCAAGCGCCGCCGTCACTACCGCTAGCTGAGGCCTTTACCGGAACGGATCGTCAGCCAAGCCCGGAATGATCGCCCGCGGCTCTCGTTCGTAGGCGCTGGCGGCCCAATGCCAACGACTTCATGGAGCTTTCGCGATGGCGGGCGTCGACGGGGTTGCGAGATCGCCGCGCCAGCCAGCCCACGTGACGCTCCTACCCGACGGGGTGGCAACGACCCGGAGCGACGAACGAAGCCTGCGTGAGAGCGTCAGGGCGGCCTGACCGGCCAGCGCCAGCGGATTCGCACCGTGCTGGCCCAACACGACGGCGTACGTGGTGATGACCGTGTTGTTGATGGTGACGTTGATGGCCATGACGTCACAGCCTCCGGCGGGATTGGTGAATCCGGACTTCACTCCTATCACACCGTATTGGCCGATGTCCGGCGTATAGGACGTGACCACGCCAGCCACCGGCAGGGCCACTTGGGTGAGGGCGACAATGCTCCGCACGATCGGCTCGTTGGCCATCAGGTCTACGGCGAGGATGGCCTGCTCGAGCGCGGTCGAGACGTTGCCGGGCGAGATCCCCGTGTAGTCGGCGTAGTGCGTGTGACGCAGCCCCAGGGCAGCTGCGTCGCGGTTCATGATGGCGACGAACTGCGACTCATTGAGACCCATCAACGAAGCCAGCAGTTGGGCGTAGTCGCCAGCCGAATGGACCAACAGTCCGCGCAAGAGGACACCTTCGCACAGCGTCATGCCCTGAACAATCTTGACGTTGGACTGGCCGGACGCTACGTCATGGTCGTAGAGCGCGACGTCGTTCGCGGTGACGATGAGACACGGACCGCGTTGGGCGTAGGTCAGGGGAAGTCGATGCAGCACGACCCACGTCGTCATCATCTTGGTGAGACTGGCGATCGGCCGGCGCAACTGTGGTTGCGAGGAGGCCGCGACCGAGAGTTGAGGAATAGCGACGGCGGCGCTTCCTTGCCTCGGCCACGGCAAATCGGATCGCCCCGGGATGGTTGTCGTCGTGGTGGTTGTCGGGATCGTGGTGGTGGTGGTCGACGACGGGACCGTGGTGGTGGTGGTCGACGACGGGATCGTGGTGGTGGTGGTCGACGACGGGATCGTGGTGGTGGTCGATGAGGTGGGAGGAACTGCTGACGTCGTCGTTGACGACGACGGAGACGACGTGGCGATGGTGGGGGTTATGACCAAGAGGAGTCCGGCGAGGACACCGCTCAAGGAGACCACGCGTAGCGGACCTGGGTGTAAATGGTATTTCGAGAGAGTCTTCATCGGCGTACTTTGCTGATTGTCGTAGGACGATTCTGGCACGGAGAGGCCTCTGCGAAAGACTCAACCTGAAAGAACCGCTAACCAGAGGTTATGCCCGCACGAGCTGGCCCAACCGTTCAGCGACACGCAACCGGCTGGGTCTTGACGTCGGTCAATGGGAGTCGGCGCTTGAACCGCACCACTTTCCACGGGCCGTCGCTCAGATCACCGATTGTCGAATTCAGCGTCGTGGCGCCCCTCCAGGTCACCCCTACCCAGATGGTTGACGACGGATTCGACGACGCCGGCCCCAATGACACTCCCACTTCCCCGACCCCTCGCTTCAGGTTCTGACGTCCCTCTTGGACGCCCGCCGCGGATCAGTAAACATCTATTGCCCAGTATCCTTGGCCAATGAAGTTGAATCAGCGCGGGACGTTCTCTACGGTGGCGGCGGGCACGATCGTGGCCGGACTACTGGCCTTCGCTCCGGTCGCGAACGCGGCCGGCCGAAATTCCATCGTCATCGATGTCGCTCAGAGGTTAGCGACTGCCCGTTCGTCAAACTCGCTCCCATCGAAGCCGCACGCACTGCGAATTCCAGGGGTCATTGGCTGTCGCAGCGAATGTTCGATCCGCTCCGGATCGAGCCGGATACCGAAGGTCGCCTTCTCCATCAAACTGGAGGACCAGATACTCGCGGCGCTTCGATACCTGCCCCTGTCATTCAAGGCTTCGGTGAGGGCGACAACGACTACATCATCGACGACATCGACGACAACGACAACGACAACGATTCCGTCGTCAACGTCAACATCAACGTCGACAACGTCTACGACGACGACTTCATTGGCACCAACGACCACGATGACGGTCCCGAACCTGACGAAACTGCAAAGGGGGTCGTTCGCGTGGCGATTCCGGTCATTGCCAGCCGCCCTCAGGGAACAATGGAGCGTGGGAACAAACAACGTGATTCTTCGAGGTGCTCTGATGCGCTTCCAGTCCGTCCACAATCTTGCGACGACGGGGGCGATGGACACGACGACCTGGGACGTGCTCGTCGCCGCAGCCAGAAAACACCAAGTTGATCCGATGAGCTACAACGTTGTCTACGTGAAGAAGAGTCTTCCCGAGACTCTGAAGCTCTACCAAAACGGGAGGGTCACCTTCATCTCCTACGTGAACACCGGCATTCCCGTCATGCCCACCGACAATGGCACGTACCCGGTGTACCTGCGCTTCACCACCCAAACAATGTCTGGCACCAACCCCAACGGATCGCACTACAGCGATCCGGGTATCCCATGGGTCTCGTACTTCAACGGCGGCGACGCCCTGCACGGCTTCATCCGCTACAGCTACGGCTGGCCTCAGAGTCTTGGTTGCGTGGAGATGCCCTTCACCCACGCCGCGATTCTGTGGCCCCACACACCGATCGGAACGCTGGTCACTGTTCAGTGACTCCACCGGCCTGATCGATTCGCCTTTCACAGCCCACATTGCCTGCTTTGCTGCAGATCCCAAATGCGCTGTCATGCCCGTAATGAACCGCTCGCGATCAACTCAAACGGGCACCATTCGGCGGCCGGGAATCCTCAATCCATCGCGTAGTCAGTCGATGGCTACCTGACCGGACCCCATTCTTCGGTCCACTTGGCCTGGGCGACGAGCAGAAGAGCAACTGCGACAGAAGCCACCGCGACGACGACCAGCGTCATGACTCGGTCTGGAAGTTGTAGCGCGAAGATACGTCGCGACCACGGCAGAACCAATGTGACCCCGAGTCCAACGGTCATTGACGCCATCAGCGTGACCCTCGCAGAGTTCAGTGGTCGCGCCACGAGCAAAAGCACAACGAGGGCCACGATGCACAGTTCCAGCATTGCCACGGTGCGTTGTTGATTGCCCGTCATCGTTGACGACATCCGGGCCAGTTCGTAGACACTCAACGTCGCGGCTGCTGTGATGGTGCCCACGGGAACAGTGAACGCCAGCACTTTCGCGGCGAAGCCGGGAGTGGCTCGAGGTGCACTTTTCGCCAAGGCGAGAAAGAACCCGGGCACACCGATGGTGAGCGTGCTCACGATGGTGAGGTGCCGCGGGAAGAACGGATACGGAATGCCGAGAGCGACCACCGCGACGGCCAGGAGCGCGGCGTAGACCGTCTTCGTGACGAAGAGGTTCGCCACCCGCTCGATGTTGGCGACCACCCGGCGACCTTCAGCGAGCACATGGGGAACCGCCGCAAACGAATCGTCGAGGAGCACCATGCGCGCAACGGACCTGCTCGACTGACTTCCCGACCCCATCGCGATGCCCAGGTCGGACTGCTTCAACGCCTGCACGTCATTGACACCATCGCCGATCATTGCGACGACGTGACCTTGCGCCTGGAGTGCCCGAACTGCTTCGACCTTCTGGTCCGGGCGCACCCGACCGAAGATGTTCGCCGAGCGCAGCGCTGACGCCATCGACGCGTCGCCCGCCGCGAGTTCAGACGCGTCACACGGTTCGCCGTCGATGGCAATGCCGACCTTCGAGGCGATTGCCGCGACGGTCCCGGGCGCGTCGCCCGACAGCACCACCACCAATATCCCCTGGGCCATGAGAAACGCAATGGTCGAGGCGGCCTCGGCGCGCAACCTCTCCGAGAACACGACCAATGCCGCAGGCACCAGGTTGGCGAGGACGTCGTCCACGTGCACCGCTTCGTCGCTTCGCGCGAGAAGAAGGACCCGATGTCCCGCGGCCTCGTGGCGACGACGTTCACCCTCAAGTTCATCGGGCAGTCGATCCGCGATCATGTCGGGTGCGCCGAGGACCCACGATCCGTGATCCTTGAAGTTTGCGGCGCTCCACTTGCGATCCGAGGAGAACGCAATCCGGTTGACGACGTCCCAGTCCTGCGAGTCGCCGAGTCCGCGAGCGAGCGCCTGCATCGTCGCGTTCGGCGCCGGGTCCGCCGCGCACAGAGCGGCCAGGGTACCGCTCACGACGCTCTCTTCGTGGCCCGAGGCGAGGATGATGCGCTCGAAGGTCGCGCCCCCCGCGGTCAAGGTTCCCGTCTTGTCGATGCAGAGGACGTCGGTGCGCGCCAGGCCTTCGATGGCCGCCAGCTCCTGCACCAGTACCCGCTGACGCGCCAGGCGGATCGCGCCGACGGCGAACGCAATCGAGGTCAGGAGGACGAGGCCCTCGGGAACCATGGCGCCGACTCCGGCGACGGATCCGCGGACTGCGTCACGAAACGATTGGTGGCTGCGAAGTAACTGACTCGCGATGAGAGCTGCTCCGACGGGGACCATCACCCACGTCACCATCCGGAGAATCGAGTTCGTGCCCGACTGGAGCTGGGAGCGCAGCAGGCTGAATCGCGTGGCCTCGGCTTGAAGGCGCATCGCGTACGAGCCCGCCCCCACCGCGGTGGCGCGCGCTAGCGCACTTCCCGCGACGACGAAGCTTCCCGACATCACGGGGTCACCGACTGCCTTTGCGACGGCGTCGGGCTCGCCACTCAATAGGGATTCGTCAACCTCGAGGTCAAATGACTGCAGCACGACGGCGTCGACCGGTATCTGATCGCCGGGCCGCAGCTCGAGAGCATCATCGATCACCACGTCGCCAACGGCAATATCGGACGCACTCGTCGCACCGGAAGCAGCGCGGCGCAGTGCGTGCGCTATTGGGGCGCTGAGGATGGCCAAGCGGTCCAGAGTCAACTTGGCTCTGAATTCCTGCGTGATACCGATCGCGGTGTTGGCGACGAGGACCAGGCCGAACAAGCCATCCTGGACAGGCCCGACAATTGCGACCACGACGAAGAGCGAACCAAGGATCGCGTTGAAACGTGTCAGGGTGTTAGCGCGCACAATCTGACCGAGAGAACGACCTGGCGACTTCGGAGCAGTATTCACGAGCCCGGCGAGAACACGCTCTTCGACTTCCTGAGGTGTCAATCCGCCCACCTCCAGCTCCCGCGCGAGAGCGGGTGCCGGCTTCACGACCGGCCTCGTTCCTTCGTCAGGCGCTTCACTTTCTGGCACGACCCCTAACCTACGAGACCTCGTGGGCATGGACCCACTTCGCGAGCGCACAACAATCCATGCCTCCGAGGGACCGCGATGTCATACCAGAGGGATGGACGGTGCAATTCGCTGCCTCAATGATGCCCAGATTGACGCATCGCCGAGCGGCGGCTGACCCCGGTCCGTCACCACCGATATCTGCCGACTGCGCCGGCGAACCTCTCCGGGCGCGAACCCCGGGTCAACGCGGAGGGGTTCGTCGCATCGCGTCTTCACACCACCCGTAGAGAGCGTCGTAGACGAAGGAGGCCCTCTCGAGCAATCGGTGGTCGTCAGCTTCGATCTGCAGGCCGCCGATGCCGATGGCCAGCAGCCCGTGCCCCGCCGGGTCGGTGTCCACGTCGGCGCTGACGTCGGCCGCATGAACGATCTTCGCCAGACGAACGAGCGCGCGGTCGTCGCCGAGGCCGTACTCGACGATCAGGGTCTCGAAGGTGCACCGCTCGGCACCGTCGCTACCGAGCGTGTGCGTGTACTCGGCGCCCGGGGAATCGAACGAGTGACCACCAATCTTCCCGGCGACCGCGAGCACTTGGTCCTTCGGCACGAAGACGAACTCAGCCTCGGGATCGATGAACCGACGAATGAGCCACGGACAGGCGATCCGGTCGGTCTTCGGCCGCTCTCTGGTCACCCACTTCATGGTCGTTCCTCGCCGGTCCCCTTTGAATGGCGCGGCGAACTCGACCGGGCGCTCTCCCCGGTGGCTGACGAACGGCGTGCCCACCTCCACAGTGCGACGTCGTAGCTACCTTTCACCAGTCCCGCCACGAGCAAGGGTGCCCCCATGCTGACCGACTGAAGGACGCCGCCCAGCAGCGGGGCAACCGGCCGCACTGAATAGCGCGCCGCGTTGGTGGCCGCGGCGGCGGCCGTGCGCTCGGGTGGCGTCGTGACCTTCATCACCAGGGCCTGGCGGGTCGGCACGTCCATCTGCGACAGGCTGGTGCGGACCAACAACAACACGACCGCCAGCCAGAACGTGGGTGCGAACGCCATGAACGCTAAGAGTACGTTGCTGGGCAGGTGGGTCCCCACCATGGTGGGGATCAGCCCGTAGCGCCGCGCGAGGAGGGGTGCCACGAGCACCGACACCGCCTGGAGGGCCGACACGGCGAAGAAGAGCCATCCGAGAGTGGCGAGGGACACGCCGTAACGGGTGCTCAGGTAGTACGAGAGGAAGCCCGTCGTCACCAAGCCACCGCCGGCCGCGTCCACCGAGAACAACGCCGCGAGGTGGTGCACCACCTTGCGCGAGGTTCCCAGTCTGGCCCGTCCCGTCGTTGCGGTCCCGTCACCGCCGGGGGTCTCCCCGCTCGCTTCGACTGCCGGCGTGAGGCCCATCGCGCAGACCACGCCGATCAGGCCGACCGGTACCAGTGCCGCGAACAGCCACGCGTGCACGTCGGCGCCCGTGCTTCGCGCTCCCGCGACCACGGCGCCTAGGGCGCCGATGGCGCCGAACGCGCCACCCGCGGCGTTGTACCACCCGTAGACCCGACTCGTGCCCGCGTCCTCGACCGCCAACATCACCTGCTCCAGTGTGGTCGCCGCCCCGTTGTCAACCACGTCGGTGGACAAGGTGCCGGTCAACGCCACGACGAACAGGACCCACATCGGTGGATTCGTCGCCACGACCGCACCCGCCAACCCGATCCCCGCGAAGAACAGCCCGTACGCGCGTCGACGACCGAAGCGGTCACCGAACGCGCCCACTACGAGCGACGCCGCCGCGCTTCCAGCGATCAGTGCCGCGAGCAGTACTCCCGCCCGCATCGGGCTCACTCCCCTGGTCGCCAGCAACGAACCGAGCACCACCGCCGTGAAGCCGTAACCGAGCCCACGCACTGCCTGACCCGCCACCAGCAATCGAGAGTCCCTACTGAGCGCCTGTCCCACCACCTCAGTCTCCACGTTTCTGGAGCGCGCAATTCGCCACGGGCTGAAGCACAACTTGGATTGGTCGCGACGTTCGGAACACTGATGTCCTCAGTTGGCCCGCAGCCCGACCGCCCTGGAGTTCGCCATAGCCGAGTGCGGGTCACCAATAGCTGGCAGCATGGGACACCGCCAATTGAAAGTCGTCACACGCGTTGGGATCTCGTTGATGGCGCCGTCTGTCGGATGGCGTCAACGAGATCGGCCATATCTGCAACCTTTCCTCGCCGACACCTACCTATACGCATCATCCATGGCATTTCAACCGAATGGGACTACTTCGACTTACCTTGCCCCCACGACGTGTTCAGGTTCGACTGCGATTCCCTAAGCCCCATGAATTCTCCCCCCGCTGCGTAGTACCTCTTACCCGCAACAAGAAGTTCTTCGGCCGGGAACTTCGTGATCACCTCACACCCCGTGGCGGTCACCACCAACTCTTCCTCGATTCGAGCGGCCGACCATCCGTCCTTGGCGGGCCAGTAGGTCTCGAGAGCGAACACCATGCCCTCTTCGAGCACTTCAGGGTGATCGAGGGAGATCATTCGACTGAAGATCGGTCGTTCCCAGATCGACAGGCCGATCCCGTGTCCGTACTGCAGACCGAAGGCCGCCTCCTCGCTCGGGAAGCCGAACTCTTGCGCCGTGGGCCAAACAGAGACGATGTCGGCCGTGGTCGCTCCGGGCTTCACCAGCGCAATGGCGGTGTCGATCAACTCGCGGCACTTGGTGTACGCGTCGCGTTGGGCGACCGAGGCACTGCCGACCGCGAAGGTCCGGTAGTAGCAGGTCCGGTAGCCGTTGTAACTGTGAAGGATGTCGAAGAACGCCGGATCGCCGGGACGGATCAGCCGGTCGCTGTAGACGTGGGGGTGCGGTGAGCACCGCTCGCCGGAAATGGCGTTGACGCCCTCGACGTGCTCGGAACCCAGGTCGTACAGGGTCTTGTTGACCAGTCCGACGCACTCGTTCTCCTTCACGCCCGGTCGAAGGAACGTGTACAACTCCTCGTAGGCGGCGTCGACCATCGACGCCGCGTGGGTGAGCAGTCCGATCTCGTCGACCGTCTTGATGCGTCGAGCCTCCAGGAAGACCTGCTGGCCGTCGACGAGGGTGATGCCCTCCTTGGCGAAGGCCGCGAGGACCGGCATCTCCACGATGTCGACGCCGACGGGCTCGTTCTGGAGCCCGAACTGGTGCAGAACCTCCTTGATCTTCGCCGCGACCGTGCCCGCCCGGTCGGCGCCCGGGGGGATGGCGCCGCGCAGCGTCGAGATGCCGGCGCGCGCACCCTCGTACGGGACCTCCGTGCCGTCGGGCAGGATCTGGGCACCGCTAAGCCACGGGTTGTAGAGCTGGTGGTGCTTGGCGGCCGAGCCGAAGTCCCACACGATCGGCTTGCCCCCGCGCGGCAGCAGTGCGAAGCGGATGAGCTTGTCCATGGCCCACGTGCCGATGTGGGTGCCGGTCATGTAGCGGATGTTGTGGAAGTCGAAGGTCAGCAGTGCCCCGAGGTCGGAGCGCTCAAGCTCCGCCTGCAGCTTGGCGAGGCGCTCCTCTCGCAGGCGTGGCATGTCGACGCGGCTCTCCCAGTCGACCGAGTTGCTTCCGTGTGTGTGGATTCCCATAGTTTCTCCTAGTTTCGAATTCGACTCTCGCGGGCCCTAGCGCCGACGCTGACGGGCCCAGGCGTCGAGGCCCACCGCGAGCAGCAGAATCACCCCGAGGACGATTTGCTGGTAGAGCGGGTCGACCCCGAGCAGGTTGAAGCCATTGCCGATCAGCGCGATGAAAAGCACACCGATACCGGTGCGCCAGACCGACCCTTCGCCACCGGCGATCGAGGTGCCGCCCACCACGATGCCCGCGAGGACTGTGAAGGCGAGGGCGTTGCCGCCACTCCCCGCCTGGGCGCTGAGCAGGCGGGAGATGTCAATCACCCCGCCGAGCCCCGCCGCGCCACCGCTCAACGTGAAGGCCACGACCTTGATCAGGTTCACCCGCACCCCCGCCAGGCGCGCGGCCTCGGCGTTGCCCCCCGACGCCACGATGTACCGGCCGAACGTGGTGCGCGACAGCAGGAGGCCCAACACCACGACGAAGAGGATGGTCATCCACACCGCACTGGGGACCGTGAGGAACTGCGCATTGGCGAACTTGTAGAACCCGGAGTTTGCCGAGAGGACGATGAGGTTCCCGCTGGTCACCTTGACGGCCGCGCCGCCGATGACGAACGACATCGCCAAGGTGGTGATCAACGGATTGATCCGGAAGACCGTGACGATGAGTCCGTTGATCAGGCCGACGGTCAATCCCACGAGCACGGCCGCGGCGATGGCGAGCGCGGGCGAGTGGTGTGCGGCGATCTCACCCGCTACGACGGTGGAGAGTCCATAGGTCGCCCCGACGGAGAGGTCGATCCCGCCGGCGACCAGCACCAGGGTCCCCGCGGCGGCGATGCAAAGGGTCGCGGCCTGCTGGTCAAGGATGTTGATGAGGTTCGAGGTGTGAAGGAACGGCTGGCTCGTGATCGAGAGGACCGCGAACAGGATGAGAAAGGGGATGAGGATCCCGGCCGTGCGCCACGAACGCAGTAGCCTCGCGGTGCCCACACGGAATCCGGCGGGCGCGGTGTCCGCCTCCTCGAGCCGGTCCTGGTGTTCAGCGATCTGATTGTTCATCTGGTCTCCTTAGGTGGCGCCGTCTCGGCGAAGGCGGCCGCGAGCACGGCCTGCTGGCTCATGTTCTCGCCGGTGAGCTCTGCGCTGATGCGTCCGTGGCGCATCACGAGGACGCGGTGGGCGAGCCCCAAGACCTCCTCAAGCTCCGAAGAGATCACGATGATCCCCATCCCGTCCTCGGCCATCTCCCTCAGAAGGTCGTAGATCGCCCGTTTCGAGCCGACGTCGACGCCTCGCGTCGGCTCGTCGGCGATCAGCACCGAGGGCGAACACATCACGGAACGGGCGAAGAGCAGCTTCTGCTGATTGCCGCCCGACAGCATCGTCGCCGGCAGCGCCATGCTGGCCGCCTTGACGGTGGTCTTCTGCATGAGTTGGGACACCGCGCGGCGCTCCCTGCGGGCCGCGATCCAGCCCAGCCGGCTCACGAGGTCGAGTCGCGAGAGCGAGATGTTCTCTCTTACGGAGCGGCCCATGAGCAGGCCCATCTCCTTGCGCGACTCGGGGATGAGGACGAGACCACGATGGATTGAGCGGTGCGGGCTGTGCCCGGCGAGCTCGACACCGCCGAGTCGCACGGTCCCCGCGGAGACCTTGGCGTCGCGAAAGATGGCCCGGGCAAGCTCCGACCGGCCCGCGCCCACCAGTCCGGCAATCCCGAGGATCTCCCCCCGGCGCAGGGCGAAGGAGCAGTCCGCCACGCCCGGCGCCCTCAGGTGGTCGACTTCGAGGACCACCGGCGCGTCCGGTTCGCCAAGCGCCTTCTCCGGGAACGCCGCGGACAGCGATCGTCCAAGCATCCCCTCGATCAGCGACTCCTCGGTGGCGCCCGCGGCCTCGACGGTGCGGATGAGGTGACCGTCGCGCAGGATCGTGATCCTGTCGGAGAGGGACAGCACCTCGGAGAGGAAGTGCGAGATGAGCACCACCGCGGTGCCCTGGCGGGACAGCGAGCGGATGATCTCGTGGAGCGCCGCCGTCTCCTGACTGGAGAGCGCCGCCGACGGCTCGTCCATCACCACGATCGACGCGTTGCGCGACAGCGCCCGCATGATCTCCACCTTCTGTTGATCAGCGGTGGAGAGGTTCCCGGCGATGACGTCGGCGGAGAGATCGAACCCCACGCGGCCGGCCAGCTCACGGAACCGGCGCCGCAGCTCGCGTCGGCGCACGAAGCCGGCGGTGGCGACCTCCGAGCCGAGGTAGACATTCTCCGCCACCGTGAGACCGGGGACGATGGCGAGCTCCTGGGCGATGGTGACGATGCCGTGCGCCAGCGCTTCACGCGGCGAGCGCAGGACGAGGGGCCGCCCGCCGAGGGTCAGTATCCCCTCATCGGGCTGGATCACGCCGGAGATGATCTTGCCCAGCGTCGACTTGCCCGCGCCGTTCTCGCCGACCAGCGCGTGGACCTTGCCCGCCTCGATGGTCACCGAGACATCGCTTAGGGCAGGGACGCCCCCGTACCGCTTGGACACCCCGGCGACGACCAGGTCGTCGCCGGGAGTGCCTGCGGTCCGGGGGGGATGCTCCTCAGAGTTCCCTACAGACATGTTGAGTCAGAACCACCTTGTCCGTACAAGACTTCTTCAGTGCCTCGTGTCGCGGGGATCAGCCCGGCCACTCGGCGGTGAACTTGCCGACGTTGGACTGGAGGAGGATCCCGTTGTTCGGCAGGGCCGCGACCGGGTTCTTCGAACCACTCTTCTTGCCGGTCTTCATGGCCTTGATGACCATGCTCATCCCCACCTGGCCCTCCGTCGCCGGCGCCTGGGCCACGTCGGCGAACCACGCGCCACTCTTGATGGCTGCAAGACCGGCCGCGCTAGCTCCGTAGCACACCAGCTTCACCGTCGTGTTCTTGGCCGCGGTCAGGGCCGACTGGGCCCCCTCGCAGTCCTGGTCCGACCCGACGATCACGTTCAGGTCAGAGTGTGCAACCAGCATGTCCTGCACCTGGGTCAGAGCTGCCGCGACCTGGTACAGACCGTCGGCCTCGGCAACGATCGAGTCACTCGGGTACGTGCCAATCTGCGAGGTGAAGGCCGCCGTGATGGCCGCGTCCGGCTCGTAGCCCTTGAAGTTGTGGACCAGGCCAATCTTGCACGGATTGGCTCCCGCGCACGCCTTGTTAGTCAGCGTGGCCAACTGCGTTCCGATCTTCGACGGGAAGAAGACCACGTTGCCCGAGAGTCCCGGCACCTGGATCTGGTCGGTGGTGTACTTCGCCCCAAGGATCTGGTCGATGTTGACGACTTTGATCCCCTTCTTGATGGCCCGCTTGACCGTCGGGATCAGGGCAGCGCCGTAGATCGGCTGGACGATGACGCCTTGATACTGGCCTGAGTTGATGACGTCCTGCAGCTGCGACACCTGCGTGGTGTAGGAGTTCTGCGCGTCGAACACGACGACCTTGACCCCGCTGGCCCCGGCGACTGCCTTGGCGGCCGCCAGCATCGGAGCGTCGTAGCTGTTCGCCAAGGCGTACGACAGGTACGCCACCTTGTAGGTCTTGTGCTTGGCCGCGGCCTGCGCCGCCACCCCGAAGCCCGTCAGCGCCGTGGACAGCAGCATGGCCCCAACGGCCACACTAACGAGCCAACGCATCCTGGTTTTCACCATTGATTCCCCCCTTGTTTTCGGACGCACCACTCGTACGACCGCCGCTGGCCGCCGCCCCCTTCGGGGGCCGTGTCACGGCCAACGGGGACGACATTAGCGGTGTTCACTGAACGTGTCAAGTCATATCGAACACCCCAGCAGCGCCCCGAACGCGAGGATGCCGGCCGCTCTCGCGGCCGGCATCCCGAACGCCCGCTCAGCTGAGCGGCGGCGCTACTTCGTGTACTGGTACGGGTTTTCCTTCTTGCTCTTCTCGGGCACCTCGGGGTTCATGCCCGCGTTCCAGGCCTCTTCCCCGATGGTGTCCGCCAGGAAGGCCACGGTCTCCTCGACCGCGGACTTCGCCCGCGCCAGGTCGATGTTGATCAACTTGTGCTCGTGCTTGAGGATGTTGCCGTCGATCACCACGGTGTGGACGTCGGCGCGCTGCGCCTGCATGGTCACGTGGCCGTAGGGATTGAGGAGGGGGAACATCACCGGCGACTCGTCGTTCTTGACGAGCACGATGTCGGCCTTCTTGCCCACTTCAATGCTGCCGATCTTGCTGTCCAGCCCCAGTGCCTTACTACCGCCCCGGGTCGCCCAGTCGACGACTTCCTCACAACGCAGGTCAAGGTGCGTGACCGTCTCGTCCTTCAGATGAGCCTCAAGGTGCTGGCGCGAGCGGTCTGCACCGAGCGTCGTGCGCATCGCGGTGAAGAGGTCGGCACTCCACCACACGGAGGTGTCCTGGGAGATCGAGATCGGAATGTCGAACTGGCGGAGCTTCCATGACGAGGGGTAGCCCTGTCCGGCGCTCTGCTCACTCTCGGTCGAGATCGACGCGGACCCGCCGCAGGCGGCGATCCGGTGGTAAGAGTCGTCGGACAGCGTCGACGCGTGGACGAAGATCGTGTCAGGGCCCATGAAACCACTGTCGTGCATCAGACGGATGCTGTCGTCGCCGGTCGCCCCGCGCACACCGCAGTGCGTCGTGACCCCCACGCCCAATTCGCGAGCGACCTCGAATGCGGCGCGCTCGGGGAACTCCGGATCTCCGGTCACGTCAAAGGCCATCTGGAAGCCGAGCATGTCGCCCTTGCCGTCGATGCGACGGCTGTAGAAGTCCTTGAACTCCTTCTCGGCCGACCATTCCCACGGCCCACGCTGGATGTTGCCGTAGGCCAGCACGAAGCGTCCCGGCACCACCTCCAGGGCGTCGACGGCCGCGTCAGCGTGCTCGGTGGTCTGCAGGCCGTGCGACCAGTCAACTGACGTCGTGACGCCCGCGTCGATCGCCTCGATAGCCGAGAGCAGGTTGCCCGCGTAGATGTCCTGGGGGCGGAAGTTCCGGCCGTGCTCCAGGTAGTACCAGACGAAGTACTGCGACAGTGTCCAGTCCGCGCCGTAGCCGCGCATTGCCGTCTGCCACATGTGCCGGTGGGTGTCGATCAAACCGGGCATGATGATCCCGCCCCGCGCGTCGATGTTGAGTGCGTCGTCAGGAGCCTTGATGCCCTGGCCGATCTCTTTGATCACGCCGCCCGCGACGAGCACGTCGCAGTCCTTCAGCACGCGATGAGTGTTGTCCATCGTGAGGACGAGACCGTTGCGGAACACGATCGAACGACCGTGTTCCAGCGACTCCCCAGTCGAACTAATGGGCTTGTTCATGACACCTCACTATTCAATTCGTCGATTGTTCTAGGAGCGTAGCACCGTGTTCACTGCTGTCAAGAGTTACTTCACACACCTCCCCCCTTGCGACGGATGAACGGCACCGACCAGCGACAGGCCATCGAAACCCGCCCACATTCCCCCTGAAGAACGGCGCACCATCTGGTCCGGCCCAACTGCCGCCAGGAAGAAAGAGCGAGGTGCCCGATTCGACAGGGTCTTGTACTTCGTCCAACCGTCTCCGCAGAGATTCGGCTATGTTTAATGCCACTGAACAGAAGTAGGGGGAACAGTGTCAGAGCAACTGTCAACGAGAACGGGCCGCACCGCGGTGGTACTTGGCGGAACCAAGGGAATCGGCAGAGAGATCGTCAAAACGTTGGCGTCCAAGGGAGCGATGGTCTATCTCTCCGGCCGCACCACGGAGAGCGCCCAGAGCGCGGCGGCAGAGATCGGTCTCGGCACCGTCGGCATCGCCGTCGACCTGTCCATGCCCGAGACCATCGCCGAGTCGCTGGCCGGCATCGACCAGGTCGACGACCTGGTCATTCCAGCCATTGAGCGCGACTCGAACACGATCGCCGACTACAACGTCGCCGGTGCCATTCGACTGGTCACCCTCAAACTCGTGGGCTACACCGAAGCCATCCACGTCCTTCGAAGTCGCTTTACGTCAAACGCCTCAATCGTCGTCTTCGGAGGTCTGGCGCTGGAGCGTCCGTACCCTGGATCAACGACGGTTTCGACTGTGAACGGCGGCGTGGTCGGCCTGGTCCACTCCCTCGCGTGCGAACTTGCCCCGGTGCGTATCAACGCGATCCACCCGGGCATCATCGGCGACAGCCCGTACTGGGAAAACAAGGACAACAGTCAGATTATCTCCCGTACACCCCTCGGCCGCCTCGTCACGATGCGGGAAATCGTGCACTCGGTCGAGTTTCTGCTCGAAAACTCGGGCGTCAACGGCGTGAACCTCGCCCTGGACGGTGGCTGGCTCCTCAAGTAGGCAGTGGTGCGAATGATCCGATCCCTGGACTGGAGAGAACATGTATTACGCAACGAAGATTGATGACAGCAAGGCAGTGACCCCCTCGACGCACGAGGGACATTCGTCTGGTTACCGGCAGCAGATCCTGATTGCCCGCGCGACCGGTTCGCCCCACATGACGCTGTCCGTGGGACACCTGGACGCCGGCGGCTACGTGAAACCGGCGCTTCACTCGTATGAGTTCAGCATCTACGTCTTCGCCGGGAGTCTCGCCGTCACGACGCTCGGTCAGACGACGTTGCTTGATGCCAACCACGGCATCGCCGTCCCCGTCGGTACCACCTATTCGCTGAGGTCGATTGACGGACCGGTCAAGTGGCTGCAGATGGCGTCGCCGGCCGAGATCGACGACGGACGACGCCAGGACACCTTCTTCACAAGCGAGTCGTTGGTCGAATCCCGTCCCGAGCTGCCCGACATGCGCGACCCGCGCAATCAGAACGCCGTTCGATTTGATTCGGAGTCGATGGACCTGCGCCAGCTGGCCGGCGGATCGGACGTCAATGCGCCCTCCGTGTCGCCCAGCATGGCCACGGCCCTGCTCGCCTACAGCGGCATCAGCGTGAAGATGCTGATCGACCAACAGCGCGGCGCCCAACTCCACACGATGTTCGTCGTCGACTATCAACCCACGGCCATCGCCCATCCGCACGACCATCCGTTCGAAGAGGCCTACGTCTTCGTCGAGGGCGAGGTCCACGCGTTGGTAGATGGCAACTCCCTAGTGTTCCACCCCGGTGACGTCCTCTGGGCGGGCGTGGGTGCCGATCACGGCTTCGAGAACCGGGGATCGGGACTCGTTCGATGGATCGAAGTGCAGGCTCCGCAACCTCCGGCCCGCCATTCCTACCGGTTTAGCCGTGAGTGGGAACACTTGGCCGCAAAACTGGAACATCCACACTAGTTCTCTATTGTTTGGCAGTTAGTATTACTGCATTTCAGTGCCGCGCGCCGTACTCACGTCGGCGGAATCACATTCATTACGAAGACAGGGAGAGGTGGCAATGCCGGTTTCCAATGGTGCAGCGCCCAACCGGGGGAACACCACAACCTCCAATGCTTCCACTACGCCCGCAGGTCGCCAGTTGGTGCCGCGAACCGCGAGCCCGCAGCTCACGAGCGGCAACCCGGTGGCACCGGGCCTCGTCGGCGCGCGTCTGCGTGCTCGACGACTGGCTCGTGGCATTTCCCTTAGGCAATTCGCAAGAGACTTGGACGTCTCCGCCTCGTTCATCTCACAGCTCGAGACCGGCAAGGCGCAGCCCTCCGTAGCGACCCTGTTCGCAATCTGCGCAGCACTCGATATCGCCACGGACGAACTCTTCGAAAGTGAAGCAGCGCACGGCGGGCCCGACACCAGTGGGCCTCCTGACGAGGGAACAGACGCGGCGAACAACTCGTGGCGTACCGTGTCCAGCTTTGGCAGTCATTCGGCAGTGTCACCCGCTGCGCACGACGCAGGCGGGGCAACGCCCTCTTCGCCGGTCGTGCACCCACACGAACGCAAGGTTCTGGTCCTCGATTCCGGGGTCACCTGGGAGTCGCTGACCGCGACGCGGAAAGAGAAGACCGATTTCATGTTCGTTCGCTACGACGTCGGCGGAAGTTCCACCATGGAGGGCCGACTGATCCGGCACGTCGGCACCGAGTACGGGTTCATACTCAACGGAACCCTCGAGATAACGCTGGGATTCGACACCTACCGTCTCACTGCTGGTGATTCAATCTCGTTTGACTCAAGCCGCCCCCACCGGTTGACCAATGTCGGCGACGTTCCGGTTGAGGCAATCTGGGTCAACCTGGAGTTGCTCGGTTGAACGTACCGAGGATGCTGGGGTAGTGCTCAAGCCGAAAGGCCTCGAGGTTTGAACGGTCGCCGCGGTGTGATCCATGAGTTCCTCATCACGACGACGAGCGTGGCGCCCCGCGTACTCCTATTGAGTCAATAGGGACTGTGTGGTGTGGAGTTCTAGGGCTCTGACCAGGTCCGCACGAGGCCGGCGAGTCCGCGAATCGGTGGTCCAAACGCTGCTGTAGCGGCACGAGACAAACTGCACCAACCCTCGAAAGTGCCTGGAAACGCCAACGACCACCGGAGGCGGCGTTGGGATTCGAACCCAAGTACGGGGCTTTGCAGGCCCCTGCCTAACCACTCGGCCACGCCGCCCGAAGAATCCATCCTACTCCGGCGGTTTCCTCGATTCAGCGCTTAAACACGTAGCGCCAGACGAGCACTCCGAGCCCGAGGACGATGGCGACCTCAATAATGAAGGTGAGGGTCGACACCACGAAGCCGACCACCGAGAGCACCACGACGACCAGGGCGACCGCCAACAGAATCACCACAACGGACTTCACTAGGCTCACCTGGGCTCCTCGTCACGACGCCTTCATCCTACGCTGCATGAAGGCGAGCAAGTCCGGGCATTAACGTTGGGGGCGTGAACCACCGACTTCGCTCCGTTGCGGCACTGAGTGCCGGTCTGGTGGCGGCGACACTCGTCCCGTCACTGGGCGCTCAGGCCACCAGTGCGATTTCGGTTTCCAGCTCGGTGAACCTTTCCATCACCGCCACGATGCCCGTCGTCCGTCTCCATTTCAGTGTGCCCGTAGAGGCCAGAGATATGCCGAGGCTGGCCGTGCGACCCGCCCTCCTGACGGCGTGGCAGCAGATCGGCCCCCGCGACGTGCAGGCCGTCATCACCGGAAACCTGAAGCCTCTTCTTCGCTACGTCATCGACGCACCCACGTCGGTACGCTGCGCCACGAGTTGCACCTTCACCCGGGTGCGCGCGTTCAGCGCGAGCGTGGCGACCAACGTGCTGTGGGAAGAGCAGCTCCTCGCCACGCTGAAGTACCTGCCGCTGACGTTCTCGCCGACGATTCCCCAGAGCGACCCCGCCCAGCCGACGAGCGGCACGTTCTCGTGGACCTACCCGAACCTGCCCGCGCGGCTCAGCGCGCAGTGGCGCCCGGGCGCGAGCAACGTCATCCTGACCGGAGCCTTGATGTCGTTCCAGAACAACCACCAACTGCCCACCACGGGCGTGGCCGACCCCACCACCTGGAACGACCTCGTACGGGCCGCGCAACAGGACCAGGTCGACCCGAATCCGTACAGCTTCGTCGACGTCGCCGAGGCGACACCCCAACACCTCACGCTGTACGTCGCCGGCAGGGCCACTTTCCACACCCTCGTGAACACCGGTATCTCGGTCTCGCCGACGGCGCTCGGCACCTATCCGGTCTATCTGCGCTACACGACCCAGACGATGTCGGGCACGAACCCCGACGGCTCGCACTACAGCGACCCGGGTATCCCCTGGGTCTCGTACTTCAACGGCGGCGACGCCCTGCACGGCTTCATCCGCTACACCTACGGCTGGCCCCAGAGTCTCGGCTGCGTGGAGATGCCCTTCGACTCAGCCAAGGCCATTTGGCCCTCCACCATGATCGGCACCCTGGTCTCGGTTCACTGACGTCCCGGGTGAGCGGCTTTACGATCCGCCGTGGCCGGTCTCGGGCCCGAAGGCGTGTCGACCGCGCTGGGTCTCGATGTCGAGGCCGCTCTCGCGCAGTTCTCCCGCCGTTCCAACCGCGGCCCGACCGAAACGCTGGCGGACCTCGTCGACGGCGTCACGCAAGGCCTCGTGGCTGATCTGGCGATCGTGGGAGACCAGCACCGCGTGCTCGCGAGGATCGAGCGAGGCCGGGTCCAGGCCGAAGGTCAGCTGCATCTGATTCTGGCTGCGCTCGAGGAAGGACGAGGCGTGGATGCCGAGCAGGCGCACCGCGTGATGGATCTCAATCGAGCCCAGCAGCGCCTCGGCGATAGCGGCGATGGCGACCTCGTCGTCGACGCCAAAGGAAAGCGTCTGCGAGCGCGAGACGCTCGTCAGGTCATCGAATCTGACCACCACGGAGATGGTCCGTGCCACCCGGTCGTGTCCGCGCAGCGCGCGGGCCACCACCGCCGCATGGCTCCGGGCCGCCTCCACCACTTCGCCGAGGCCCTGGAGCGAACGGGCGAACGTCTGGTCGTGTCCGAGTGATTTCGCCCGGCGGTCAACCACCACCTCACGTCGATCCTCGCCGTGGGAGTAGGCGACCAGCGTGGCCGCCATGGCCGAGCCGACGTGGCCGGCGAGCGTCGCCTCGTCCACGCGCGCGAGGTCGCGCACCCAGTTGAGACCGAGTTTCTCCAGTTTCGCCGCCGTCGCTGGCCCGACCCCCCACAAGGCGCGCACCGGCAGTTCCTCGAGCCACCGCGCCTCGAGGGCGGGACTGACCCACACCACTCCGGGCCCCGCCACGAGTTGACCGTCGACCACCAGGGGTTTCGAGCGCTTCGAGGCTAGTTTCGCGAAGAGCTTGTTCCGTCCGAGCCCGACCCCGCACTGAAGACCCAGTTCGTTCGTGATTCGTTCCCGAAGGGCCACGGACGCAGCCACGGGGCGAACCTGCAGACGGCGCAGGCTGCGCAGGTCCGCGAACACCTCGTCCAGCCCGAGCGGCTCGAAGTCCGGCGTGAGGTCCTGGACCACACGGTGAAACTCCCGCGAGTAGGCCTCGTAGCGGTCGAAGCGGCCGGGCAGCATGATCAGATCCGGGCAGAGCCGACGCGCCACCACGCTCGGCATGGCGCTGCGCACGCCAAATCGACGTGCCTCGTAGCTGGCACTCGCCACGACCCCACGATCGCCTCCGCCGCCCACCGCGACCGGTCGCCCGGCGAGGGACGGGTCGTCGAGTATCTCCACCGACGCGAAGAAGGCGTCGAGGTCGATGTGGAGAATCGGTGCCTCGTCGACCGAGGGAGCTTCAGAAGGCGAGTTCAACGCTGCGAAAGGCCTCACCGAAGGCGACACCGACCGGACGTCCAGCCTGCTCGGCGCGTTCGTAGACGACTTCGCGAATGGCCTCGGCGTCACCCGCGAGCTGGGAGGTGTGCGCCAGGACGGCCTTGACCTTGGTGTCGATCGTGCGCGACACGTCCGCCACGACGTCGGGCTCGTGCGTGCCGCTCAAGAGCAGATGACGGACCTGGTGCGGTTCGCCCTGTTCGGGAAAGTAGAGCGGCATCGCCGCCGCCGGGGCCACCGCATCGAGCAACGCCCAACCGGTCTCGCGGTGATCGCGGTGGTTGACGTACACGCCACCGAAGAACGTCGCGGTGGGATCGGGACCAAGCACCACTTCGGGACGGTACAGACGCACCAGCCCCACCAACAACGCTCGCAGTTCCTCGTCGTTGACGACGCCGCCGTCGGGGCGATCGAGACCGATCACGGTGGCGGCGCCCAGCAGGTCGGCGGCGAACTGCTGTTCCTCGCGGCGCGCGTCGCGCAGCAAGGTCGAGTCCGCGCGGGGCACGTGCGAACCCTTGGCCCCGTCACAGACCACCACCAGGTGCACGGCGCAGCCTTCGCTGGCCCAGAGCGCCAAGAGCCCGCCAGCGGCGACGTCAGCGTCGTCGGGATGGGCGTAGATGGCCATGGCCGAGCTGGGCTGCAGTCGAAGAGCGCGCATGGTTAGCCGCGCAGTTTAGGGGCGGTGGTCTTGACGAGCATGCCGATCTCGCGAGCGAAGTCCTCGGTGCCCTCAAAGCCCTTGTACACCGACGCGAAGCGCACGTAGGCCACGTCATCGACCAGCCGCAGCGCCTCGAGCGTGGACATCCCGACTTCCTCGCTCGTCACGTCGCGGTTCAACAGACGCATCGATTCGTCAATCGCGAGCACCAGCGACTCCATGACCTCTTCGTCAACCGGCCGGTTCTTGCACGCGGATCGCACGCCGCTCAGAATCTTGGCCCGGTCGAACAACTCTCGCTCGCCCGAGCGCTTGATGACGTAGATGCCGATCTCCTCGATACGCTCAAAGGTGGTGAAGCGCTGCAGGCAGGCCGCGCACTCTCGGCGTCGTCGTATCGCTACGCCATCGGACGCCAAGCGCGAATCGACAACGCGGTCATCATCTGCCGCACAGAAAGGACAGCGCATCACTTCACGATACACCTAAATACCTGAGATTCTAAGGAATTAGGATGTGCTCGCCGGGCACGACGTTCGACGAACCCAACTCGCTCACCAGATCAGATTGGGCAATCGACGGGGCGACGGGATTCATCAGTTCGGCGATTGAATGCATCGAGTCTCCTGGTTGAACCACGTACTCCATGCCCGAAGCCAGCACCGAGCTGTTGGCGAGATCAGTCGAGAGTCCCGCGCCGGTGACGCCCCCAAAGGCGTGACCCGGCCACGACAACACGACGAGTCCCGCGACCAGGGAGAGCACCACCAGCGTTCGGCGTCGTCGTTGCATCATGCGGGCTCGGGCGGCCCGTCGCTGGGCCAATGAGCGGCCGGTACGCAGCGGGCGACGTTGAGGATCAATCGACACCAGGTGCAGGAACGGTTGCGCCTCGAGCCCGTGGAACTGATCGGTCTCTGCTCTCAGGACTGCGGCCATCTCGGACTCCTCACATGCTACGAACACTTGTTCGTACATCATAAGGCGAACAGTTGTTCGTTGCAAGCCCTTCCTTCAGAGTTTTGCGAGCCCCTAAATGCCTTTGATTTCGAGCAATTTCCGCCCGACCCGACCGAAGGAGCCCTGTTGGCGAGGGGACAGAGATTGCCCACCCGCCAGGGCCCCAGCCGCATCGGGTAGTTGTCGAACCAGACGGATTCGGTGTCGCGAAACGAGATGAGCACACTCACCGGTGAGGTCTTCGTCCGGGTGGTCGTGGGAGTCGGTGACTTGCCCATCGGTGACCCAGACGATCGGCTCGCCTCGGGTCCGCTGGGAGACGGCCCATCGAAGCATCGGACCGTCCACTCCGTTGCCGACGTTGCCTGACGGGCACGAAGCCGCCACCTTGCCGCGCTGGGCGAGCACCCAGGCGTTCGCCGTCACGCCACGATCACCGGGTCGATGGCTATAGCCCACCACCAACGCATCTGGCGCCCGCCGCATCAGAGCTTCGAGATCGCACTCGTCGATATCCATCGAGCCCGACTGGTCAATGATGACGATCCCACCGTGATGGTGCGCCGTTCGTCCGAAGGCTCGCTGCTGCTCATCGGTGAGGAGTCGGCCTGGAAAGCGCATGACCGTTCCCGTGGTGGAGGCCCGGGAGTGGCGAACTCCCGAGGCGCGGGGGCGCCGGCGCATCTCGCCCTGCTCGGCAAAGCACAACTCGGCAAACCGGCCGGTCGGTGGCCGCCGGCCACCAGGTTCGAGGGAACGACGGAACTGGCGCAACGCTTCTGGATCCTCGGGTACTCGCGCCACCATCGACTGGGTGAGCAATCGCGCGAGCACGACGGTGGTCTGCGCGTAGCCCATCGGCACGCCCATGTCGTCACGATGCGTGGCCCCGATCGACGCCGTGGCGTAACGACTCATCAACGCAACCGCTCGCTTGCGGACCGCCCGAAGACCGGGCAGCCACGCCGGATTGCCCGCTCGGATCCCCGCCAAGTAATCGCGTTCGGAGCCGGTGCCGAGCACGGCCAGGAGAAAGCACACCGCCTGGTCCCACTCGCCCGCCTCGGCGAGGCGACGACCGCCGCTCTTCTCCGATCCGTCGCGCAGCAGTGCGACGTCGAAGCCCAGTCGATCGAGGAGCGAATTCACGCGATACTCCTCGGCGCACTCGAGCGCCCGCGGTGACACGTCGGCGAAGAGAGTCTCCCAGCTGAGTCCGTGGGGACTCACCCGTGCGTGCATCAGTTCGTGGGCGCGCACGACTCTGGAACGGGAATCGTGGCCGAACGGAACCTCCAGGATCCGTTCCGTGAGATTGCAACTCGCTTCGCCGCGAAGCGTCGAGCCCTGGTGAATTCGCCAGGTTCGCGCCGCAAAGTCATCCTCCCGACCGGTCACGAGTTCGGGGAAAATGGCAACGTTCTTCAACGCAGTGCCCCAATCGACAGTGCGTCCAACACCCCCGTGGCCTTGTCGTCGCCAAATACCAACTGGGCCGCCCGCTGCGCACCGCACCCGCGCCGCAACTGATCGAATGCGTAGAAGCTGCGTAGCGACACCCGGCGCTGTGGCTCGCCGAGCGAGCCCGCGAGCGCCGGCGCACGCAGGTCGCTGCTGAGCGATTGCACCGCGGACGGATGCGGGCGGTCAATGCGGATGCACACCGCGAAGCGATCGCGAAGCGCAGAAGGCAGATCGTCAAGATCTTCCAGATTGGTGGTCATCACGACCGAGAAGTCTGGCCCGGGTCGTACCCATTCCCCGCTCTCGGGGTTGCGCCAGCGTGCCGACTCGGGTGAGTCGGTCATGGCGAGCAGCGTGCTCAAGGCGTCGCCCGACGCGCGATCGACCTCATCGATCACCAAACGTCCGCCGAGCCCACCCTCACCGCGCCACGAGCGAATGGCCGGTCCCTCTCGCCATTCCCAACGCCCCTCACCCACCGGTATCCACGTTCCGGTGATCTCTCCCGTGGTCAGGTCCTCGGTGCAGACCAGACGTTCCGCCTGTCCAGTGACCACGCCGTAGCGAAGGGCCGCAAAGGTCTTGCCGGTGCCGGGCGGACCGTAGAGCAGCACATTGGAGATTCCCGCGGCAAACACATCCGCCACATCGCGCCAACACGGGCCTTGCTCGTAGCCGCCTACTTCATACTCCATCTGGTCTCCTTTTCCGGCAACGCAACGGTCGTGATCCGTCGCGTCGTGAACGGAAATTAGGAAGATGGACGAAGTGAGATCGGAATGGCGCCGGTGAGATCGCGAAGCTCGTCGTACGTCGTTGCGAACGCCGCATTCGGCGTACCGCACGCCGACCACACCAGGTCGTACTGGGCCAACGAGTCGTCAATGAAGACGCGCAGTGAATTCGGCCAGCCCGTCGGTGAGACACCGCCAATGGGTTGACCGGTCGCCGCGCGCACCTCACCGGGCGACGCCTGACGCACGGCCGTTCCCTTCGCGACTTCGCGCAACTTGGCGGTGTCGACCCGCAACGCCCCGCTCTTGACGACGACGACCGGCTCGTCGTCAACCATGAAAACGAGGCAACTCGCTATTTGGCCCACGTCACAGCCCAGTGCGGCGGCCGCATCGGCCGAGGACTTGGTTGAGACGTCGAACTGGCGAAATGGACCGCGGACACCGCGCGCGATCAGCGAATCCGCGACTCGCTGGGCACTGGGGTGAAGGTCCGGCATCCCCTCCACGTTCGCTCAGGAACCTTCGACCGATTCGCCAAGGTACACCGCACGGACACGCTCATCATGCAGCAGGTTCTTCGCGGTATCGGTGAAGACGATGCGCCCGTTTTCCATGACGTAGCCGCGGTCGGCCAGGCGCAACGCCTGCGCCGCGTTCTGCTCGACCAGAAACACCGTCGTTCCTTCAGCTCGGATATCGCCGATGATCTTGAAGATCGTCTCGACGATCATTGGAGCAAGTCCCATCGAAGGTTCATCGAGTAGCAGGAGCCGTGGCCGGGCCATCAGCGCGCGCGCAATCGCCAGCATCTGCTGTTCCCCGCCGGAGAGGTTCGCACCCATCTGCTTGCGTCGATCCTTCAAGATGGGAAAGATCGAGTACATCTTCTCGATGTCATCACCAAATCCGCCGCTGCGAACGAAAGCCCCCATTTCGAGGTTCTCCTCCACCGTCATCTGGGGGAAGATCCGACGACCCTCGGGAACGTGACTGATACCCAGGGCACTGAACTGGTGGGCCTTCGTCAAGGTCACGTCTTGACCCTCGAAGAGGATCTGACCACCCGACGGTGCGTGCAGTCCCGACAGCATCCGCAGCGTCGTCGTCTTGCCGGCACCGTTCGCCCCGAGTAGCGTGACGATTTCGCCCTGTTGGACCTCAAAGGAGATCCCGTGCAGCGCGGTGATGGCTCCGTAGCGAACAACCGCGTCCTTGACCTGCAGCATTACATCAGCCCCTCTGGCTCGTGTTCGCTCGAACCGAGGTACGCCTCGACGACCGAGGTATTCGCTCGAATCTCCGCGGGAGTCCCCTCGGCGATCACGCTGCCGAAGTTCAACACGTACAACCGCTCCGCGAGTGACATCACGAGCTTCATGTCGTGCTCGATCAGCAGAATCGACACGCCCATTTCGTCGCGAACCTTGCGGATCAACTCCGTGAGTTGGATCTTCTCCGCGGGATTCGTACCGGCGGCGGGCTCGTCCAGCAGCAGAACCTGAGGATTGGTCGCGAGGCCGCGGGCGATCTCCAAACGGCGACGGTCTCCGTAGGAGAGTGACGCCGACACAGTGTTGGCCTTGTCACGCAGCCCGACGAAGTTGAGTAGCTCAATGGTCTTGAGGTCGGACTCCCTTTCGCCGCGGCGGGTGCGGGGACCTTTCACCATGGCGCCAAACGCGCCGATGCCCTTGTGTGACTCCGCGCCGATCTTCACGTTCTCGAACGTCGTGAGGGCGCTGAACATCCGCGATGCCTGAAAGGTGCGCGCGACGCCCGCCGAACTCACTCGGTGGGCCTTTCGACCGATGATCGAAATCGGCGTGACGTCTCGACCTGTGAACGTGATGACGCCTTCCTGAGGCTGGTAGACGCCTGTCAGCGAGTTGAACAGTGATGTCTTGCCTGCCCCGTTGGGACCGATCACCGCCAGAATTTCGCCGCGCTGATGGTGGAGGCTGACATCGCTCAAAGACACCACCCCACCGAAGCGGAGCGTGACGTTGCGCACGTCGAAGATGTTGTCAGTGGTCACGGCACGTCACCGGTCAGGACCTCGTCCATGTGCCCTTCGCCAGCTTCGGCAAGTCCGATCTCGCGCTTGCGTCGACGAGAGGGGAATAGTCCTGCCGGGCGGAAGATCATCATCACGACGAGCAAGGCACCCAAGTAGATATAAAGATCGGGGGGCTGGTAGCCGGCCGGTGGAGTGTGAATCAGGTACATCGACATCGTCTGGATCGCTATTGCGCCGATCAGCACGCCCTTGATGGATCCCATGCCACCGAAGATCACGAGGACAAGAATGTTGATCGAAAAAAGCAGCCCGAACGAGGTGGGAGAGACGAAGTTCGTCTGGGCGGCCGTCATGACCCCGGCGAATCCAGAGCTCGCTGCACCGATGGAAAAGGCCATCACCTTGTACTTCAGCGGGTTGATCCCGATCGACTCCGCCGCGACCTCATCCTCGCGAATCGCCGTCCACGCCCGGCCGACGCGCGAGTGCTCTAGCAGAGAGAAGACGACAAGGAATAAGACGACGAAACCGAGCGCCAGGTAGTAGTACGGCACGGGGGCCAGCCCCCACAGGTACTTCACCGGTCCCAAATGGATCGAGAAGTGGGGTATTTGATTGGTGCCGGTTGCTCCACCGGTAATGCCGTAGAGGTTGTTGGCGAAGATCGCGATGATCTCGCCGAACCCCAGCGTGACGATCGCCAGGTAGTCGCCTCGAAGCCGCAGTGTCGGCGCACCCAGGATGATGCCCGCGAGCATCACCATGACGATGGCAATCGGAATCGCGAAAAAGGGGTTGATCGGACCCCCGAACGGAGCGGGGGTAGGCAACGCTCCAGTGACCCACGCCGTGGCATACGCCCCAATGGCGTAGAAGGCAACGAAGCCAAGGTCAAGGAGTCCAGCGAATCCGACAACCACATTGAGTCCGAGTGCCAGCAGGACGTAGATCGCAATCTGTTCGACCATCACGGTCTGCCAGAAGGGGTCATGGACGAACGTGGGCAGCAGGAATCCGATCACGATGAGCACGATCGCGGCGCTCCAGCGGATCGAGCGCCGCTCAGTGACCGCTCGCGGGCGGCGCAGCAACTTCGTCGACCTGAACTTCACCATTTCACCCCACGCCAACCACAGTGACCAGGCGCCCCAGAACAGGAGCGCGAAGGCCACGAAGACGACAAAGCGCCGAGTCTGGAATAGCCCGAAGAACGAGGACTTCTCGGCGAATGAGCCGGACAGTCCCGCGGACGGCTTCTCTGAGCTCCCCGGTGGTCCGGTCACTACCGCGACGACGACGGCGATGGCCATCGAAGCCATCAATCGGCGAACCAAGGGGTTGTCCCACACCCTTCGCATCAGGCCGCCCTCCCCAGCCGTTCTCCCAGGATTCCCGTGGGTCGAACGAGCAGCACGAGGACGAGGATGACGAACGCCACGACGTCAATGTACGCACCGTTCACGAAGGCCACTGAAAAACTCTCGACGAGGCCGAGCAGCAGGCCGCCGATGACCGCGCCGCGCAGGTTCCCTATTCCACCGAGCACAGCGGCCGTGAAGGCCTTCAACGCAGGCGTAAAGCCCATCGTGAATACCACACCGGACCCCAATCCGAAGAGGAAGCCCGCGGCGCCTCCCAGAGCGCCCCCAAGGATGAACGTTGTCGCAATGGTCCGGTCGATGTTCACACCCATGAGCGACGCCGTCTCTGCGTCCTGGGCGACCGCGCGGATGCTACGACCCAATCTGGTGGTGGCGACAATCCGGTCGAGCACGACGAGCATGATCAGCCCGGCGATCAGGACGATGATGGCGTACAACTGCACCGGGGCGCCGTAGATGGTGAAGACCGGGTGGTCGTTAAAGATCTGGGGAACGGCCAAGTTGTAGCGTCCGAATTCCTTCCCGGCCATGTTGAAGAGGAAGTAGGAGGCACCAATCGCGCTGATCAGGTACGCGAGCTTGGGTGCGTTTCGACGCCGAAGCGGCCGGTACGCCACTCGCTCGAGCAAGGCCGCCAAGATAGCCCCCACCAGCGCGCCGGACACGATACCAACGATCACGAGGACGAAGGACGACATGCCACTCGGGGTTGAGTTGCCTACGAGTGCCCGCAAGACAAAGAGGCCGCCGAACCCCCCGGACATGAAGATCTCTGAGTGGGCGAAGTTGATGAGGCGCAGCACGCCATAGACCATCGTGTAGCCAATGGCCACCATGGCGTAGATCAACCCGTTCGCGACGCCCCCCACGAGCAGCGCCCAGAACTCGAGGCGCAAGGTAGCGAAGTGCGAAGTGAAAAATGAAATCAAAACTCCCCTACGGCCTTCTCGTGACTCGCAACATCCTAGACATTGCACAAAGGCCGGGAGCGAATCGCTCCCGGCCTTTGTGCAATGCAAACCGCTTTAGATCAGCTGTGACCGATTGCCTTGATCTTGCCCTTGACAACCTGTGAGAAGTCAACGACAGAACTACGGACCAGGTTACCGTTCGGCTGGAACTTGATCTTGCCAGTAACGCCGACATAGGTCAACGCGTGCAGGCCGGTGATCAGCGCGGGGCGCAATGCCGAGGCCGTCGTAGTTCCGCCAGCGTAAGCTGCCTTGATGGCTGCGATGATCATGTTCGTAGCGTCGTAAGCCTGCGCGGCGTAAGTCGCGGTCGAGGCCGACGGAGCACCATTCTGTGCCTGGTACTCACTGGCGAGGTTTCCGGTCAAGAAGGCATTGCCGCCACCGGCCACGCTCAGGTAGACACCATTCGCGGCGCTGTGGGGCGTCGTGCCCTTGATCAGAGCGGGGTCGAGCGCGCCGTCACCGGACATGATCGCTCCCTTGTAGCCAGCTGAGTGCAGGGCACCGATGAGCAGACCGAGGTCACAGTAGTAGCCACCGTAGAACACGGCGGTTGCCTTGGAGGCCTTGATCTGAGTTGCGGCGGCGGTGTACTGCGACACCGATGCAGTGCCACCGCACGAACTGCTCTCGCTGTACGTGGCCGTCAAGACCTTGGCCTTGTCAGCCTTGGCTTTGGTAGCGGCGACGGCGGCAAGACCGGCACCGTAAAACGACGCGTCGTTCACGACGTAGATCTTCTTGAAGTGCTTCTTCTTGACAAGAAAGTTGGCGTCAGCGGCACCCTGGACGTCGTCACCGGCAACAACTCGCATGAAGTTGTTGTTAGTTCCGAAAGCCAGTGGAGCCGCGGTCGCCGACGGGCTTACCGTCGCCATGTTGCCAGCGGAGTAGTAGGGCTCAGCGGCACGAGTTGCACCGGAGAATGCAGGACCGACCACCGCAACCATGTTGGGGTCGGCGATGGCCGCCTGGGCCTGGGCGGGCGACAGCGTGCCCGACCCTTGGTCGTCAAGGTTGACTAGGTGCACCGTGAAGGGGAGGTTCTCAAGGGCGTTCGCCTGACTGAGGGCCAACTGCACGCCGTATTCCATGTTGATTCCGAGTTGCGCGGCCGAGCCGGTAAGGGGCCCTTCGTATCCGATGTCGAAAGTGGGTCCGCTCGCACCAGCAGTCGAAGCAAGACCGACAACCGGTACCGCCATCAACAGCAGGGCACTGGAAGCCACCGCAACCACCGTCTTGTTCAAACTAAGCTTCATGAAGCTCGTCCTTCCGTAACTGTGTTGATCACTCCCCAACCAGCTCTCCTTCTCGTCACCTGCGTGACACGAAGAATCCCCCTGGTTGAGAGATGTTCAGGCCACTCTGGCCATCGGAGAAGAGTAGCAGTCCGATCGAATTCTTAGAAGCGCACCCCTACGAATCCCTGAGTCCTCTGCACAATCGACCAACGCGCTGCGTATTCCACGCGAACAGGTGTTTGATTAACCAATCGCGATGGGCTATCCTACGAACAACTGTTCGTCCTAGGAAGGGATCCACATGGCTGAGGTACTCACCCCGATGCGCCGTCAGATCTTGGAGTTCATCATCACCTGCCAGCGTGAGCGAAACTTCCCGCCGACCATCCGCGAGATCGGCGATCACGTGGGGCTCAAGTCCCCGGCGACGGTCGCCAATCACATAGAAGTGCTGAAGAACGCGGGGTTCATCGAGAAGAACCCGCAGCAGCCACGAACGCTCACCGTCCGCCTTGACGTCGACAACCCCGTGCCCGATCAGCACATCCGCCACATCCCCTTCGTGGGTGACGTGGCCGCCGGTACCGGCGTGCTCGCAACCGAGAGCAGCCACGAACTGATGTCGATTCCCGAGCAGTTCGCCGGTCGCGGCGACAGCTTCGTCCTGCAGGTCCGCGGCGAGTCGATGATCGAAGCCGGGATTCTGCCCGGCGACTACGTCGTCGTGCAGCGCCAGAGTACTGCGAACACGGGAGAGATCGTGGTCGCGGGAATACCGGGTGACGAAGCCACGGTCAAGCGCTACTTCCCCCAGGGAACCCGGATCGTTCTTAAACCCGAGAACAGCGACATGGAGCCGATGGAGTTTCGCGCAAACGACGTCACTATCTTCGGTCGCGTGATATCGGTCCTCCGAAGTTATTAGCCTCGCGAAGTAGCCAGCAACTCCTGAACTGGCCGCCGTTCGATTTCTCCTTTTGGCGAGCGACTTCTATCTGGTCAGACTCGGAGTCACCGTTGCGTTCGTCATTTACCCTTCGTTCCATCTCGTGGGTTCTGGTCAGTGGGCTCGTTCCATGACGCTCACGCGCGCGGTATCGCCGTTGCGGTGGCCCCAGCGTGGCTTGTCCAGGCGATCGGCTCGCAGTAGCGGAGCGTGCACGGTCCGCATCGCAGATCGCCCTGGTACATGCCGCACCCGCCCTCATCGCCATAGTGATCACATTCTTCGGGGCCATTGCTCGCCACCAACGACTGGAGCGTCACCATGACGTTCACGACATTACGACATCACGAAACTGCAGTTGTGGCACTGGGTGAGAACCTTGGCGTGGATCGGTGGTGCTCGAGTTGCTTTGGCCGCTCGCTAACGCAACCACTCGGTGAGCACTCGCGCGTACTCGTCGAGTTCCTGGAGCGTCACGAACTCATCGCTACGATGCGCCAGCAGCGGGTCACCGGCACCGAAGTTCGTTGCGGGCATCCCCAGTTCCGCGAACGTCGCCACGTCGGTCCAGCCGACCTTTCCGCGGACGGGTTGATTGGTGTAGCGCGCCAACGTCATGAGTCGTTCATTCGTCATCTGCGGTGGCGCGGAAGGCGCCCAGTCGACCACTTCCATGACGTCACCCACCTCGAGGCAATCTCGCAGATAGTCCTCCAACCAGGCGACCGCCTGGTCACGTGATCGGTCGGGGGCCACTCGGTGGTTCAACGTGCAACGGGCGCTGTCCGGCACCACGTTCGCGGCGACTCCCCCTTCGACGCTCACGGCCTGCAGTTGTTCGACGAACTGCACTCCATCGATGACAACGACTCGCGGTTGGTAGTTGCTCACCCGCTCCAGCAGGGCGCCGAGGCGGTGAATCGCGTTGCGACCGGTGAAGGGCCGAGCAGTGTGGGCGCGGGTCCCTCGAAGCTCGATACTCATCCGCAGGCTGCCTTGACATCCCGCCTCGACTGCGCCTCCCGTGGGCTCACCGAGCACGGCCACGTCGGCCACCAGCAGGTCCGGTCGAAGTTCGGCGATCTCGGTCAGTCCCGATTCGCTGTGCGCGATCTCCTCGCGGGCGTAGAAGACCCAGGTGACCTCGACCGATCGCGGTGCGGGGTTGGTCGCGAGTTCCACCATGACCGCCACGGAGCCCTTCATGTCACACGCCCCGACCCCGCGGAGTTGGTCGCCGACGATCTGCGCCGTGGACGCGTCACCGGGCACGGTATCCAGGTGTCCGGCGATGAGCAGTCGGGTGCTGTGAAAGCCCGTCGTTCGCGCAACGACGTTGTCGCCGATTCGCTCGACGTCGAGCGCGGCGTTGGTCCGCAGCCGGGATTCGACCAGAGTCGCAATCGCCGACTCGTGGCGGCTGACCGATTCCACAGCCACGAGGGCGAGGGCGTCGTCAAGGCGACTCACGTGGCGACGCCGTGATCGCGCAGCAGCGCGTTGAGCGCCACCTTGTTGTGCCGTTCGCCTTCTTCCATGCGCTTGATCACCAGGACGCACGGCAGGAAGAACTCGCCGCCCGGGTACTCGCGTCGGCGACTGGCCGACACGGCCACGCAGTAGTCGGGGACGTAGCCCCGCGATATTTCCTCGCCCGTCTCAGCGTCGATGACGGGTATGGAAGGGTTGAGGATCGTGCCGGCCCCGAGGACGGAGCCGCGACCCACTCGGGCGCCCTCGACCACCATGCAGCGGCTCCCGATGAAGGCGTCGTCTTCGATCACGACGGGCACGGCGTTCGCCGGCTCCAGCACGCCACCGATGCCGACACCGCCAGCGAGGTGCACGTTCGATCCGATCTGGGCGCAACTGCCGACCGTGGCCCATGTGTCGACCATGGTGCCGCTGCCGACCCACGCGCCGATGTTGACGTAACTCGGCATCAAGATGACGCCGGGGCTCAGAAAACTTCCTCGCCGGGCGGACGCGCCGGGCACCACGCGCACGCCGCGACGCTCGTAGTCGTGCTTCAGGTCGAGCTTGTCGAGGAATTCGAATGGACCGACCTCGACTCGCTCGAGCCCGCGCAGACGAAAGAGCAGCAGGATCGCCTGGCGCACCCATTCGTGCACCACCACGTCACCGCCGGGCGCGATCTCGGCCACGCGCAGCTGGCCGTCATCGAGCTTGGTGATCACCAGTTCGACGTCGCGTCGCGCCTCGGTGTTCTCGGGGGTCATCTCGCCGATGCGTTCGAACCACTGGCCAATGCGCGTTTCCAACGAACTCATAGAGCCATGGTACTGGCGCGGTTGTTAGAGACCTTGGAGCCGCGACGCCGCGAGCGCCAGACGATCATCGGGCTGCACGACCGCGAGGCGAGCGAAGTTCTTGCCATCCTCGCCGTAGAGTTCGCCGGGACTGACGACGAGTCCCGACGCCTCGGCGAGGAACGAGCCGAGCGCCCACCCGTCCATGCCGTCCTTCGAGCACCAGAGGTAGAACGATCCGTCGGGAAACGGCGCGTCGATGCCGAGAGGGGTGAGGGCGTCGATGAGCAACTCCAACCGGGACCGGTAGATCTCGCGCTGCACGTTGACGTGTTCGTCGTCGCCGTAGGCGACCGCCACGGCCGCCTGGACTGGTCCGGCGACCATGAAGCCCGCGTGCTGACGCACGGATCGCAGGAAGGCGACGACCTCGGGGTCGCCCGCGTAGAAACCGGCTCGCATGCCGGCGAGGTTCGACCGCTTCGAGACCGAGTGCACCGCGAGCAGACCTTCTAGACCGTGTTCGAGGATCGAGCGTGGACGACCGGCCCAGGTGAACTCGGCGTAACACTCGTCACTGGCGATCAGCACATCGTGGATCCGACCCCACGACGCGATGCTCTCCAGGTCGTCGAGTGCGCCGGTGGGGTTCGACGGCGAGTTCGCCCAGAGCACCAGTGCCCGGTCGACGTCGGCGGGACTGATCGAGTCGAGGTCGAGGCGTCCGTTCTTCATGGTCACGGGCACGGCCCGAAGACCGGCCAACGTCGCACCCATCGCGTAGGTGGGATAGCTGACCGCCGGGTAGAGCACCGTGTCGCGTTCGGGACTGCGAAGGTGTAAGTAGCCAGCGACGGTGCCGACGAACTCCTTGGTCCCGACGCAGGCCGCGAGTTGATCGAGGTTGAGCGTCACGCCAAATCGTCGCTCGACCCACGCCGCGCAGGCCTTACGAAGACTGAGCGTGCCGGCCGACGGTGGATAGCCCCGGGCGCCCACGCCGCGCGCCAACTCCTCGAGCACGGGCTGGGGCGGCGGGTCGATCGGCGTGCCGATCGAGCAGTCGATGGGACCACCGTCGTGGCGTTCGGCGAGTTGCTTCAGACCGTCGAGCCGCTCGTAGGGATACGGGGGCGGGGTGAAGCTCACGCCGGCACGCGCCACTCGCTGAATCGGGCGACGCCCACCGGATCGAGCACCACGCGCACCACGACGCCTTCGTCGGTGATCGACGTGTCGATCACTTCACCTTCGCGGTGTGCCGCCGCGAGCAGGTCACCGCGATCGAGCGGCAGGCGAAGCGTGATCACTCGGTCATTCGTGCGCAGGCGGTCGCCGATGGTCGCGATTACCTCGTCGAGGTTCTCGCGGGTCAGCGCCGAGACCCAGACGCTCCCCTCGTACTTCTTCGCGAGGTCCCGGGCCCGAGACCCGGGCACGTCGGCCTTGTTGAAGACCAGGAGTTCGGGCACGTGGTCGGCCTCGATCTCCCTCAGGACCTCGTGCACCGCGGCGATCTGGCTCTCCGCGTCCTCGCTGGCCCCGTCGACCACGTGCACCAGCAGGTCGGCCAGCTGCACCGACTTCAACGTGCTCATGAAGGCCTTGATCAACTCGTGGGGCAGGTTGGAGATGAACCCCACGGTGTCGGTGAAGAGCACCGTCTCGCCACCGGGCAGCTGGCGCTGGCGCGTGCGCGGATCCAGGGTCACGAACAGTCGGTTCTCGGTGGCGACCCCCGCGTCGGTGAGGGCGTTGAGCATCGACGACTTGCCAGCGTTGGTGTAGCCCACCAGCGTCACCTCGCGGTGGCGACCACGCGCGCGGCCCTGGCGTTGCACGCCGCGCGTCCGGTCTATCTGTTTCAGCTCGTTGCGGATGTGGTGGATGCGGTGGACGAGTCGCCGACGATCGACCTCGAGCTGCGTCTCACCCGGGCCGCGGGTCCCGATGCCACCCGCCTGTTGGGAGAGCGATCCGCTCGCCCGGCGAAGACGCGGCAGCCGATACTGCAGAAGTGCGAGCTCTACCTGGGCCTTGCCCTCGGGGGTTCGCGCGTTCTGGGCGAAGATGTCGAGAATGACCGCCGTGCGGTCGATCGCCGTGCGACCGAGGATCTTCTCGAGGTTGCGCTGCTGGGCCGGCGAGAGATTGTGTTCGAAGACCACCGTGTCCGCGTCGAGGGCCAGACAGATCTCGCGAAGCTCCAGCACCTTGCCCGAGCCGAGGAACGTCGCGGGGTCGGGTGAGTCGCGACGCTGCACCACTCGCGCGACCACGTCGGCGCCCGCGGTGTCGACGAGGAGGGCGAGTTCGTCGAGTTGCTTTTCCAGCTCATCGCCGGTGACGCCGGGAAACTGCACCCCGACCAGCACGATGCGCTCGCGAAAGGTGCGCTCGATCAGCGTGCTGGGAATGTACGTCACGCTTCCAGCCACTCCACGTTGGCGACGAACTGGACGGGCCCACTCAAGGTGGCGCAGTCGTCGACGAGCTCGACGCGCAGTTGACCGCCGGGGTTGTCAACCAGCACGTCGGATCCCACCAGGCCCTCGCGGTGAAAGACCGCGGCACTGGCGCACGATCCGGTGCCGCAGGCCTGCGTCCAGCCCACGCCGCGTTCGATCACGCGAAGCCGCAACCGTCCCTGGTCGACCAGCGAGACGAACTCCACGTTGGCCCCGCCCATCTGGCTCGACCACGCGCTCGCCAACTCCTCGCGGCGCGCGTCAGACCACTGCTCGTCGTCGCGCACCACCACGTGAGGATTCCCGACGTGGGCGGTGCCGAGGGTGCCCGCCAGGGGTTCGCCGAGGGTCACCCGGCCCATTGAGACACTGCCGTAGCCCGAATAGTCGTCCATCGAGAGGGTGACCGTGCGCCGTCCCGAGTCGGTCAGGACGTCGAGCGAACTCCAGTCCGCTCGCGTCGCGTGGCGCACGGCCGCGGCGAGACACCGGATGCCGTTGCCGGACATCTCGGCCACCGACCCGTCGGCGTTGTACAGCACCATCGACACCTCCGAGCCCAGCGTCGCCACCGCCAATCCGTCGGCGCCGACGCCTGATGTCCGCTGACAGACCGCACGCACCCGTTCACTGGTCCACCAGGGAACGGTGCCCTGCGCAGCCACTTCGACGAGGAAATCATTGCCCGCGCCGTGCCATTTTTGGAGAGTTCGTAGTGCCACTGGCCTCTAGTCTCGCACGAACCCGTCGGGGCTGTTCAGCACCGCGCGCAGGCGCTCGCGCGCCGACTCGGGGTGGTCGAACCACTCGATTCGCGGGTCGCGTTGGAACCACGAACGCTGACGGCGAGCCAGTCGTCGGCTCTGCGCAATGGCTTCGTTGACGCACGCCTCGAGCTCGGCGCCACCTTCGACGTGGCGCAACAGTTCGCGGTACCCCACGGCCTGGCGCGCCGTGCGGCTGAGACCCCCCGGCGCCGCGGCGAGAGCGGCGACCTCCTCGACGAGGCCCTCCTCGAGCCACGTTCGAAAGCGTCGCTCGATCCGCTCGTCCAAGGCGTCGAAGTCCACGCGCAGGCCGACTTGCACGACGCGCACCGGTCCGTAGGACCGCAGTCCCGCGCCGTAGGAAGAGAAGGGCCGACCACTGCCCAGCGTCACCTCGAGCGCGCGCACGATGCGCCGGGCGTTGGTGGGCTCCATGCGACTGGCGGCCAGCGGGTCGAGTTCGCCCAACTGCACGTAGAGCGCGGGCAGGTCGCTTTCGACGCGCGCTTCGAGAGCCGCGCGAACGTCGAGATACTGCGCGGGGATCTCGAAGTTGTCGAGCACGGCGCGCCCGTAGAGGCCGGTGCCGCCGACGTAGAGCACGGCGCCACCGAGCTGCCACACGTCGCGCGCGGCTCGGCGCGCGGCACCCTGGTACTGCGCGACGGTGAACTCCTCGCTGGGCTCGACGAGATCGAGCAGGTGGTAGGTGACCTCGGACCGTTCGGCTCTGGTGGGTTTCGCCGTGGCGATGTCCATCCCGCGGTAGACCGTCATGGCGTCAACGGCCAGCACCTCGACGTCGCCTCGGCTCTCGAGCGCCAGCGAGTGGGCCAGCGCCGATTTGCCCGCGGCGGTCGTGCCCACCAGCGCTACGGCCGGGCCGCCGTGATTCATCACGACTGCAGGAGCGCGATTCGTGCCTTGTGGCGCGGCGGGCGCACGAGTGACGCGAACTCGCCCCGCAGGTGGTACGGCGCTCCGTGGACCACGTCGACCATCGCGAGCGAACCGGGCCGGTGGGCCTCGGACGTGACGGGGAAGTGGATCAGCTTGCCCTGGCGCGTGCGACCCGACAGCATCTGTTCGTTACGACGCGACGGGCCCTCCACCAGCACCTCCTCGCGCCGACCCACGCGAGCCTCGTGCTTGCCCAGCGCCGAGCGGTCGAGCACTGCCTTCAGCCGCTCGAAGCGGGCCCTGATGACCTCCTCGGCCACGAAGTCGCGCTCCATGGACGCGGCCCGGGTGCCGGGGCGCGGAGAGAAGATGAAGGTGTAGGCCGAATCGAACTGGGCCTCGGCCACCACCGCGAGGGTCTCGTCGAACTCCGCGTCGGTCTCGCCGGGAAATCCCACGATCAGGTCAGTGGTGACCGCGAGGTCCTCGAGCGCGCCGCGAGCCGCGCTGAGTCGTTGCATGTAGCGTTCGGCCGTGTAGCCGCGACGCATCGCCGAGAGGACGCGGTTGGACCCCGACTGCAGCGGCAGGTGCAGCTGGGGGCACACGGCTGGCGTCTCGGCCATCGCGGTGATGGTCTCGGGCCGCAGGTCCTTGGGATGAGGGCTCGTGAAGCGGATGCGCTCGATGCCGGCGACGTCGCCGAGCGCGCGCAGCAGGTCGGCGAACAGGGGTCCGCGCTTCGTGATATCTCGACCGTACGAGTTCACGTTCTGACCCAACACGGTCAGCTCGCTGACGCCCGACGCGGCCAGCATCGTTGCCTCCTGGACGAGGTCTGCGAGCGGTCGGCTGATCTCGCCACCGCGCACCGACGGGACGATGCAGTACGCGCAGGTGTTGTCGCATCCGGTCTGGATGGTCATCCACGCCGCGAAGGGCAGTTCGCGAACGGCGTAGAGGGCCGGGGCCATGTCGCGGTTCGCCTCGGGGTCGGGCGCGTCGAGGATCTCGACCTGGGGGCCCTCGACGCGGGCCCGGGCGAGCAGCGACGGGGCCGACGCCAGGTTGTGGGTGCCAAAGACCACGTCGACCCAACCGGCCCGCTCGAGGATCTCGCCGCGGTCCTTCTGGGCCATGCAGCCGCCCACCGCTATCTGCATCTCGGGACGCTGCTCCTTCACGGCCTTGAGCTGGCCGAGGGCGCTGTAGAGCTTCAGATCGGCGTTCTCGCGGATCGTGCAGGTGTTGAAGACGACCACGTCGGCGTCGTGTTCGCTGGCGGCGCGGACCATGCCGTCAGCGACCATCAGGCCGGCCAGCCGCTCGGAATCGTGCTCGTTCATCTGGCAGCCAAAGGTCCGAATCGCGAAGGTTCTGGGCGTTGCCACGCTGCCAGCCTACTGAGCGATATCGCCGTCGCTGCTGGCCGCATCGAAGGTCACGCCGACGCCGGCCGACACGACGCAGGCCAGGCCGACGAAGTCCCAGGGCGTGATCGCCTGATTCAAGATCAGCCAGCCGATCCCGAAGGCCACCGCCGGATTGAGCGCGAACAACACGCTGGCGATCGAAGGCCTCAGTCGACGCAGCGCCTGCATCTCGGCGCCGACGCCCAACACGATCGACATGATGGCCACCAGCAGAATGCGTCCCGCGAGATGCGCATGGGTGACGAGGTAGTGCGTGGAGCCAATCGACATCGGCAGGGTGACGACCGTCGCGATCAGCAGCGACACCGCCAGTCCCCCGAAGCCGGTGGTGGTGCCTCCGACGCGGTGCGACGCAAAGACGTAGGCGGCCCAACCCGCAGCGGCTCCCGCGGCGAAGGTGATGCCGACCAGCGTCAGTCCGCCACCCGGCCGGGTGAGCGCCACCACGCCCAGACCGGCGAGGACGACGAAACTGAAGTGCCGCAGCGACCGCTTCCCCAGCGCCGCGACGAGAAACGGGCCCAGGTACTCAATGGCCACCGCCCCACCCAGCGGAATCCGCGCGATCGCTTGGTAGAAGCACAGGTTCATGAAGGCGATCGACACGCCCAGGGCCAGCGCGCCGAGCCACTGGCGTCTCGTCCACGAGCGCAACTTCGGGCGCGTCAACGCCATCAGAACGACTGCCCCGAAGAGGAAGCGCCACGCGCTGGTCGCCGATGGTCCGATCGCGGAGAAGACCGGCGTGACGATGGCCGCCGACCACGGAATCAGGATCGCCCCGAGCAGCATGAATCCCGCGCCACCCAGCGCCTGGCTCTTGGAGACCGAATTCCTCGGGCTCAACGCGTGACCAGGCCGGTGCGGTCCGCTTCGAGGGTGAGTACCGTGCCCGGCACGTCGTGAGCCACCAGGAAGGCCTTGGCCGCCTCGCTGACCCGCCCAGCCGTCGACTCGGTCGAGAGGCCCAGCATGGTCGAGCCGGCCCCCGACCAGCACGATCCGCTCGCCCCGGCCTCGCGCAGCGCCCCGAGCAGTGGCCGCGCGAACGCGAGCAGTTCCATTCGATAGGGCTGGTGGAGACGGTCGTCCATGGCCGACGCCACGAAGTTGCGGTGGTCGGCCATCCCCGCGATCAGCAGGCCGAGCGAGTTGAGGTTGTGCACCGCATCCGCGAAGGGAACCGTCGCCGGCAAGACCCGTCGGGCGTCGGCGGTGGCGAGTTCCTGATCGGGGATGACCACGACGTATCGCCAGGCCTCGTCCAGCGGCAGTGACCGAGCGATGACGCCGTCACGTTCGCTCACGCTCGCCGCGACCAATCCACCCAACAGTGACGCCGCCGCGTTCTCGGCGTGGCCGTCGACCTTCGTGGCGATGGCGAGCGGGTCGCGGGCCCCGGCGGCCGCGGCGGCCGCGAGTGCGAGCGCCGCCGACGAGCCGAGTCCCCGCGAGAGAGGGATCGACGAGTTGACGTGCAGGGCGAAATTGGAGTGTCCGAGGACCTGGGCCGCCACGACGGCGGCGAGGTGGCGCTCGTCGTCGAATCGACCCGCACCACAGCCCTCGCTCGTGATGGAGAACGAGTCGGCGAGCTCGACGCTGACCTCGACGTAGAGCTCGAGCGCGACGGCCAGGACATCGAATCCCGGTCCGAGATTGGCCGAACTGGCCGGAACGCGAGCGAACATGGTTTTAGCGTAGGCGTTGCCAGAGTGACGGGGGCGAAACCGTCCCTTGGGCCACGAGAGCGAAGCGGTGTGTCGACAAGCCCCGCACGACGAGCCAACCCACGAGCTCGCCGCGACGCACCGTCGTCGTCAGGTGCTTCATCTGCAGCGACAGCGGCAGCCTCTTCTCGGCGGCCCACCAGAAGACCTGGCGCTCGTGGGCCAGCGCGACGGGCACGACCTCGGACCCCCAACCCACGGTGGCGACGATACTGCCTTTGGCGAACACGCGATCGAGTTGATTCGCGACCGCCGACGTCGCCAGGGCCAGCGCGGCATCGCCGGCGGGGGCCAGGAGATTCCCGCCCCGTTGGCCGAGTACCACGGCGTAGAGCACCCGGGTCGACGTGCCCTGCTGGAACGTCATGGCCATGACGTCGCAACCACCGGCGGCGTCGGTTCGCCCGGACTTCACCCCGATGACATTGTCGGTACCCACGAACGGCGTGAACGAGTTCACGGTTCCGGCGACGGGCAGCGTGACGCTCGGCATGATGACGATGGAGCGAACCAGTGGCGACTTCATGAGCATGGCCGCCAACTCGCCCTGCTCCATCGCGGTCGAGATCGATCCGTCTTCGTAACCCGACGGTTCGGCGTAGTGCGTGTGGGTCAGACCCAATGCCCGAGCCGTCTCGTTCATGCGCGTCACGAAGTCGCTGACGTTTCCCGACGCCATCGTCGCGAGGAGCAGCGCGTAGTTGTTGGCGGAGTGAACCAAGAGCCCGTCCAACAGGTCGAGCTCGCAGAGCGACTCACCCTCGGCGACGGCGACCGAGGACTGGCCCGACAGCTTCATCTCGTCGTAGGCGGCCACGTCGGCGGCACTGACCGTCACGCACGGACCCGTCTCACCCGCCGCCAGCGGCAGCGCTTTCAACGTGACGTAGGCGGTCATCATCTTGGTCAGACTCGCGATGGGCAGCACCTGGTTGTTCCAACCCTGCGCGATGCCCAACGAGGGGATGACCAGGGCCGCACTGCCCACCGTGGGCCACGCGATCTTCGGCGTGCTACTCGGCGCGAGATCAATCGCGGTGATGGTCAAGTGACTCGTCGCCGGTTGATGCATGAGCGGCAGTTGCGTCCCGATGACGATGGCGCCGGCGATTGCCGCGCCGAGCGTCATCGAGAGCAGTCGCGTCGCCAGCCCGCGAAGGGCGGGTCGGCGATGGGTGCGGCGAGACGACACGGTCTACAGCGACGTCTGTTGGTCGTACTCTTCGGGCGTGATCAAGACCTTGCGGGACTTCGATCCGTCACCGGGCGCTACGACGCCCTCTTCTTCCAGTAGATCCATTATTCGACCCGCGCGAGCGAAGCCGACCCGCAGTTTTCGCTGCAGCATCGACGTGGAACCGGTCTGGGTCCGGATGACGAGGTCTCGCGCCTGACGCAGTACCTCATCGTCGTCGTCGCTGGCGCCGCCGCCGGTGGCGCTCGAGCGACCGGCGGACACGTCGAGAGCCACCACCGATTCCTGCCGGCCACCCTGGGCGCGCCAGAACTCGACGACCCGGCGCACCTCTTCCTCGGAGACCCACGGTGACTGCAGGCGCCGCGCGATGTTGCTCGACGCGGTGACGAGCAGCATGTCGCCCTTGCCGATCAGTCGCTCGGCACCCGCCTGGTCGAGGATCACGCGACTGTCGGCCAATGACGAGACCGCGAATGCCATTCGACTCGGAATGTTGGCCTTGATCACGCCGGTGATGACATCCACGCTGGGTCGCTGGGTCGCCAGCACTAGGTGGATGCCGACGGCTCGGGCCATCTGGGCGATGCGCACCACCGACTCTTCGACGTCACGAGCCGCCACCATCATCAGATCGTTCAACTCATCGACGACTATCACGATGTAGGGCAGCATCTCGGGGCCCGGTGACGGGGCCACGTCAGATTCGAGACCGGTCGCGCGCTCGAGGGCGTCGGCGACCAATTCATGATCGGTGGGGCCGGGCTCCAGTTCGCCGCGCTCGATCAACTGCTGATAGCTCGTGATATCGCGTGCGCCACTGTCGGCCAGGATGTCGTAGCGCCGCTCCATCTCCTTGACGGCCCAGTTCAACGCTCCCGCGGCCTTCTTGGGGTCGACGACGACCGGGGCGAGGAGGTGGGGCAGGTCGTTGTACTGGCCCATTTCCACGCGCTTGGGATCGACCAGGATCAGTCGCAACTGCTCGGGCGTGGCGCGCATCACGAGCGACGTGATGAGCGAGTTGAGCCCCGAGCTCTTCCCCGCGCCGGTCGCCCCGGAGATCAACACGTGGGGCATCTCACCGAGATTGACGATCACCGTCTTGCCCGAGATGTCGCGGCCGATCGGCACGTCGAGCGGATGCAGCGCCGCGAGCGCTTCCTCGGTCGCCAGCAGGTCGCCCAGAGCGACGAGCGTGCGCTGGCGATTGGGCACTTCGACGCCGATCGCCGAACGACCGGGGATCGGCGCCAGGATTCGCACGTCGGGCGTGGCCATCGCGTAGGCGATGTCCTTGTTGAGCGACGTCACCCGCGACACCTTCACGCCGGGACCCAGTTCGAGTTCGAACCGCGTCACCGTCGGGCCCACGGTGAAACCGATCAACGTGGTCTCGACCCCGTGGGCGGCGAGGGCTTCGACCAGTTCATCGCCGGCCAGTTCGATGGCGCCGCGGTCTTGCCTCAGTTCCCTCGTTCGCATCAGAAGCGACAGCGGTGGCAACTCCCAGTCACTCGCCAGCAGGGGCGCCGACGAGGGCGTCCGCCCGGTGGCGACGACCGGTGCCGCGGCGTGGGGTGCGCTCTCCTCTTGGTACTCGATGACCTCCTCGGCGAACTCGTCCTCGTACTCCACCGGTTCAAGCACCGGGGGCGGCTCTTCGTCGGACTCCACGCGTGAGCGTTTCGTGCGGGTCCCTGGCTCGACCTCGTCGTCGGCTCCGGCGAGGTCTTTCCTCGGCCGCGCCGTCCACCACGACGCCAGTCGACCCCCCACCACTCGAAGGAACGTTCCCGTTCCGGTGGCGAGGGCCCGCAGGCCGATGCCCGTGGTGACGATGACCGCGACGATGAGAACGGCAAAGAGCACGACGACGGCCCCGGCGACACCGAGCGTTCGATCGAGCCCGCCACCGACGACGACACCCAACCAGCCACCGGCGTGACCGAGCGCCTTGGCGCTGGCGTGCAGCGACGGTCGCCCTCCAGTCAGATGCCCGAGTCCACAGATGCTCAGCAGTCCGAGCGCGACGCCCCAACTCAGTCGCGCGCGGTCGACCTCGATCTTGCCCCACACGAGTGCGACGCCGAGACCCAAGAGGATGACCGGCAGTGCGAATCTGCCGACGCCGAATACCACCGACAACACTCTGGCGATGAAGTGGCCGACCGGACCGAGCGCCCTCGCCTCGGCCAGGGCGACCAGCAGGCCCGCCATGACGAGCAGGACGATCCACACGTCACGCTCGTGACGCTGCCAGATCTTCGAACTCTCCCCGGAGCCGCGCTCTCGCCGTGGCGCGCGTTTCGCCGCCCTCTTCACCGTCGGTTTCTGGTGTCGTGCCTGTGCCACAACCATCCAACTTACCGAACGCAGGTTCGTAACCGGTGCCACCCGTTCTAGGCTGCGGTGGTGACACCAACCCCCCACCACTCCACCACCGAACTGGCTGAACGCCTCGGCGTCAACGCCCGCGTGTGCGCCGTGGTCGCCACCACGCCGTTGAGCCCGTCGATCCACGAGGTGGTCCTGCGCGGTGACGCCTCGCTCCTGACGGGACCACCCGGCAGCGACGTGATGGTGCGTGTGAGCAGCGGACCCGAGTCGTTCGTGCGCCGGCGCTACAGCGTGCGCGCCGTCGATTCCGACCACGATCAGTTCACGCTCTGGGTATCCACCGAGCACGATGGTCCCGGCAGCCGCTGGGTGCAACACGCCGCTCCGGGCGACCCGGTCGACATCGTGGGGCCCCGCGGGAAGATTCCCCTCGACCCCGCCGCCGACTGGCACCTCTTCATGGGCGACGTCAGCGCCCTCGGCGCGTTCTACCGGATGGCGCAGAGCATCGAGGCGCCGGGCCGGGCGATCTTCATCGTCGAGATCGACAGTGACGAGGACGCGCTGACGGCCGGGTTCGACGAAGGCGTGGGCATCACCGGCATCTTCGTCAACCGCCAGGGCCGCGCCCGCAATGATCCCGCCGGACTCTTGAGCGGACTCGCCGCCTTCGCGCTTCCGCCCGATGAGGGCCACGCCTATCTCTTTGGCGAGTTCTCCATCATCAGGGTGCTTCGCAGCGCACTCGTCGACCGAGGTATCGCTGAAGCCCGGATCAGCAACAAGGCCTTCTGGCGAATGGGCCGCGACAACGCCGCCCACGGCGAGCCCGACAAGAGCGACAACTAGAAGACGACCACCGCCGCCAGAAGCACGGGTTGGCGGCGGAACCTCTGGCCGAGCATTCGTCCCGCCGCTCGCTGCGCCACCTTGTTCAGTGACGATTCGTCGCGGTCGCCGTCACGCAGGGCCGATTCCAGGGCGTCTCGGACACTCGCCGTCACGGTGGCGATCAGGTCCCGATCGGTTTCGCCGTCGAACCATCCTCGGGCGGTGAGGCGAACCGGCTGGACAATCGCGCCGCGGTCCCGGTCGATGCCCGCCGCGATCTGCAGCACGCCGAACTCGGCGAGCATTCGTCGTTCCTCGAGGGGCTTCTCGTCGAGATCGCCCGCGCTGCCGTCGATGTAGTGGAATCCCGCCGGCACCTGGCCGGAGCGGCGAATCCCCGCCGACGTCACTTCGATCTGGTCGCCGTCCTCACAGATCACGACGTGCTTCTCGCTCAGTCCCATCGAGAGCGCGAGGTCGGCGTGGTGCACCATATGGCGGTACTCGCCGTGGACCGGCACGAAGTTGCGCGGGCGGACGAGTTGGTGGAACGTGCGCAGTTCGCCCTGACGGGCGTGACCCGACGCGTGCACGGGCTCGTGGCCCGAATGGATCACCTCGGTGCCGGCGCGGTGCAGATCGTCGATGACCCGCCCGACCGTCCACTCGTTGCCGGGAATCGGGTGCGAACTGAGGATCACCGTGTCGTCGGCCCCGACCTGCAGGAACCGGGCGTCGCCGCGCGAGAGCTTGGAGAGCGCCGCCAGCGGCTCGCCCTGGCTGCCGGTGCAGATCACGCACACCTCACCCGGCTCGAAACGATCGATGTTCTCGACGTCGATGAAGTCCGCGGTGTCCACGTGCAGCAGGTGCAGCTTTCGCGCCAGCTTGACGTTGGACTCCATGGACCGGCCCATGAGGACGATCTTGCGGTTCTGCTCACGGGCGATGTCGATGATCTGCTGGACGCGGTGAATATGGCTCGCGAAGCAGGCGACCACCATTCGCCGTTTGGGCCGTTCGAGGAAGAGCCGGCGAAGGGCCCCGCCGACGGAACGCTCCGAGGCGGTGAAGCCGGGCTCTTCGGCGTTCGTGGAGTCACAGAGCAGCAGGGCGACGCCCTCGTCACCGAGCGCCGCGAGTCGCGAGATGTCGGTGCGACGTCCGTCGATGGGCGTCAGGTCGAGTTTGAAGTCACCCGAGTGCACGACGATGCCCACCTTGGTGTGAAAGGCCAGAGCGTGCGCGCTCGGCACCGAGTGGGTGACCGGTATGAACTCCACCTCGAAGGGTCCGATTCGACGACGCTCACCGTCGGCGACCTCGATGAACGTGAGGTCCTTCGCGACCTTGGCCTCAACCAGGCGGTGGCGCGCGAAGCCCAGCGTCAACGCGGAGCCGTAGATCGGGACGTTGATGTCCTTCACGAGGTAGCGCAGCGCACCGGTGTGGTCCTCGTGACCATGCGTGAGGACAATGGCGTCAACGCGGTCGCGGCGATCGATCAACCAGCGGAAGTCGGGCAGGATCAGGTCGACGCCGTACATCGTCGGTTCGGGGAACATCAAACCCGCGTCGACGATGACGATTCGACCATCCTGTTCGAGCGCCAGGCAGTTTCGGCCGATCTCCCCCAGCCCGCCGAGAAAGGTGACGCGTACGGTCTCCTTAGCCACGTGCGGCTCGCAGCGCAGCGACGATGTCCATCGCGGCGCCGTCCAGGGTCTCGTCGCTCGGACCGAGCGGTAGCCGGCACTGGCCCACCGCGATCCCGAGGACGCGCATCGCGGCCTTGGCCGGCAAGGGATTCGGGTACGACTCGGTGCTCTCGAACGCGCAACTCGACGCCAGGCGCTCGTTCAACGCCCGAGCCTGCTCCCAGTCACCGCGCTCGACCGAGCGAACCATGGCGGCGAACTCGGGCCCGGCCCAGTGGGCCGCGACCGAGACGATGCCCACCGCCCCGACGGCCATGAACGGCAGCAGCAGCGCGTCGTCCCCGCTGTAGAGGTCGAGTCGGTCGCCCAGCACCGCCTTGGTATGCGCGGCCGCAGCCAAGTCGGCGGAGGCGTCCTTCAACGCAGTCACGTTCGAGTGACTGCGCACGAGGTCGATGGTCGTCGCCGAGGCGATCTTTCGCCCGGTGCGCGAGGGAATGTCGTAGAGCATGATCGGCAGGCCCGTACTGTCGGCGACGGCACCGAGATGCGCGGCGATACCCGCTTGGCTGGGTCGCGCGTACGCCGGAGTCGTGGCCAGCACCCCGGCGACCCCGGTGGCGGCGACCCGGCTCGTGAGCGCCACCGAACGAGCGGTGTCAGATGACGTGGATCCCGCGAGCACCGGCACCCTGACCGCCTGGGCCACGCAGGCGAAGAGGTCCATCTTCTCGTCGTCGGAGAGCGCGGTGCCTTCGCCCGTCGATCCCGCGACCACCAGCCCGTCGCTGCCCTCAGCGACGAGGAACTTCGCCAGCTGGGCGGCGACGTCGAAGTCGACGCCGCCGTCGGGCGCAAATGGCGTCACCATCGCGGTCAGCACGGTTCCCAATCGAGGTGAAGTCATACGTTGAAGTTACCAGTGATGGCTTGGCGTCTGACGGCGCGCGCCGGGTCGTGACTCACTACTTGACGAACGAGTCAATGCCCAGCGTGAAACCCGGACTCGAGTCGAGCGAGCCCAGCGCCAGCGCCACGCCGTGCACGAAGCTCTGACGGTCGAACGAGTCGTGGCGGATCGTAAGGCCCTCACCGGGGCCCCCGAAGAGGATCTCCTGGTGCGCGACGAGACCCGGCAGCCGCACCGAGTGGACCCGCACGCCGTCACCCGCATCGGCGCCGCGCGCTCCTTCGAGCGTGTGTCGCGTCGTCGGATCGACCATCGGGTCGAGACCCGCACTGGCTCGCGCGTCGACGATCGCGTGCGCGGCGGCGAGCGACGTTCCCGACGGCGCGTCCACCTTCATGTCGTGATGAAGCTCGATGATCTCGACCCGGTCGAAATAGGGAGCGGCTAAGGCGGCGAATCGCTCCGACAGCACGGCGCCCACCGAGAAGTTCGACGCCATGACGATCCGGGTCGTCCGACTCGCCTCTTCGACCGCGGCGCGCTGATCGGGGCTCAGGCCGGTCGTTCCGATCACGAGGGGAATCGCGTGCGCCCCACACCACTTGGCCGAAGACACCACGCTCTCGGGAATGGAGAAATCGACGACGGCATCGACGAGCGAAGGATCCACGTCGTCGATCCGGCGAACGGAGTCGGCACCGAACTTCTCATGAGGCTCGTGCACGTCGACGAGTGTCGCCACCGTGAAGTCGCCTTGACTGCCCAGACCCAGGGCCATGGCCTGGCCCATGCGACCGGCGCCGCCCACGATTGCGATGCGCTTCATGAACGTACCTTACCGTTCCGCCTTCGCGGCACCCTTCCCCATAGGAACGCGATGGCCGTGACGATGACGCTCGAACCGACCAGCGTCCCGGCGAGTCCGAGTTCGATGTGGGGTGCGTGGTAGTGGAAGTGGACTGTCCACGGCCCCGGCGGCACGATCACCTGCTGGATGAGCCCGGATCGCACGACGTCAAGGGATCTCGATCTTCCGGTCTTCTCATTGAGGGCCGTCGCCCGCCAGCCCGGGATCCACTCCATCGACCGCTTCAGCACCGTCGGGTGCGTCGCGTCGACGCTGATCCACGAATCCCCCCACGTGGCGTTGCGGATCTTCGTGATCCGAGAGGTCGAGGCGTTCGTGCCCAGCCAGGCGCTGCGGCGCAGTGAGGTGGCGTGGAAGATCGTCATCGTTCCGGTGGTCTGGGCGACCTGCCACGACGGCGACGACAACGCCAATTGGAACGGGGTCGTCAAGATGTAGGACGGGGTCTGCGCTCCCAGTTGCGTGACGACCGTTGACGCAATGAGCGCCTTGCCCGGCGCGAAGACCTCGATGCCCGCCGCCACCTCCTTGAACGGGGCGAAGTCGAACGACATCGTCGTAGCGCCGACTTGGCTGATCACCGCCCCGAAGGGCTTGCCGAAGGAGTTCAGCAACTGGGCGCTGACGTTGCCCGTGGCGATGGACTGGCCATTGGCGCCCTCGAGCACGATCGAGCGGACCGCCAGCAGTTGCCCGAAGTAGCGCTGCGTCGTAGTCGAACTGACGAGCGGCAGGCATTCCAGCGACGCCGACATTCCGTGTGACAACGGCGTCGCGAGTTCCTGGGTGGAGACGGCGACCGACGCGAGTCGGAGCTGACGGAATGTTCCATCGGCCAATTGACAGGGATCGAGACTGAAGAGCGGGTGGGTGGCCGTCACATTGCCGTACAGGGCGTTAACGAGCGATCCGTAGCCCTGCACGCTCGGCACCTTGGTGAAGACGTTCATGTTCGGTGAGCCCAGATTCTCGAAGTCCGTCTGATGGGACCCGGTGGGATCGACCAATGCGAAGCGGCCGTTACTGCCGAGCTGGGCAACGGCGTGAGCACGCGATGGCATGAAGTTGACCTTCCCGGCGACGAAGCCCACGGAACAGAATGCCAGTAGCAACACCACATCGAACGCCGTGACGGCGACGAGCCAACGCAGGAGGTGGCGAGTCGTGCGAGCCCATACGAGCAGCGCCACGATGGCGAGTGCCACCAGCAGATGCGCCACGAGCGTGGGGAATTGGTCACGCGCCAGGGCCACTACGGGCGGTTTCGCACCAAGGTACCCGACGACGTTCGCGCCCCACACCAGCGCGACGCCACAGAGGGTGGCGACAGCGATCGCCGGCGCCAGGGTCATCCACCGTCGTCGTCCCACGAGTCCCGCGCCGACGAAGTCACGTTGAGCGAGACGTTGCAGCCACCATCCGAGCAACGCCGTGAGGCCGAGGTCCACGAGAATGATGTTTCGGCTCTGCAGGCGCGTGCTGCCGAAGAGCGGGATCTTCTGGAAGACGTGACCGAGGGGCGTGAAACTGCCCCACGTGGCCAGCAGCCCGACGGCGATCAGCACGACGTAGACGACGTAGTTCCGATTCGAGCCCCGCCATCCCCGCCGGGTGAGCTGGGCGAGGAAGCCAGCGGTGGCGACCAGGGCCAGCACGCCGACGTAGCCGGTGACCTCGGGCAGGTTGTACTTCGCGAAGAACCTCGGTTGGTGGAGGATCCCGTTGCCCCCCACGATGTCGGGGATCATCAAAAGGCTGGTCCAGCGAACCGGCAGCGAGCCTGCTCCGAAGAATCTGTACGTGAGTCTCGCGCGCTGGGACACGTTGATGAACGACCAACCCGTCAAGAGCTGGGACAATCCAATGAGCGCCCCCCACGCGATGCCGGTGCCGACACCGCCCACGTAGAGGATTCGGTGGCGCCACGTCGAGGGTTGCCAGGCGCTGGGGACCAGCAGCACCACAGGTCCCACAATCAAGGTCAGCAGTTCCATCTCGGCGATGGCGCGCGGTTCGCCGGAAAGGTTCGTCAATCCCCAGAGGGCCGCGAGACCCACCACGCAGGGCGCCAGACCGCGCAGACGCTGGCGCCAGCTTGTGTCGGCACTCTGGCGCTCGATGGCGGCCGCGAGCGCCAGCAGCGCCAGCAGCATCCACGGCAGGAGCGCAAAACCCTGAATCACCCCGAGGTGGACCAGTTGACCAATCATGGCGCCGCTGTAGGAATAGACCAGTGCCGGCACCAGTGCCGGCACAGTACGCAGTCCGTGCCAACGAAGGAGGGCGAACATGCCCAGCGCGGACGCCACGTACACGGCAACCAGATTCAACACCCACGAAAGGATTGCCGGCAGAACGACGAACAACATCGTCAGCGGGAAGAATGAACCGGCGTTCATTCCCCCGAGCAGCGGAGTCCCCGAATTGGCCAGCGGATTGAGAAGTGGGAGATGCCCGCTGGCAATCTGCTGTCCGGAGAGCACCCGAAGAGGGAAATTCTGAATGAGATTGTCCTGGGCAATGGCCGGATGACCGAACATCGCCGGAATCGCGAACAGCACCGTCGGCAAAGCGACGATCCACAGCAACGCCCATCGGTCGGCCCGACCCAGTGGTCGCCACCAACGCCCCGGCGTTCCCAAAGTGGAGTCCGACCAACGCGTTGGCGCAGTTGGAAAGACGTCCGTCATTCTCTCTACGCTACGAAAGAACAACGCGGCCGTGTTGCACAGTCGCAAAGACGGTGCAACACGGCCGCGCGAAGACTAGCGACGACGTGGTCGAGGGCTTCGACGCGCGCCACCGTCTCCATCGGAGAACGACGGCCCGCCCGGTCCCAAGTCACCTATCTCACCGGCGAGTTCAGCCTCAAAGGACGCCTCAAAGGACGACGAGGGCTTGCTGCGTGACCCGCTGTCGCGATCGCGACCTCCACGGTCGCCACGGTCGCCACGGTCGCCACGGTCGCCACGCTCAGCGCGCTCCCCGCGGTCACCACCGTCACGAGGAGGGCGCGGTGCGCGAGGTGCTTCACTCTCGTCACTTGCTACGTTGGCGTACTCACCAGCGAGCGACAGCGAAACCTTGCCCTGAGGATCGATGTCGTCAACACGAACTTCAATCGCTTGACCTAGTTCGAGGACATCCTCCACCTGACCAATGCGCTTGCCACCGTTGAGCGGCGCCATCTTGGAGATGTGCAGTAGTCCGTCACGCCCCGGCATGATGCTCACGAAGGCACCGAACTTGGCAAGATTGACCACACGGCCGGGGTAGACAGCGCCCACTTCGGCCGTCGGCGGGTCCAGGATCAAGGCGATCCGACGTCGAGCTTCCTCAACGGCACGACCGTCCTTGGCACCGATCGTGACGGTTCCGACGACGCCGTCGTCGTCAACCGCGATGTCCGCGCCGGTCTCCTGCTGGAGAGTGTTGATGACCTTGCCCTTGGGTCCGATGACCTCGCCGATCTTGTCGATCGGGATTTCCATCGAAACGATCTTCGGCGCAACGGCCGCGACTTCCTTACGGGGCTCGGCAATCGTGTTGGTGATGACCTCTAGGATCGCGAGCCGCGCTGCCAAGGCCTGGTGAAGGGCCTTTGACAACACGTCGGCCGGGAGGCCGTCGATCTTGGTGTCGAGCTGCAGAGCGGTGACCGCATCGGCAGTGCCGGCGACCTTGAAGTCCATGTCGCCGAAGGCGTCTTCGGCGCCGAGGATGTCGGTCAGCGTGACGTACTTGCCCTCTTCGTATACGAGGCCCATCGCGATTCCCGCCACCGGTGCCTTGATCGGAACTCCCGCGGCCATCAACGACAGCGTCGAACCGCAGACCGACGCCATCGACGTCGAGCCGTTGGACTGCATGACGTCAGAGACCACACGCAAGGTGTAGGCGAAGTCCTGCTCGCTCGGCAGTACGGGGATGAGGGCTCGTTCGGCCAACATACCGTGACCGACTTCGCGGCGCTTGGGGGCGCCCACGCGACCGGTCTCACCGACCGAGTACGGCGGGAAGTTGTAGTGGTGCATGTAGCGGCGGAACTCGTCAGGCGAGATGGTGTCGAGCTGCTGGCGCATGCGTGGCATGCCGAGCGTCGTCACGTTCACAACCTGGGTCTCACCGCGCTGGAAGAGCGCCGACCCGTGGGTCATCGGAAAGAGGTCCAGTTGGGCCGACAGCGGACGGATGTCCGTGACGGCTCGCCCGTCGATGCGCACGCCTTCTTCGACGATGCGACGACGTACCAGCTTCTTGGTGATCGACTTCACCGCGGCCTTGATCTCGCCGAGACGGTCGGGGAACTCTTCCTTGAGCTGATCGATGATCAGCCCGGTTTCCGCGTCCAGTGCTTCGGCGCGGGCCTGCTTGGTCGTCAACTTGTTCGCATCGGACAGGGCGCTCGCCCCGACGGCTTCCACGCGGGCGTAGACGTCGTCCTGGTAGTCCGAGAACGTCAGGTATTCGATGGTCTTGATCGGACCTCGCTCAGCCACGAAGGCCTTCACGAGATCGCGCTGCAGGTTGATCGCCTCGCGGATCCAGAGCTTGGACGCCTCGAGACCGGCCGCCAACACGTCTTCACTGACCTTGGGGGCACCGTCGGCGTACTTCTCGAACGACCCTTCGGTCCCTCCGGCCTCGACCATCATGATGGCGATGTCGCTCTCGACCGAGTCGCTCAGCGCGCGCCCGGCGACCACGAGCTCGAACGTCGCGGCGTCACCCTCGGCGTAGGTGGGGTGCGGAGCCCACTCACCGTCGACGGTGTAGGCCATGCGTACGGCACCGATGGGGCCGTCAAAGGGAATACCGGAGATCATCAATGCGGCGGATGCGGCATTGATGGCCAGGATGTCGTGCGGGTTCTCCTGGTCGGCGCTGAAAATCGTGCCGACGACCTGGATCTCATTGCGGAATCCCTTGGGGAACGAGGGACGCAGCGGGCGGTCGATGAGTCGACAGATGAGGATCGCCTGGTCGGACAACTTCCCTTCGCGACGGAAGAAGGCACCGGGGATCTTGCCCGCGGCGTACGCGCGCTCCTCGATGTCGACGGTCAGGGGGAAGAAGTCGATACCTTCGCGCACGCTGCGTGACGCGGCCACGGTGGCCAGCATCATCGTGTCGCCGATGCGGGCCATTACGGCGCCATCGGCGAGTTGTGCGAGGTGTCCTGCTTCGAAACTCAGGGTTTTGTCGGTGCCCGTAATTGGGCTACTTACGCGGATTGCGTCAGTCATGGATGTGCTCCTTATGCGGTTAGCAACACTCCGCCCGGATCCCAGTGGGCAACCTTCGCCTGACGCGACTGTTCTCCACTGGCCTCCGAGGCCTCGGATGTGTTGAGCACGTCGACGGCGTCGACGTGCGATGTCGGCTAGCGACGAATGCCGAGACGACCGATCAAAGCGCGATAGCGCTCGACATTGCCGCGCTGCACGTAATCGAGCAAACGGCGACGTTGGCCAATGAGCTTCATGAGTCCACGACGGGTGTGATGATCACCCTTGTGGACCTTCAGATGCTCGGTAAGGTGCGAGATCCGGTCCGTCAGAATCGCGACCTGAACTTCGGGCGAGCCGGTGTCCGTGGCGTGAGACTGGTAGTCCTTGATGATCTGCTGCTTTTCAGCCATAACGTTGTGTGCCTTATGAGTCGGGGGTCCCGTAGCGAGCCGCCCACTTGACGACCCACGTGATCAGCGTCGCTGACCGATTACCTATCTTAGCAGTGTCGAGCTCTGTGGCGAGAATTTCTTGTAAATCTCGAGCGATTGCTCCACATCCCGGTCGATTTGGGCCACCAACTCGGAAACCGACGCGAACTTCATCTCGCCTCGCAGTCGGGCCAAGAAGGCCACATCCATCGTCGTCTCGTAGAGATCGTCACTGAACCCCACGAGGTGCGCTTCCACCAGGACCGCGCCGTCCTCGTAGAACTGCGGCCGCGTCCCAACCGACACGGCGGCGGGCCACCACCGTTGGTCGGGCGTGCGAGCCGCGCCGGCGTAGATCCCGAGTTGGGGAAGCAGTTGGTGGATCGACGGCACCACGTTGGCCGTTGGATAGCCCAGTTCTCCCCCACGGGAGTCGCCGTGCCCGACGCGTCCGCGAAGCGTGAAGGGGCGTCCGAGTATGTCGTTGGCACTCGCCAGGTCCCCGTCGACCAAGGCCCGTCGCACCGCCGTCGAACTCCAGCGGTAGTCGCTTCCGTGGATCCGCGCTGGGTGCACGCTGAAGCCGTGAAGCAGCCCCTCGTGGCTCAGCATCGCGACATCGCCTTGGCGATCGTGGCCGAACCGGAAGTCCTCGCCCACGACGATGTCACAGGCGTCCAGCTCGCCCACCAGTACCCGCTCGATGAACGACCGGGCCGACTCCCGGGCGAGGTCCTCGTTGAACGTCAGAACGCGAACCTGGTCGACCCCCAGGGCCGCCAGACCTTCGAGTCGCTGGTCCATTGTCGCCAGTAGTCCTGGGGCCTGGTCCGGCGCGAGTATCAGCGCCGGGTGGGGATCAAAGGTCACGACGGTGGCGAGTGCGTCGTGGGCGCGACCGAGCGATTCAATCTCTCCGACGACCTTCTGATGACCGCAGTGCAGTCCGTCGAAGACGCCGATCGCCACCGCGCTTCGTCGATCGCCTCGTTGGATAGGTTCGCCATCGTGCACGACAATCATTGAAGTCAACCTACCCCTGGGCCCGAGAAGGCTCATCGGGCAGGACGAGTTCGGGCTGCCACCCTTCTCCGCGTCGGCGCAGGATCCCGATGAGGCCGCCGCCGCCATTGAGCGCGGCGATCTCGGAGGCCTCGACGATTTCGTCCAGGCGCACCTGCTGGCCCATTCGCACTCGCCGCTCGGTCTCATCGTTCAGCACGACCTGTTCGAGCTGGGTCACGAAGGCGCGAGGTGGGCGCAGTGGCGTCAAGCCGCGAGCGACCGCAGTGCCTAGTTGTTCCAGAGTGAGCGCGTCGTCAACGTGGAAGCTCCCGCTCGAGATCCGCCGCAGGCCCGTCAAGTGGCCCACGGTGCCGATCCCCTGGGCGAGATCGCTCAGCAGCACCCGGACGTAGGTCCCCACCGTGCACTCCACGTCGAAGTCCCACACCGCTGGATCGGCGCTCTTCGTGAGCGCGAACGAGCTGATCGTGACCTCACGGGCTTCGCGCTTAACCTCAACGCCCTGACGGGCCAGTCGGTGCAGGCGCTGCCCTCCCACTTTGATCGCCGAGACCATCGGCGGCACCTGCAGCTGCACGCCCATCATGCGCGACACTGCTCCGTCCATGTCACCTTGGCTCACCCGGGGAACTGGCCGCTCCTCGGTCACGGCGCCGTCGGCATCGAGCGAATCCGTGGCGATCCCCAAACGAACGGTGCCGCGATAGCGCTTCACCTCGGATTGTGCGAAGCGAAGGAGTCGAGTGGACGGGCCCACCGCGAGCACCAGCAGTCCGGTCGCCATCGGATCCAGCGTGCCCGCGTGACCGACGCGACGCTCGTTCAGGATCTTTCGAACACCGGCCACGACGTCATGGCTCGTCAGACCTTGCGCCTTGTCGAGAAGGAGGAGGCCGTTACTCGTCGTCATGACTACGACGACGCAGAATCTCCTCGACCGCCTCGCCGCTGGCGACGGCCGGGTCCGCCATGAACGAGAGCTTCGGGGTGCGCTTAAGGCGCGTCTGCACGTTCACCGCTGACTGCAGCTGCGAGCGGCGCTCTTCGAGGACCGCGCGCGCCTCGTCACTGAGCGAGTCGAGATAGACCATGGCTTGGCGCATGTCGGGCGTCGTCTCAACCCCGGTCACGGTCAACAGACCAAGTCGCTCGTCGGTATCGGAGATGCGAACCAACTCCTCGGAGATGACCTCTCGCAAGATCTGATTGACCCGCGCCGAGCGGGGGTAGGGGTGGTGACCGCCAGGTGAGTGGGCCATACGCTAGGCCGTTCGGGGAATCTCGCGCTCTTCGAAGGTTTCGATGAGGTCGCCTTCCTTCAAGTCCTGGTAGTCGGAAAGCCCGATGCCACACTCGAAGCCAGCCTGCACCTCACGCGCGTCGTCCTTGAAGCGACGAAGCGACGTGATTGAACCCTTCCAGATGATGGCTCCATCGCGCAAGAAACGAACCTTCGAGCCACGCGTGATGACGCCATCGCGCACGATGCAGCCGGCGATAGCCCCGATCTTGGGAACCCGGAACACCTCGCGCACTTCGGCCTCGCCGGTGACGACCTCCTCGAAGACCGGCGACAGCAGACCGAGCATGGCGGCCTCAATCTCCTCGATCAACTTGTAGATGATCTCGTAGGTACGGACTTCCACGCCCTCGATCTCGGCGAGCTCTCGACTTCGTCGATCGGGGCGAACATTGAATCCGATGATCGTCGCGGTCGAGGCCTTGGCCAACTGCACGTCGTTCTCGGTGATGCCGCCCACGCCTCGGTGCACGAGGACGAGCTTCACGTCTTCGCGTTCGAGTTTGCGCAGCGACTCGGTGCAGGCCTCGAGGGAACCCTGCACGTCGGCCTTCAACACGACGTTGAGCGTCGCCGTCTCGCCGCGCTGAATCTGCTCGAACAGGTCTTCCAGTCGAGCACCGCTCGTCGAGGCCACCGGTTGGTGGCCGATGAGTCGCGCACGCTGGGCACGGGCTTCGGCCAGCGAACGGGCGTGTCCGAGGTCGTGCGCCACGCGCATCTCGTCACCGGCGAACGGCGGTTCGCTGAATCCGAGGATTTGGACCGGCGTCGAAGGACCGGCGGACTTGATCTGCTTGCCCTGGTCGTTGATCAGCGCCTTGACCTTCCCGTACGCCGCACCCGCCACAACGGGGTCGCCAACAGAGAGCAGTCCCTTTTGGACCATCACGGTAGCGACGGGTCCGCGTCCGACTTCGAGGTTTGCCTCGAGCACGGTACCGACCGCTCGCCCGGTTGGTCGAGCGGTGAGTTCGCCGATTTCGGCGAGCAGCAGGACCTGTTCGAGAAGTTCGTCGATGCCCGTCCCCTGCAGCGCGGAGATCTCCACGCAGATGGTGTCGCCACCCCACTTCTCGGGAACCAGACCATAATCACTGATCTGCTGGAGCACGCGGTCAGGATTGGCGTCGGCCCTGTCCATCTTGTTGACGGCCACGATCAGCGGCACGTTGGCCGCCTTGGCGTGGTTGATCGCCTCCACGGTCTGGGGCATCACTCCGTCATCCGCCGCCACGACCAGGACCACTATGTCGGTCACTTTGGCCCCGCGCGCGCGCATGGCGGTGAAGGCTTCGTGTCCCGGCGTGTCGAGGAAGGCCAGGGTCTTGCCCTTCCACTTCACTTGGTAGGCACCAATGTGCTGGGTGATGCCGCCCGCTTCACCGGCGACCACGTTGGTCTTGCGGATCTTGTCGAGCAGCAGCGTCTTGCCGTGGTCGACGTGACCCATCACGGTCACCACCGGTGGACGCGGGACGGCGGGAATCTCGTCGTCCTGGTCGTCCTCGTCGAAGAACTTGGCCAACAACGCCGCTTCTTGCTGTTCGCCCGGGTCGACGAGTCGCACGGCCGCACCGACTTCGGCGGCGTAGAGCTCGATCATGTCATCGGTGAGGCCCTGCACCGCCGTCACTATCTCACCCTGAAGGAACAAGAATCGAATGATGTCCGCGGCACTGCGGTTGAGCTTCGGTCCGACATCCTTGGCGGTCGAACCGCGCTCGATGATGATCTCGCCTTCGGGCACCGGAGCGTTGCTCGGCTGCCACGTGGTCATCTGGGTCGGCTCGAGTTCTTCGACATTGCGACGGCGCCGACGGGTCGTCTTACGCTGGGAACCTCGCGGTCCACCAGTACCTCGACCGGCGGGTCCACCACGACCGGGACCGGCCGGCGCACCGGTGCTCGGTCCCCCGGTTCTCGGACCACCGAAGCCTCCGCCTGCTCCACCCGGGCCACCGGGACGTGACGGGCCACCGGTACGCGGCGGGCCACCAGTCGAAGGACGAGCACTCATCGGACGCGGTCCTCCGGGACCGGCCGAGCGACCGGTCGTACTAGACATCGGGCGGCGAGCGCCGGGCGGCGGCGGGATCGGGCGACCAGTGGCACTGAGTGGGCGACCGGGCGGCGGCGGGATCGGGCGACCAGTGGCACTGAGTGGCGGTCGAGTCGACGGAGCGCCGCCCTCACCACCTTCTGGTGCCGCGGCACGTTGCGTCGGACGGATGGTCGTCGGACCACCGGGCGAGGCCGTGCGGGTTGGTGCCGGCTTGGGGGGGACGGCGCGACTACGCACCACCTTCGGGTTCGGCACTTCGGCGACGGGCGCCAGCGGTGCGGGCGGGACCGGCGCTTCCACACGAGCGACCGGGACTTCGACCTGCCGCGCGGCGGCTTCTGGAGTACTGGTGGTCCGGACCGATGGCGTCGGTGCTTCGACCGGCGCCTCAGTCACGGCCACGGGCGCCTCGGCGGGCGCTGCGGCCTTGGTCGCCTTTACGGCCCTGGTTGCCTTGGCGGCCTTGGTGGCCTCCTCGGGCTGGACCACGCGACGAAGTCCTTCGGCGTCGGCCCGGCGACGGATGCGGTCGGCCTGGGCGTCCTCGATGGACGCCGAGGGGCTCGATGCGCCAATGCCTAGTTTTTGAGCGAGTTCGAGCAACTCTTTGCTCGTCAAACCGAGCTCTTTCGAGAGCTCGTGAACCCGGATTTTCTTCAGCGCCAAAACGTTCCCTTAATTCATGTGCCCGCACTTCTGACAGGCACAAGTCCCTATTCTTCCACAATTACCGCCGTTGACAACAGCTACGGGCCGTTAAGAACCACCCGCAATGCTGCCACGTCACTCTCGCCCACCGCACAACGCAGGGCTCGAGCAAGGTGTCCGACCCGCAAACCTTGGCCGCAGTCCGAACCCCGGCACCACCAAATACCGCGACCGGTTCCCCGGCCGACGTACCACTGGCCGTCAGTGGTACGCCCCGCTCGAACCATGAGCGTGTCGTCGCGTCGCGCGCGACAGACCACACAGGTCCGCACCGGGGCTATGCCTCTTCCTCCACGACAGCGACGTCACCGATCTCCTCGATGGTCACGACTTCTTCGACGTGATGTTCGGGGGTCATGGCCACCTCAGTGACGACGGCGGTCGACAGACCGTCCGCGCCTTCGGCGAGGGCCACGGTCTCGTCGACCACCACGTTGCCGTCGGTCCAGGCCTCTTCCACGACCTCGGGCTCGAGGCCCTCGTTCTCCGAGCGGATGTCGATACGCCACCCGGTCAGCCGAGCGGCCAAGCGGGCGTTCTGGCCTTCCTTGCCAATGGCGAGCGAGAGTTGCTGATCGTGCACGATGACCGTGGCGATGCCCTCTTCTTCGTTCAACTGGACCTCGCGAACCCGAGCCGGCTGCAGCGCCGACATGATGAACTCAATCGGGTCGTCGCTGTAGGGGACGACGTCGATCCGCTCGCTGCGCAGCTCGTTCGTGATGTTGCGAACCCTCGATCCGCGCGCGCCCACGCACGCGCCGACGGGGTCGACCATCGAGTCGTTGGACGCCACCGCGATCTTGCTGCGGTGACCGGGTTCGCGCGCCAGCGCCTTGATCTCGACGATGCCGCTGGCGATCTCGGGCACTTCGATCTCGAACAGCTTGGCCACCAGCGCGGGGTGCGTGCGGCTGACCACGATCTGGGGACCCTTGTTAGTCTTGCGCACCTCGACGATGTACACCTTGATCCGGGCCCCGTGCTCGTAACGCTCGAAGGCGATCTGTTCGGCCTGGGGCAGGAGGGCTTCGACCCGACCGAGGTCGAGCAGGGTGTAGCGGTTGTCGTTCTGCTGCACGGTTCCCGACACGATGTCGCCCTCGCGGTTCGCGAACTCTTCGTACATCTGGCGACGCTGGATGTCGCGGATCAACTGCATGAGCACTTGCTTGGCCGTCTGAGCGGCAATGCGTCCGAAGTCCTCGGGCGTCGCGTCCCACTCGCGCGTGACGTTCCCCTCGAGGTCGAGCTCGAGTCCCCACACCTTGATCTCACCCGTTTCGGGATTGATCTCGACTTCGGCGTCTTCGGCCGAGTCCGGACGTCGCTTGTATGCGGCGAGCAGTGCGTTGGCCAGCGCGATGAGCAGTTCGCCCTCGTCGATGTTCTGGTCCCGGGCAATCTGTCCTAGAGCTTCAAGGAATTCGAAGTTCGCCATGATTAGCCTTTCTTGCTCGTCGATGGAGATTTGGCCTTGCCGCGTGAGGGGGTCGGCTTCGCTTCGGCGCCCCACTTGAATACCGTCCGTGCCCGTTCGACGTTCGACAGCGTCACCACGATCCGACCTTGTTCGTCGTCGTCAATCGTGACCGTGCCCTCGTCGGCCGCAACGACCGGTCCTTCGAGACGCCGCGTCCGATCGCCGTCGCGATGTTCACGTAGGGTCACCACTTCACCCACCGCGGAGAGGAAGTGCGCCGGTGTGCGCAGTCGACGCTCGAGACCCGGGCTCGACACGTCGAGCGTGTAGTGGCCCGGTATCGGATCGTTCGCATCCAACCATTCGCCGATGACGCGGTTGGCCTTGGTGACGGCCTCGAGGTCCACCCCGCCCTCGCGGGTGACGGTGACGTTGAGCGATCCGGCGACCAGCTCCATGTCGTACAACTCGAGACCGAGAGGAGTTAGCAGGGAGCGCAGGGGGGTCTCTAAATCCATACCATCACGCTCCTCTCTCTATGTCACCAGCCCGTTCAGACAAAGAGAAAGCGCGGGCCCGAGGCCCGCGCTTAAACGAGTCCAAACGTCCTTGGCGGACTGTCGGGACAATTGTAGCAGTCACAGACCCCCGTCACAATCGGACTTGCGGCGCTCAAACCCCCCTGTTCTCACGCCAGATCGCGGCCGAACGGGACCTCTCCTAGTAGGCCTTGGCGACCAGGCACGTCAGGCCGCCTTCGGTGTCACTCGCGGGCATCGACCCGTCGGCGCGCTGGAGGCAACGCACCGTGATCGCCTCGCCGTTCAGCTGTTCTTCGCCGGCGCCGGAAACCACGTCCCAGGCCAGTCGCGCGAAGCCACTCTGGGCCGCCTCGATCGCTTCGGGCACCGTCGACACGTCGTGGGTCGCCGCGTCGCGCCGCTGGCGGGCGTCTTCGAACATCAGGTCCTGCATGGATTCGAGCAGCCGGGGTGCCTCGCCGGCGACGGCGTCGATGCCCAGCGCGATCTTCTCGCCCGAATCACGCCGGACCACGGTCACGACACCTTGGGCGAGGTCGCGCGGTCCCACCTCGACGCGAAGCGGCACGCCCTTGATCTCCCAGTCGGTGACCCGACGGCCGAAGCTTCCCCGGCCCTGGTCCTGCACCACGCGAACGCCGGCACCCCTCAACGACGCCACGATGCGTGCGCACGCGTCAATTACTTCCGGTTCGTCGCGCACGGCGATCACGACGACCTGCGTCGGCGCCAGACGAGGCGGCACGATCAGCCCATTGTCGTCACCGTGGGCCATGATCAGCCCGCCCACCAACCGCGTCGAGGCGCCCCACGACGTCGTGTGGCACAGAGCGGCCTGACCGTCCTCGTTCTGGAAGAAGATGTCGAAGGCCTTGGCGAAGTTCTGACCCAGTTCGTGGCTGGTGGCCATCTGCAGCGCCTTGCCGTCGCGCATCATGCCCTCGCACGTCATCGTGTTGATCGCGCCGGCGAAGCGTTCGCTCGGTGGCTTGATGCCGAGATAGGTGGGGACCGCGAGCACCTCGTTCAAGAAGTCGTCGTACACGTCGTTGTGGATCTGGCGGGCGTACGCCGCCGCGTCTTCGTAGCTCGCGTGCGCGGTGTGCCCCTCCTGCCACAGGAACTCCGACGAGCGCAGGAAGAGGCGCGGACGCAACTCCCATCGGACCACGTTCGCCCACTGGTTCAACAGCAGCGGCAGATCGCGGTAGCTCTGGATCCACTTCGCCATGAATTCGCCGATCACCGTCTCCGACGTCGGTCGAACGACGATGGGCTCGGCCAGCTTCTCGCCACCCGCGTGGGTGACGACGGCCAGTTCGGGGCTGAACCCCTCGATGTGCATGGCTTCTTTGGAGAGGTAGCTCTCGGGGATGAACAGGGGAAAGTACGCGTTCTGCGCACCGGTGGCCTTGATGCGCGTGTCGATCTCGGACTGCATGCGCTCCCAGATCGCGTACCCGTAGGGACGGATGACCATCGTGCCGCGCACCGGTCCGTTGTCGGCCATCTCGGCCTTGGCCACCACGTCTTGATACCAGCGCGGAAAGTCTTCGGCCTGGGGGGTGAGGACACTCTGCGATGCCACGATTCTCCTTCGATGCGTTGACGAAGCCTAGCGAAGGAGAACTAGCCCAGCGTTCGTCGGCGGATCCTCGCGATGCGCTCGTTGGCGTGGTTCGCGTCGTCGCCGCGGTCGTCGAGCAGCAGCGCGCGGTCCGCGGCGGCTTCGGCCTCGGCGGACTGGTCGCGCGCGGCGAGGCGGGCGGCCACGCCCTCGGCGGCGATCTTCTTGGCCTCTTCGACGAGTGCCTCGACCATCTCGTCTTCGGGCACGACGCGCACGATCTGGCCCTGGATGAAGAGATGCCCGCGCTTCTTGCCCGCGGCGATGCCGAGGTCGGCGTGGCGGGCCTCGCCGGGCCCGTTGACCACGCAGCCCATGACGGCGACTTGAATCGGCAGGTTGAGCTCCGAGAGCGCCGCCTGGGCTTCGGTCGCGACCTTGATCACGTCCACCTCCGCGCGCCCGCAACTCGGACAGGCAATGAGGTCCAGACCCTTTCGTTCGCGCAGTCCCAACGCCTCGAGCAGCTGGCGACCGGCCGTGGCCTCTTCGACGGGGTCGGCGGTCAGTGAGTAGCGCAGCGTGTCGCCGATGCCTTCGGCCAGCAGGGTCGCGATGCCCGCGGTGCCCTTCAAGAGCCCGCCGGGCAGCGGTCCCGCCTCGGTCACGCCGAGGTGCAGCGGATGGTCGAACGTCTCGGAGGCCAGTCGGTACGCGGCGATCATCGTCGCGACCGACGAAGCCTTGACCGAGATCTTCACGTCCGAGAAGCCGACCTCTTCGAAGTAGGCCAGCTCGATACGTGCTGACTCCACGAGCGCCTCGGGCGTCGCGCCGCCAAACTTCTCGTAGATGTCGGGGTGCAGGCTCCCGGCGTTCACCCCGATACGGATCGGGACGCCGCGATCGCGCGCTTCACTCGCCACCAGTTTGATCTCTTCGGGTTTGCGCAGGTTGCCGGGGTTCAGCCGCAGGCCCTGCACACCGGCCTCGAGCGCCGCCAGGGCCATCTCCACGTGGAAGTGGATGTCGGCGACGATCGGCACCGGCGAACGCGGCACGATCTGGGCGAGTCCTTCGGCGGCCGCGCGTTCGTTACACGTACATCGAACTATGTCCGCACCGGCCGCGGCGAGCGCGTAGATCTGCTCGAGCGTTCCTTCGACGTTCGCGGTCTTGGTCGTCGTCATCGACTGCACCGAGATCGGGGCGTCGCCGCCGACCTTCACCGCGCCGACGGCGATCTGACGCGTGACGCGTCGGGGGCTCAGGGAACTGGCAGTGACATCCACTCCCCCATTCTGCCTTGCGCGCCGGCCCCGCGAAGCGGTTAGCGGAAGGGGTTGGCGATGGGGTGGGCGATGTCCAGGTACAGCGTGCAGGCAAAGAGCACCAACAGCACCGTCATGAACGCGTACGCGACCGGTGCCAGACGGTTGATATTGGCGTGGTAGCGACGCCCACCACGGCTGCGGAGTCGTTCGTAGGTGGCGACCGCCACGTAGCCGCCGTCGAGCGGGAGCATCGGGAGCATGTTCAACAGTCCCACGAAGATATTGACGGTCATCAAGATCTCGAGCATGACGCCGACGCCGGCCCGAGCCCCCTGGACGGCCAGGCGCGTCACACCCACGATCGAGACGGGTCGGGACTGCTGCGCGACCGGATTGAGCGCGGCCGTAGGAGACGCCACCTGATGGAAGAGGCTCGAGAACTCTCCGGGCGAGAACACGTGCACCAAGGCGTGCAACGCCGCCGTCACGGTCGAGCCCACCTGGCCAACCGACGTGGGGATGGCCCCGAGCAGCGACGAGTGCACGACCAGCGCTTCGAGCCCGATGCCGAGATAGCCCTGGGGCGACGAGCCACGCACCAGCGGCGCGCCGCCCACCTTGATCGTGCGCCCGTCGACCGGAGTGGCGTGCAGCGTGACGTCGTGTCCGTGGCGCGCCACGACCAGCGTCAACCGTCGTCCGGCGCTGTCGTGGACCGTCTTTACCAGCGCGTCGGCGTTGGTGATGGCGTGGCCGTTGATGGACACGATCTGGTCGCCGACCTGCAGTCCCGCGATCTGGGCGGCGTTGCGCGCCTGGCCGTCCCATCGCGTGAAACTGGCGATGCCGACGTGACTCGCCGACGGAAGGCCCACGAAGGTGAGCGACGCCCAGGCGAGCACCAGCGCCATCACGACGTGCATCAGCGAACCGGCGGAGGCGAAGAGGACCTTTCGGGGATACGAGGCCGCCCGGTAGGTCCGCTGCTCCTCGGCGGGCTCGATCTCGTCGGTCCAGGTCATTCCGGGAACCTTCACGTAGCCGCCCAGCAGGAACGCGCGCACGCCGTAACGCGTCTCTCCCCGGGTGATCGACCACACCACCGGTCCAAACCCCACGAAGAAGTCCGTCACCTTCATCCCCGCGCGCTTGGCGGTGATGAAGTGGCCAAACTCGTGTCCCATCACCATGACGACGATCGCGAAGAGCACCGCGGGAAGAGCCCATCCGG
>PKYK01000056.1 GCA_003133665.1 Acidimicrobiaceae bacterium | reverse complement strand
CGAAAGATCAACGAGATCGTCTATGCCCGCCAACTCACGCGCGAGCTCACGAAGGACCAGATACTCGCCGGCTACCTCAACACCGTCTACTTCGGTGCGCAGGCCTACGGCATCGAGGCGGCGGCGCGGCGCTACTACTCCATCTCGGCCCGTCGTCTCGACCTCGCACAGGCAGCGATGCTCGTCGCCCTCGTCGAGAGCCCCTCGGTCTACGACCCACTCGTGTCGCCAAAGCTCGCGCGAAGCATCCGCAATCAGGTGCTCCACGTCACGTACGTGAACCACCAGATCACCCGCGCGCAAGAAGTTGCCGCCCAGTCAACGCCGCTGGGTCTGCACCCCTCGTACCCGACGACCGGGTGTCAGGTAAGCAGCGTGCCTTACTTCTGTGACTACGTTTCCAACGAGCTTGCTGACTTGCCCGCCCTCGGCGCTACCCACGCCGCGCGCGTCGCCGCCTTGGAGAACGGTGGTCTCGTCATCCGTACCACGCTGGTGCCGAGTCGCCAGGCCGTCGTCGCCCAAGCCGCCACTTCAATCGTCGGCGTCAACGACCGCGTGGGTGACGCTCTCGTCGTCGAGACCCCCGGCACCGGGGCAATCACCGCGATGGCCCAGAATCGCGTCTACGGCCTCGACGTCGCGAAGAACGAGACCACCCTCAACTATGCCGACTCTTCGTCGCCGGTCGGTTCAACCTTCAAGGCCTTCACCCTGGCGACCGCGCTCAGTCAAGGGATCCCCCTCACGACCGTGCTGCCCGCGGGGTCCACCTACCATTCCCCGATCCTGGACAATCCGCCCAACGGCTTCTTTTCTAACGCCGAACCGGGTGGCTACAACCTTTCGATTCCCCAGGCGACCGACGGCTCGGTGAATACCGCCTTCGTCCAGCTCGAGGAGAAGGTCGGTGTGCTGAACATCGCCGCCACTGCGCGCGCAATGGGGCTGACCACGCTGCCCTTGACCGGCCCGGACGCCGTCACCGCGAAGGAGGGCAGCCTCACGCTCGGCGCCCGCGGATTCACGCCCGTCCAGATGGCGGCCGCCTACGCCACGCTCGGCGCGCACGGTCGCTTCTGTGCGCCCCACGCCGTCGCCGGTCTCACTCTCGCTTCCGGCACGATCGTGACGATTCGACCGCAGTGCACACAGGTGCTGTCGTCAGCGGTCGCCGACACCGAGACCTCTTTATTGGCGGGTGTCGTGACCTCGGGCACCGGCACCGCGGCGGCGGTGTACGGACAGAGCATTGCCGGCAAGACCGGCACGACCACCAATTTCGGTTCGGCCTGGTTCGACGGCTTTACCGCCACGACCGCGATGGCTGTCTGGATGGGCGACCCGCGTGGTATCACCTATCCCCTGTACAACGTCGCCGGGGTGAGCGCCGTCTACGGTGGGACGTTGCCCGCCGAGATGTTCCACACGGCGATGACGTCGCTGCTCCATGGCAAACCCGACGTACCGATCACGCCACCCACCGAGATATACCTCGCCCAGTTGTCCGCCGTCGTGCCCGACGTTGCCGACCTTCCGGTCGCCGACGCGCGTGCGCTGCTCAGTCAACTGGGCCTCGTCGTCACGGGAGCGACCTCGGGAACGGCCGGCGCCACGAGTCCCGCGGCGGGCACGCCACTTCAACCAGACACGACGGTGACGCTGTACCCGTTCGGGAGTCAGCCGTGAGCAGAGTGACGTCCCGGCTACGCGGAGCGCTCTCCTGGGTCCGCGACCACACCGTCGCGGCGCTCGTCGTCGCGGTGAGTAGTGCACTGGCGCTCATCGTGCTGCTCACCGCGTCCGGACTGTTGCTCAGTCCCACCGCCGCTACGGCACCACCACCACCCACCACCACGACGACGACGCCACCGACACCCGTGACGCTCGACTCCTCGCCCGTCGCCGCCGTGGTCGCCTCGGTGATGGACCGCCTGCGCTCCACCACGGGGTTCACTTCCTCAGATCCCTCCTTCGCCACGACCGATCCGCTGCTCGCGGGCTGCGCCAGTGCGATCATCCCCGTCGCGCAGATGGCCCGTTCGCTGACCCTCTCGTCGGCGCCACTCGAGGTCGTCGTCGACGTGAACGTCTATGGCGCGGGGCTCGGCGGCCGCGTGCTGGCGCGCACCCTGCGCAGTACGTCGGCGTGCGTCGGGGATTACGTGCAGTCGAGTTCCCCGGCCGGCCTCGATGGATTCGTCGCGGACTCGACCGACGTCTCGGGTTCTTCCATTCTCGAGGTGACCGCGCGCGTCGGTGACGTGGTGTTCTCGCTCTACGGGTTCCCCACCGGTTACCAGAGTGCGTCGCCAGCGACGTTGGCGCTCGCGACGATCGTCTTCGACGCGCTCAGCCCCGCGATGGCCACGGTCTGTACGACCGAGCACGCCGGAGCGACCGCCGCCCAGCGCAATCCCACCCAGAGTGACTACCGCCCCTACGCCGTCACGACCGTCGTCACCCCACCGACGTCGGTGCCGCGTCCGAACCTCGCACTGTTGAACGGGGTGCTGCCGGTTGTGCCGACGCCGGCGCCCGGTTCGATCACGACCGCTCCGACGCCGCCGGTCGTGCCGACTGTGGCGTTGAGTACGACCGTCGCGACGCCGCAAGTCGACCAAACCGGTCCGGGTTGCGGGTGGGCTTTTACCGCGATGGTCCCACCGGTGTTCTCCTCGCCGCCCGAACCACTCAGCGTCCTGCGCGCCGACGCCATCGCGCAACTAGAGAGCACCTGGAAGAACTGGCCCTCCACCGTCAACACGTACCTCGCGGCGAAGGCCGTCTATCTGAGTGACCTCGCGAGCTACGAAGCGACGATTCCGACCACGACCACGACCACGACC
>PKYK01000044.1 GCA_003133665.1 Acidimicrobiaceae bacterium | reverse complement strand
ATTGAATCCGCCGTCGGCCCTCCAATGCGAACCCGCACGTCACAGGGTGAGGATCCGGGGCAACGGTCCAATGTCTGAGTATCGCCACCGATCAACTTGAAGATTCGAGCCTCGACTCCGAAAGAGTAGGGATGATCCAAATGTGAGGCACTAACTCGGCGAGGCATCACGAGCCCATTTTCGGTCGGGTAGCGGGCGGTCGTGAGACAACCCGAACGTATGATCCGAAGACCATGCCAACCGACTCCCAGTCTCCAAGGATGCTCCCAAAGGAGCAGTTGTCCATCGACGCACTTCGCTTGTCAGGATCTATCGATTCACGACTTGGCGATCCAGATTGGAGCTTCACCGGCGAACACGAGTCCGCTCAACCTGGACGTCTCCTCCTTGCGGCGTGTATGCGGCACACGGCGCGATTGCTCTCGGAACTCGATGGCGCTGACAAGGCAGACTTCACTTTTGCAGCCCGGATGGTGGCTCGAACTCTCTACGAGTCATTGATCTTGGCCGCCTATTTGGCTTTCTTTCCGGATACCGGCTACAGCCTCGTGAAAAGCAACTTTCGAGCTCACGTCGCTGAGGCCATCGTGGCCGTGAAGAAGCTCAATGAGAGCATCGCGAGTGATGCTGAGGCGAATGGCGAAAAGCGTATTCCGCCGCCCGTGACTACTACGTCCCTTGAAGGCCTCATGAAGGATCTGGGTTCAAGCAGCTCAAAGCTCCCCATTGAACTCATGGTCCGCGAAATTCGTGCGGCCGACACCCAAGGATTCTTTCGGGACAACCTGAGACGACTCCATTTGATCTACAGAGCTGCGAGCTTGTTCGCCCCACATACGAACTACTGGGTCCTGAAAGGCTACTTCTACGCCGACACCCAAGGGGCACTCGCCCCGACACCTCACTCGTTCGAGGGAAGCGACACGCTTCATGGGGACCGGTTATTCACGATGCACATGACCGCGTGTGTAGCAATCCTGGTCATGCAGACCGAGGACTACCCAATGCGAGACGCACACGACATTGTTGACTCGTACGAGCCGCTAGTTGGCACCACCTACTGAACAGGCGTGGCGCCCCCTCCACCTGCGGACCGCCCCGTGCCGCCTCCTTTGCCCAGTAGCAGATCGATGACGTCGGGCCTCCGACACCAGTCCGGCCTCGGCCCAGTCCGTTGCCAAGTCGAATGCTCTGCTCACGTTTTCGACAGAGAGCGTGACTCACATCAAGGCACCTTTGAATAACAATGCGGGCGTGGAGCGAGTGGTCATCGTTGGGTCAGGCGGCGCAGGTAAGACGACGCTCGCCGTTGAGTTAGGACGGCGGACCGGACTGTCCGTGCTCCACCTTGATCGGCTCTATTGGCGTCCAGGGTGGGAACGGTTTCCGAACGACGAGTGGGCGGCCGTTCAAGCCGAGCACTTGGAAGGTGAGCACTGGATTGTCGATGGTAACTACTCAAGCACCTACGCAATTCGTTTTCAGAGGGCTGACACCATCGTCGTGCTGGCAACTCCAAAATGGCGATGCACGCTACGGGTGCTTCGCCGACAACTTGCAGGTCGAGGTCGCGAGGTTCAAGCAGTCGGGTGCCCCGAACGCTTCGATCTCGAATTTCTCCGCTACGTCTGGAAGTATCCAAGGGAAAGTCGACCACTCCTGGATGCCGCAATTGACCAATACCGTGACACCGCTGAAGTGATTCAGTTGAGTTCTCCTTCTGAAGTCAGAGCGTTCCTTGATCGTGTGCAGGGGACGAAGTCACCTGATTGACGCCCAAAGCGACCCTGGTGGCCGCAAACGCCATTAGGTGGCATTCCTGTTGCGTCGGGCCTCCGACTCAAACCCGCACGCTTCGCGATTGCCCGATGGCCAGGCTGAAACTGCTTGGTGAATGGGGTGGATCAGACTCGACGTAGACCCATTGCTGTGACATGGCCACTCATTTGCTGAATAATTGCTGAAAAGTCATGGCGGACCCTTTGCAGGGAGTCGTGAATAGGAAATGTCAGCAAATACTTCAGCAATTTGTCTGAATCGAGGCGGACGTTTGCGATCGGCCCTGAACGAAAGCCCTTGCGATATAGGTCGTTTCGAACTCCAATGAACGTGTCCGAACCCCCCAGGGCGACATGACGCGCAAGGGGTCAGAGGATCAAGTCCTGTATGGTCCACCGAAATTTCTGATGAGTGGCTGAGTCCGCAGGCCGCTTCTCCGTCGCTTCATTTCTGAAAGCGGAATGTAAGCAACGGGACTGATGTGACACGACAGCGAGTCTGCGGTTGCGTCAAGGCCGCACGTTGTCAATTTTCGGCTCATACTGCCTACAGAATTACGCGACCTGTTGCTGAAGGTCACGCCAACTCAGAATTCCGATTGACCTATTGGCCCGCACGCGGTTGCGAAGTCAACTGGAGTTGATCGTTCGAATTGGCCCTGCTGAAAATACCAGTTAGCGCGACCGTTGCGGTACACGTCAAATTTCGGAGGCTCTAGATGGCCCACAACAATGCAAATGAACGCAGGACGTTGCAGCTGGCGGTCGAGGGACGGTGAAGTCAGTCGCAATGGAGGGGTTGGTACCGAAGGCCGGCTACAGATTGGACGCTGCAGAGGTACTGATCCAATGAACGGAGGAAAGGGTTCAATCATGGCCACTCAAGGCTCCGACTGGCTCAATTACTTTCAGGCAATGGACTTCCTCGGTGTAAGTCGTTCCACCCTCGATGGTTGGCGCAAGTCAGGTCGTCTGCCCTTTTCCAAGCTCCCGAACGGTCAACTTCGAATACGCCGCGCAGAACTTGACGCGTGGCTCGAAAGCCTTGTGGAAGCGTGAGCGTCCGCGAAGCGGAGATTGTTTGCGTCGGAGGCCCGACGTGAACCCGCACGCTGAACGATTGGAATTCAATAGCGGTAATGAATTACAACACATTCTCCTTGATGGAGTACATTCCGTCGAGTATCTGGTTCGATAGTGCAACTTGCCCTCCGACACGCTTGACGTAGTGCTTGGTAAGAACCTCGACGGAGTGTCCAAGACGCGCAGCGGCCTCGGCGATAGGGATCGTTTGCGCGAGGTGCGAAGCGTTCGTGCGGCGTAGACCATAAGGGCTTAGTTTGGCTTCCCACCCAGCAGTCTCACAGGCTCGGTGCAATGCGCGGGACCAGTTGCTCTGGGTGGGGCGTGAACCCTTGCGCGTGAGAAACAGTGGCCCGGTCGTGATATTGGAACGCCCTATCCAGTCGGTGAGTATTGCCACTAGCACGGGTGGAATAGGAACGGCCCGTCTACTACGGTTCGTCTTCGGTCCAGCTATATCTTCGCTGTCGCTGTTCCACTTACCACCGTCAACGCCTGACCATGCCCGGCTGACTCTGATGGATCCCCAGCCGGCATCGGGCAGCAACAAATCCTCGACTTCTAGCACTACAGCCTCGCCGGGCCGTAGACCCGCGTATCCACAAACTGCGGAGAGCGCACGGTACATGTGGCTGGCCGGTTGGTGGGAGGGGATGGCGTCAAGGATGGCCTTAAGTTGCTCAACGCTTGGCACCCCTTCGTCATCAAACTCGTTGGACTCGGGTCGATCACTTTTTGCGGGGGCGCCACTCTCGCGACGAGGCCAAAGCACGGTCTCTAAGAGACCCTTCTTGACCGCCACCCAGAGTGCGGTCTTTGCCACGGTTACCAAACGGCTTTGAGTGGTGGGTGCATACGGAGTGACGCCGTCAAGACTGATTCGCATACGTTTGTCGGTTTCGTAGAGCGCCTCTTTGCCGAGGTCCCCAACGTACGGCGAGTTCTTGGTTAGCCACGCCTGGAGGTTCCGCGGTAGCGGGTCGTCGGACCAGACCCATTCGACGGACTTCCCCGTATCGGTAGTGATGGGACTCGGCGTCATCCAAGTCGTCAGGGCAGCCCGCCATTCGATTCGTGGAGCCGAAGCCCCCGGGCGGGCGCTATGTATCACCAGGGAAGTCAACGCCTCCACGTAGCTTCTGCGCGTTGAGGGAGACAGGCGTCGCCACTCGTCCTGGATGTAGGACCGGCAGAACTGCGCCACGTTGACCTCGCTTACGGGGTTCGCAGAAGACGGGAGTCCCGTAGCGGGGTCCCACTGGCGTTCGTTCATCGCCGCTACCTTCATGAGGGCGTAGAAGGCATCGGCACCGTTGTCACCCTTGGCACGGGCGAAGCTCCGCCAGTACCCGCGCCCGTTAAGTCTCCAGCGCACGGCGTAGGGGAGCTTACGATCGGGATACTCCCTCGGCTTCGACACCGTGACTTTGACCTGGCGGGCGCTCATGGCTCTACCTGGCTCGCAAGCAACGTACCGAGTTGTGCGATGTCGATTCAAACGTCACTGCTGGCGAACTTCGAAAAGGGCCAGCGGTCGACCTTGCGCCAGCCATCAAGGGGGAACAACTCGCGCTCGGGACGCCGACCGTTTTGAAGCAGTTGAGCTGGCCGGAGTTCAGTGCGGCCATCGGGACTTTACTCTCTGGTGGCTCTGGTAGCCAGGCCGAGGCCGCTTGCCGCAACTCAAGACCTGGCACATACGTCGCCAACTGTCCGCGTGCTTGAATGGTGGGGAGTGGTCGCGAACAGTTGGGCAGTTTTCGCCACTTCTTGTGCTGAGGTTGTGCTGTAAGTAGCATTACATCAGTGTAGGGCATCAAAAGGCTGTATTGCTCCCGTAGCTCAGGGGATAGAGCATCGGTTTCCTAAACCGTGTGCGCAGGTTCGAATCCTGCCGGGGGCACCTGGGTTTTGGTGAGGCGCGCACCTCGCCGTCCCGTCACTGCCCCGCAGAACTCCTGTGCACCGTCAGTAACCGCCAGGTACCGCGCATGCTTTCTCAAGGTCCACAGCCATTATCACCCTGCTCGGAAACACCGGGCAAGGAGGCTGTAATGGCTACGACATGGCTGAAAGTTGCTGACGTAATCACCCTGCTCGGGGTGAGCCGAGACACCTGGGACAAGTGGCGCGCCAAGGGCGCCGGCTACACTCCGCCCGCTCGACGTCTCCCCAATGGGGAGCTTCGGATCGATGAGCGGGACCTCGAAGCCTGGATGGACGACCTACTGGTGACGAAGTGACGCGCCCAGGACCCACGATCCGCGTCTGGAACGTCGGGTACCGCCGAGGCCGGGCGAACCCCTGGTACGTGCGCTGGTCGGTGAACGGCACCGAGCGCGGACCCAAGACCTTCCCCACCGAGGACGAAGCCCTCGACTACCAGGCGCGCCTGCGCATCGCAGCTCGTGACGGCCTCAAGTGGGACCTCCACACCGGCCTGCCGGTGGCGTGGAACCCCACCAGCACACTCGACGTTGCTACTTTCTGCCGCCTCTACTGGGCACGGCGTACTCGTGGCCTGAAACCACGTTCTGCGGTTGCTTTGGGAGAGACGTTCAGCCGATTCGTCTTCGCCACAATGCCGGCGCGGGCCCCTGGCATGCCCGGCTCCTTCGCAGAGTTGGCACGCTGGATCCAGGGCTCGGACGTCTCGAAGGAGACGGAGACGTGGCTGGCGCGCTGGAGCCCGCCGATGGCCAGCCTCGGTGAGAAGGACCTGGAGCGCGCGCACGACGCCCTGCTGGTGGGCGTCGACGGCGAGCTCCTGGGTGCGCGCGTCGTACGGCGCCGCTTCCATGACGCCGCCGCCGTGATCGATTACGCCGTGATCGAGGGGGTACTCGCGACCAACGAACTGAAACCCCCCACCGGCGTCGAGCTGTCCCAGCGTCCGGCGGCTCCCAACCGCGAGTACCCCACGATGGACGAGATGCTGACCCTGGTCGAGGCTGTCGAGAGCCACCAGCCCGCCTCGCGTATCTACCGCGCGCTGACCGCCGTCGGGGTCCTGGCCGGATGCCGCCCCTCCGAGATAGTGGCCCTGGAAAGGAGCGATGTCGAGTTGCCTGACGAGGGCTGGGGAATGCTGCGCATCAGCAAGGCCCGCACCGGTCTGCGGGGCTTCGGAGATGACCCCGATGAGATCGGTGCGCCGAAGGTGGAGCGTAGCCATCGTGACATTTCCATCCCGCCGCAGTTGGTCGCGGAGCTTCGCCGCTACGTCGAGGCGGCTGGGATTGAGGACGGGCCGCTGTTCCGCACGCGCACTGGTGGCTTACCAGACAACTGGGGTCGGGCGTTGAAGCGCGCGAAGGCGATCGTGGGTGTGCGTGACCTGTCACCCTATGACCTCAGGCGCTTCCACGGCACGTGGCTGGCCGAGAGCGGCGTGCCCTACAACGAGGCCGCGCGCCGGATGGGCCACTCGCTCGAGGTGTTCATGCGCGTTTACGTCGGCACCACCAGCGGCGTTGAGGCCGTAGCGAACGCGGCTATCGAGCGGGCATTGTCAGTCGCCCAAAATTAGTATGGGTACCCATACAAGAGTGCGGGTGCGGGCTCAGTGCCCCAGGAGCCGCTTGGCAAGTTCCGCAGGCGTCATCTCGGGTCTCAATAGTGCGATGCTGCGTGCCATGTCGAGCACGTGGTCCGGCACGCGGTCCTCGGGTGTGCCGTTCAAATAGTTGGCGACGAAAGCCAATGCCGAAGTCGAGAACTCCCAGCGCCAGGGTGGGCAGTGGCCCTCGTGAGCCCAGCACTCATCAGGTCGAAAGAGCAGGCGCCCGCACACCGAGCAGTGGATACACATGACGAAGTGGAGAACCTCTTCCGTGCTTGCCACCTTGTGGTGCTCGGGTGTCCAGCGGTGTGGCCAACTCCCGATGAAACACGTTGAGCAGGTCCGGTCACAGAGCGCGATAATCTCTCCCGAAATCTGATCTTTGGCTATGTACATGCCCCTTCTGTTGGTCCTTCGCCCGGCGACCCAGTTGCCAGATGTTGGCGGGGTCGATTACAGGCAGTCAGACGGGATTATTTCGACGGGGCTTTCCAGCGCACGAATGTGCTGAGTTCATTCGACCGTGGTCTCCATGGAAAGCTGTTTGGCGCCCTCATGGAGTCTCGGGCCTCTCTTGGACGGACGATGCTTCACTGACGGCAGTGCGTAAGGGCACGTACTCACTTGTTGAGGTACCAGAGCTCCGCCATCTCGGGATGGCGCGCTCCGCACTCCTCGCGGGACCGAATGGGCACGCTGGGCCACCATCTCTCAGCTGCTGTCGATGCGAGGACGCTCGGCTTGGGTCCATCGGGAACAACTCCGGAATGGGCTCGGCCTTCGGCGAACTCGACTGTTGGCACGGCGTGACGAGGGCCCGCTCGAGTGTCAGATGATTTCGCTGCGTCGCCGACACCCCGAGAGCGCCTCGTCATCGGCCGAAAAGAAGTTGGGTAGTGAACGGTCAGCGCACACGACGTCCGGCGTCCAGCGGATGCCCCATAGGTCTGCCCTGACCTCCCCCGTGCCGAGCGATTGGCCCTAGTAACGACAAATTCCCCCACCGAAGTGGGGGACTGTCTAGATTGCGCGCAGGTTCCTCGCCATGAATGCGCCGACACCGGCCAGTTTTGCGGCCAGCTCACGTAGGTCCTCACGCCGCTCGTCGTGAATGACCTCGGCGTCCAGGTAGCCGTTCTGTACGGCGATGGCCAGTTGGCGATACAGCAGCTCCGCGTACGAGCGTGCCATCATCTCGAAGGCCTCAGCCACCAGGGTGTAGCACTCTCGGTCGAACTCGAGCGGCTCGTCGATATCGAGCATGGCGTCGATCCGGTCCTCGATGATGTCTCCGAGCAGGTCCTCGTCGGGTCCGAGTATCTCGGCCCTCAGCAGTTCCAACTCCGTGGGTGTGGGTTCGGTGGGAATCTCAACCCCCCTCTCTCTCGCTCGCTGTGGTGGATTCTCAAGGATGCCGCGCAGGCGACCGGCCATAAAGAAGGACAGCTCCTTGAATCGGTCGCGCAGGAGGTTGAGCTCCTCGTCGTACAGCTCGTCTACGAGGTCGGCGTCGCACCAACCGTCGTCAACGCTGTGAACGAGAGCCTCATTCACGAGGTCGGCATAGATGGAGACGAAGCTGGCAAAGGCACCAGCCGAAAAGCGGGCGGTGGTCTCCTGAATCTGATCGGGATCTTCAACACCCTCATTGAGCTCGATGCTGAAGGTCAGGACCTGGAGGATGTCGACAACACTTTCAGTAAGAAAATCATCGGGCATCTCGGCCCCTTTCATTGAGCGTGGCCTAGTTGCCACGCTACCCACAGTGCGCGCGGGGCACGTGGCGACAAAGGGAGCTATCTAGGGCTTATCGAATAGTGGCACCGGACACCCGCGCGCGCACTGTAGCGAGCATGTCGAGCCCCCGTCTAATCCTCTGGACCCAAAAGCACACGATCCGCTGGTACGGACCCGGCGGGCAATCCACGTCCTACTACTTCGAGTCGAGCTACGGACACTCTGACACTCGCGATCGCATCGAGGCCGGGGAGGTGGCTGCGCGCTTCGAGCCGCCGCGCACTGTGAGCGGGTCACGCATGGCGCCGCGCAAGTCCGGCGCCATTGAGATCAAGCCGATCATGATGGGCGACGACTGGGACGAAGAGATCGAGGACGACATCCCGACGATCGGAACCATCGAAGGGGGCACCGGGCTGATCTACGCCGGCACCGACCACTACTTCGTCGGACCCGCAGGCGGGGGCAAGACGTACCTGCTCCAGCACTTCTCCAACGAGCACACTCTCACGGACGACACAGCGCTAGTGATCTACCTCGACTACGAGTCCAACCGCAAGCGCTTCAAGGCCCGCCTCAAACAGATGGGAGTCACGCGCGAGCAAGCCGAACGCATCGGCTACCTGCGCCCCCAGGGCTCGATCATGAAGCAGCACGCCTACGGAGCCGCGTGGCTGTCCTGGGCCCAGGAGAACGCCCCCAGCCTTGTACTGATCGATTCGGTCGCAGTGGCGATGAACGCCGCCGGTCTTGATGAGAACGACAACAATCACGCCACCGCATGGTGGTATGGCGCCATCGAGCCCCTGAACGCCCTGGGCATCACCAGCGCGCGCATCGACCACAATGGCAAGGAGCAGATGGGCAAGAAGAACCTGGACGCACGCGGGGCCTCAGCAAAGCTCCAGCGCGTTGATGGCGCCGCCTACGCGCTCGTCGTCGAGAAGCCGTGGAACAAGACCACATCCGGATCGGCCAAGTTGATCTGCTTGAAGGACCGCTCGGGTGAGCACATCGCCGGTACGGTCGTGGCGCGCATGACTGTGGCACTTACAGGGGATTGTCAGATGACCATCACCTTGGCCGTCGTTATAGCCCCTCCGCGCAACATCGATGGCACGATCCGCCTGACCGGCCTGATGGAGAAGATCAGCCGCCTCGTCGAGTTAGGCGGACAGATGAACGTAACTGCGATCCGCGCAGCTGCGGCGGCGAAAGCCACGGCAGTCACCGAGACGTTGGACCTGCTTGAGCGCGAGGGTTTTCTGAGTGTGGAGGCCGGTCCGCGTGGAGCCAAGCTGTACACCGCGAAAGTCGCGTATCGTCAATCTGAGGACTCTTTTAGTGACCGTTACGCCGGACACGTTCCCAGGGAGTCGTCAGGACACCCTGAGTTCGACACGACTAGCGTGTTCTAGACCGGGAACGGGTCGAAGAAATCGACCCCCACTCCGACTCGTTCCCCCGTTCCCACCCCCTAGAGGGGGGAACGAGTCGGAGTGGGTTTGGGCACCCATTCGGGGCAAGGGTGGGAAGGATTGGGAATGGGTCAAGCGAAAACCGGACACTCTCAGCGATCGCTCAAACAATCCACGTCAGGTATCTCCTGCGTGATTCGACTGCCACGCAGACCCGATGCTTCAAAACGTGACGACTCGATGCTGCCTGGGCCCGGTATCAACCTCGCACGTGCCTCGCCGTCCGGGCCGAGTTGGTCGCTCACCGGATCTCCGTGGCCGACTCTGCCCGCGATCTCCGAGCCGATTCGGCCTGGCTTCCCCGCAAGCTCCGCGGTCAGGCCCCCGCAAGCCGGGGTGACCTTCTCGAATGGGCGCTGTACCTGAGAGTCCAGATCCTGCCGCTGCTCACGTCACCCGCCGAGATTCTCCCGCCGGGCGCAGCGCCGGGAAAGTGGTTAGGTATCGACACGTGCGACAAGCGCTTGATAGACACTTACGAGATCGAGTTTGTGGCGCCAGCGGGTCGGCCCATGTGGAGAGGACGAGATGGGCCTAGATAGGCGACATTGGAGCGAACTCATGGAGGCCGTAGTTGGGGCCGAGCAGGTCCGGAGTCATGAACGCGTGCACAGCCCAGCAGTGAACGCACGGTTGGCCGGATGAGCGACGAAGAAACCCAATCACCGGCACCGTTCCTGATTCCGTCGTGTCCCGAACCCCTCACTCTCTCGGAGCTCGAGTCACACCTCGCCAAGGCCGCCGACCTGCTCCGGGGCGCGATTGACCAAGCCGACTTCAAGGCCTACATCTTCCCGCTCATGTTCTTCAAGCGAATCAGCGATACTTACTTGGAGGAATACGGCCACGCGCTGGAGGACTCTGGCGGCGACCAAGAGTTCGCCTCGTTCGCCGAGAACCACCGCTTCCAAATCCCCGAGGGTTGTCTCTGGCAAGACGTCCGCAGTCGCACCGAGAACGTCGGCCAAGCGCTCGTCACCGCCATGCGAGGCATCGAGAAAGCCAACCCCGACACCCTGTACGGCATCTTCGGCAGCGCCGCGTGGACCAACAAGTCCAAGCTGCCCGACCGCACTCTCACCGACCTGATCGAGCACTTCTCGTTGCGGGCTCTTACCAACGCGTGCGTCGCGCCCGATGTGTTCGGACAGGCCTACGAGTACCTCATCAAGCGGTTCGCCGATCAGTCGAACAAGAAGGCCGGTGAGTACTATACGCCCCGAACGATTGTGAAGCTGCTGGTGAACATCCTCGATCCGCAAGAGGGTGAAACGGTCTATGACCCGGCGTGCGGAACCGGCGGAATGCTCATCGAGGTCATTGAGCACGTCAAAGCCGCTGGCGGCAAGATCCAGCTCCTGTGGGGAAAGCTGTTCGGACAGGAGAAGGTTCTCGCGACGTCGGGCATCGCGCGTATGAACCTGCTCCTCCACGGCATTGAGGACTTCAAGGTCGTCAAAGGTGACACCCTTCGTGATCCGGCATTCTTCGACGGTGACCGTCTCGCCCAGTTCGACTGTGTCATCGCCAACCCACCGTTCTCTCTTGATGCCTGGGGGGCTGAGACGTGGTCGGGAGACCGCTGGGGGCGTGGCAAGTTGGGCGGGACGCCACCCGTCACCAATGGTGACTGGGCATGGGTTCAGCACATGGTCACTTCGATGGCCCCGATCACCGGCCGCGTTGCCGTCGTGGTGCCCCAGGGAGCGCTGTTTCGAGGTGGGGTCGAGGCCAGGATCCGTGAGGCCATGCTCGATGAGGACCTCCTTGAATCCGTCATCGGCTTGGCGCCGAACTTGTTCTATGGCACGGGCCTGGCCGCCAGTGTTCTCATTCTGCGCGCGACAAAGCCCGATGCTCACCGTGGGAGAGTTCTGTTCATCAACGGGGAGACGCTCTTCAAGCGCGGCCGCAATCAGAACACCCTTGAGCCCGATCATGCCGCGAAGTTATTCAACCTGTATGCCGCGTTCGTTGATGATGTCGGCCTCGCACACGTTGCCAGTCTCGACGAGATCAAGGCCAACAAATTCAATCTCAACATCCCCATCTACGTGGCTCCCGCTGGCTCCACCGACCGGACCACACTCGAAGAAGCCCTGGCGACTCTTGCGCAGGCGCAGGCTGCTGTTTCAGTCAGTCGCAAGGCTTTGGAAGACCAACTCGCCGCGTGGGGTCTCACGTGACCTCGAAGAAGTCATCTCGAATCTCGCAAAGTGAACTGGAGTCCTACCTCTGGGGCGCGGCAGTGCTACTTCGTGGTCTGATCGACGCTGGTGACTACAAGGGCTACATCTTCCCTCTTGTGTTCATGAAGCGCATCAGCGACGTGTGGGACGAGGAGCGGAGCGCCGCCCTCGACGCGTACGAGGGAGACGAGAATCTGGCGTCTCTGCCGGAGAACCACCGCGTCGTCATTCCGGACGGCTGTCACTGGAACGACGTGCGAGCCACGACGAAGAATGTCGGCGCCAAGCTCCGAAGCGCCATGCGCCAGATCGAATCGGCGAACCCTGACGCGCTTGACGGCGTCTTCGGTGATGCCGATTGGACGAACAAGGGGCTGTTGTCTGACGCCACCCTGATAGGCCTCGTCGAGCATTTCTCCACCAAGACCCTCTCCATCGCCAACCTTCCCGAGGACGAGCTCGGCAACGGCTACGAATACCTCATCAAGCGCTTCGCAGACGACTCCGGCCACACCGCCCAGGAGTTCTACACCAATCGCACGCTTGTCCATCTGATGGCCCGGATGCTCGCTCCGGAGCCGGGTGAGAGCGTCTATGACCCGACATGCGGCACCGGCGGCATGTTGATCTCGTGTGCGGCCGAACTTCGCACCCAGGGCAAGGAGCATCGAGCCTTGCGGCTCTTCGGCCAAGAGCGCAACTTCACCACGGCATCCATTGCCAAGATGAACCTTTTTCTTCACGGAATTGAAGACGGACACATTGCCCACGGCGACACCCTCACCGATCCGGACTTCATGGACGAGCACGGTCACCTGCGCAAGTTTGACGTCGTGCTTGCCAATCCGCCGTACTCGATCAAGAACTGGGATCGTGCCGGATTTGCCGCTGACCGGTACGGGCGAAACCTATGGGGTGTGCCTCCACAAGGTCGCGCGGATTACGCGTTCTTTCAGCACATCGCTGCGAGCCTCGATCCAAAGACTGGACGCGCCGCGATCCTCTTTCCGCACGGGGTCCTCTTTCGCCAAGAGGAGGCCATGCTGCGAGAGGGTCTGGTGAAGTCGGGCCTGCTCGAGGCGGTCATCGGTCTTGGGGCGGGCCTCTTCTACAACTCCCCAATGGAGGCCGTGGTCATGGTGTTGCGCGCGACTCGTCCTGCGCAGCAGTTGGGGAAGGTCCTCTTCATCAATGCGGTGGACATCGTGGCCCGCGAGCGCGCTCAGTCTTTCCTGCGCCAGCAACACCAGGACGTCATTCTCGCTTCGTATCAGGCCTACACCGATGAGCCGGGACTAGCGGCAGTAGCCTCGATTGACGAGATAGCGAAGAACTCCTATTCACTCGCGATTCCACTCTACGTGACCATCCGAAACGGCAGCACGGGGAGCTCCGCAATGGCCCTGAGCATGACGGTCAATGCTTGGCGAGAGGCTGCGACGGAGTCTGACTCTGCCGTCGCAGCGGTTCTTGATCTCTTGGGAGTGAGGGACGAGTCATGACGCCCGGCCTTGATCGAAGCCGATGGACGAAAGTGAAACTTGGTGACGTTGTGCGCAAAGTGAAGACGAAGGTCAATCCAGGAGACGGAAGCGTGTCTAGGTACGTCGCTGGGGAGCACATGGACACGGACGAACTTAGGATCTCCCGGTGGGGAGAGATTGGCGACGGATACCTGGGCCCCGCCTTTCACGCCCTATTCAAGGCGGGTCAAGTACTGTACGGCTCACGTCGAACGTACCTTCGCAAAGTCGCATTCGCTGATTTCGACGGAGTCTGCGCAAACACTACTTTCGTCCTCGAGACGCGAGATGATGAAGTGCTACTTCCGGAACTTCTACCCTTCGTAATGAGCACGGAAGCGTTTCACGCACACTCCATCGCTGAGTCAAAAGGTTCGGTGAACCCGTACGTGAACTGGCCTGACATCGCTAAGTACGAGTTCGACCTTCCTCCTATCGAGGAGCAGAAGCGGATGGCGCCATTGCTTTGGGCGGCAGAACGTCACCGATCGGCAATCCGCGAACTATCGAAATCCATTGAGACGACATCAATAGCTCTTTTGTCTTCGCTTCAGCCCGGCGGACGCAAAGTGAGGGACGTCGTGAAACTGGCACGTGCCGGAGCGACCCCCTTGCGCGCTCGCAAGGACTACTACGGAGGTGACATTCCTTGGCTGAAGTCAGGCGAGGTCATCGGGCCGTCGATTTCGACTTCCGCCGAGAAGATCACCGTCCTTGGATTGGAGAACTCGTCCGCGCACTTGGTGCCTGAAGGAGCAACGTGTGTAGCCATGTACGGTGATGGCAAGACGCGGGGCAGCGTGGGCCGTATCTCCACGCCAATGGCGACGAACCAGGCAGTCTTAGCACTCGTAGCGAATGAGTCACTGTGTGATCAAGAGTTCCTGTACTTGTGGATGTCATCGCGAAGTACGCCGTTGCGCGAAAAGTCGGCGGGTGGTGCGCAAAAGAACCTCAACAAGGCGCTTGTTCTGTCGGAACCGTTTCCGGATGTAGCCCTAGGTGAACAGGAAGTCATAGTGGCAAGGTATCGTTTCATCGACAATGCGCGAATCAATGTGGAGTCCGAGCTAAGACACACGACAAGTCTGATGCGGGCACTTCTCGAGCGTCTAATCGGGCAAGAAGAACAATGAACTTCAACGAAGCCAACTCCGTGCGAGATCTGGTACGCGACCAGGCTGTGCTCGGTGGCTGGACGTTCATTCCTGGGGTGGACCTGGCTCGCGACAACACTGAGGTTCTCATCGAGTCTGAGTTACGCGACGCACTCGTCAGGCTCAATCCCGCCATCGCCGAGCAGCCCGACCGGGCTGAGGAGGTCATCCACCGGCTTCGCGCCGTGATCCTCTCTGCGCGCGACGGCTCCATCATCGCGGCCAACGAGGAATTCGCCGCCTGGCTCACCGGCGAGAAGTCGATGCCCTTCGGCATTGATGGTGAGCACGTCACGATCAAGATGCTCGATTTCGAGAACCCGCATACTGACCGCCTCGTCGTGTCCACCGAGGTCACGTTCACCCGAGGGCAGATCAGTCGCCGATTCGACCTCGTTTTCTGGGTCAATGGCATTCCGTTGGTCGTGGGCGAAGCGAAGTCCCCGGTCCGCCCGGCCTACACCTGGGTTGATGCCGCCTCCCAGCTCCACGACGACTACGAGAAGAACATCCCGTCGTTCTTCGTCCCTACCGTGCTCTCCTTCGCCACCGAGGGTAAGGAGTTTCACTACGCGACCGTCGGAACCCCACTGGACCAGTGGGGACCGTGGCGCGAGGACCGCCCAGGGTTTCACCCCGTGGGTGTCCAGGCGGTCAAGGAGGCTGTCGCTGGCCTGCTCACGCCCGAGGCCGTGAGTGACTTCGCTCGCTTCTTCACCGTTTTCGCCACCGACTCCAAGCACCGCAAGATCAAGCTCGCCGCCCGGTACCAGCAGTACTTGGCCGCCAACGCCATCGTCGCGCGGGTGAAGGAGGGCCTGGTAAAGAAGGGCTTGATCTGGCACTTCCAGGGCTCCGGCAAATCACTGCTCATGGTCTTCACCGCGAAGAAGTTGCGTGTCGATGAAGACCTCGCCGCCCCGACCGTGCTCATCGTGGTCGATCGTCTCGATCTCGATACTCAGATCAGTGACACCTTCAGCGCCTCTGATGTGCCAAACGTGGTCTCCACCGACAGCCGCGAAGAACTACACGCGCTGCTCGAGGCCGGCACGCGCAAGATCATCATCACGACGATTCACAAGTTCGCTGAGGCCAACGGCGTGCTGGACGCGCGCGACAACATCGTGGCGATGGTCGATGAGGCCCACCGCACACAGGAAGGCGACTTCGGGCGGCGCATGCGCGAGGCCCTTCCCAACGCCTTCTTGTTCGGCTTGACTGGCACGCCCATCAATAAGCGTGACCGGAACACCTTCTACGCCTTCGGCTCGGTTGATGACCCCGGCGGGTACATGTCGAAGTACTCCTTCAGCGACTCCATCCGTGACGGAGCGACGCTGCCCCTTCACTTTGAGCCGCGCCTGGTCGAGCTGCGACTGGACCGTGCCGCCATCGACGCCGGGTTCGCTGACCTGGCTGAGGACTTGACTGACAAGGAGCGCGCCCTGTTGTCGGCCAAGGCTGCCCACACCTCGCACCTCTTGAAGGCGTCCGACCGGGTGGCGAAGGTTGCTGCCGACATCGTGGACCACTTCACCAACCACATCGCCCCCAATGGCTTGAAGGGTCAAATCGTCGTCTATGACAAGGAGGCCTGCGTGATGATGAAGGCGGAGCTCGACGAGCTCTTGCCGCCCGAAGCCTCCACCATCGTCATGTCGATGGATGCCCGCGACCCTCAGGACTGGCGCGATCAGTGGGGGCGGGACCGCGACGCCGAGAAACGTGTCCTCGAAAGGTTCCGCGACCCCGCCGACCCGCTCCAGCTGCTGATCGTCACCGCGAAGCTGCTCACTGGCTTCGACGCCCCCATCCTCCAAGCCCAGTACCTGGACAAGCCACTGCGCGAACACACGTTGCTTCAAGCGATCTGCCGCACCAATCGTCGCTACACCAACCCCATCACCAAGGCCGAGAAGACGCACGGGCTGGTCGTGGACTACCTGGGCATCTTCGACGACGTCGCCCAATCCTTCCTGTTCGATGACAAGACGGTGAACACGGTGATCACCAACCTGGCCGAGTTGCGCAACGAGCTGCCCGCCGCGGTGGCTGAAGTCCTCTCGTTCTTTCCTGGCGTGGATCGCACGGTCGGCGGCTGGGAGGGACTTCAGGCCGCACAAGAGAGGCTGCCCGACGACGAAACCCGCGACGGCTTCGCCCGGACATATAGCCGGCTTGCCCAACTATGGGAGGCCGTCAGCCCCGACCCGGTGCTGTCCGCCTACGAACAGGACTACCGCTGGCTGACCGACGTGTACGAGTCGGTGCGCCCTGCCGACCATACGGGCAAGCTCGTCTGGCACGCCCTGGGGGCCAAGACCCTCGAGCTCATCAATCAGAACGTCAAGGTCGAGGTGCCTCGCGACGACCTGGCGACCGTTGTGATGGATGCGCAGATGCTCGAAGACCTCGCCGCTGGCAAGGGCGACCCCCAAGGCGCGATTCGCGTGATCTCCGCCCGCATCGCTCGCCACAGTGACGACCCTGTCTTCAAGGCGCTTGGCGAACGTCTTCAGAAGCTGAAGGAAAAGTACGAGCACGGCCAGCAGGCCAGCCTGGACTTCCTGCGCGAACTTCTCGAGTTGGCGCGCGACACCGTAGCGGCCGAGAAGGCCGTAGCGGAGGCGCCTCGTGAGGAGAAGGGCAAGGCTGCGCTCACCGAACTGTTCGAGTCGGTCAAGGATGCCGAGACGCCGGTGATGGTAGAACGCATCGTGTCCGACATTGACGAAGTCGTTCGCGCAGTCCGCTTCGAGGGCTGGCAGGAAACGACGGCTGGGGATCGCGAAGTTCAACAAGCCCTGCGCCGGACGCTCTACGTGCGCTACAAGATGCGCGACCCCGAATTGTTCCAGCGCGCCTACGAGTACATCCGCCAGTACTACTAAAGGCTGGCTCGTAAGTCCCGGCGTCTCGTGGGGACTTACGAGCCAGCCGCTGGTCCACCAGTCTGCGAGGAGGCGCGGTGTCGGGCAGATCGCGACCCTACGATCGGGTTGTGGATATCCATCTGAACTTCTCACTCACCCAGGACGAATTGCGCAACTCGCTGCTGAGCGAGGCGACGTTCGGCGACGTTGTTCAGATCGACACTGAGGAAGTGCTCGCCATGATTCCCGGCTCCTCCGTGAAGGTGTTGCGAGGCACCGTGGGAAAGGGCGCGTCAAACTGGGGCGTCGATGTGGTACTTGCGGTCTCTATGCTCGCCAACATGGACGGGCTGATCGACCTCGGCGAGCGAGCGCTCCGGTGGGCGAGGAAGCTCACGGGTGGTGGAACCAAGAGGGGACTTCTGGTCCGTGACCCACCGACGGCCGGCGTACTCGCGGTCGGCGCCTACCAACCCCGCTCGGACCTCCAGGGAGGTGTCGTCGTGGGTTCCTGGTGCGTCACGGGCGGCGACCCCGGTATCGGTTTCGACGGCCGTGATCTCTGGGTCACCTCGGTGGCAAAGCCGGATCAGTCCGTCATTCTGATCGTGACGTCGCCGGACGGAGAAGTGCTCGGGTCGTTGAACGTTCCCCCGAGGTTCTGAGAGGCTGCTACCTGCGTCGGTCACGCCACCAACCCCGAATCCCGCCCGCCTTGTCGGTATGGGTCTCCGGGCCCATCGATGTCTCACCAATCTGGCGAACTTCCATTTCGACCGGGGCACCCACTCGGTGAAGGATGCGGCTTGCCTCGCGGCGGGCTAGGTGGTCAATACCGGCGTACACCGCTTTCACGTCGTCGGGGGAGATGTGGGAGAAGTCGCTGATGACCGAGGTGACGCCCTGTGGGCGTACCGGGTACACATACGGCCGAGTGACGTCACCTTCAACGAGGCCGAGACTCGACGATGCCAACAGCTCTCGGAACGTCACGCTCATCGCGGGCACGTTCTCGACACTCCCGTCGTCGCGCACGACACGAATCGTGCTCGGCCACTTGTAGCCGACTTGTTCGTCGATGCCACCCTCGTCGTCGGGAATCCGCACGAAGCCGAAGCGGCAGAACTCGTCCGCGAGTTTCGCTCCCGTCTTCTTCATGTGCGGGCCCTCGACCATCCCCCAGGCCTGGCATGCGGCCACGAGGACCTCGCCCAGTGTCACGTCGAGGGAGACCTCGAACTCAAGGTACGGACGATCTGCCAGCGGTGTGGCGGGGGTCACCCACTGATATTCGCGGGCGGACTCGGCCCAGTAGTCGGGCATCCAGAAGATGGGCGGCCAGCACAGCGTGGGGCGCACGACGATCGTGTCGCTCACGCCCTCCTGCTCCGAGTTGTCCATGGTGCGAGCGTAGGGGAAGGGTACGACAGCCGGGTGGAGTCCACGTTCCCAGGGTACGCACCGTCAGGGTCGCAGAGGGTGCTCGGCGTGGCTATCCAGCCACTCCTCGACGTCGGACTACTTGAACCTCAACTTCTCGTTCGGCAACTTGTACGCCACCGGTCCCCTGCCCGAGCAGCGCCACTTGTCAAAGGTGTCCCGGGAGACGCAAAGAACTTCTAGCAGGTCCTTCACCGTAAGTAGCGGGTCACGCGCATCAGGCATGCTCCTAGTTCTACCTGTGCCTTGCGGAATCAGTCAAAGGAGTGCCGGCTCAGCAGACTGCCGTTCTTTCGCCTCAGGGCAAGTCCTAGCTGTTGTTTCGCTTGGCCGGCTCGCGGGCGCGCCCGGGCCGGCGCGTTGAGACACCGGCCGGCCAGACTGTGGCCATGAGGATTTCCTACGTCGGCCCGGCCGGTCTCTTTGTTCCCTTCGCCGGCCTGGTGAGCGAGTCTGCCGCAGTGGAAAGCTACGTGTTGAGCGATCTCAAGAAGGGCCTGCCCTTTGATCAGATCGTGCACACCTTCATCGATCTCGATTGGGAGCCGTCGCTCGCGCAGCTCCAGCACCTTCGGGCCAAGGTCACGCAGCTCTCTAACCGGATTCAGTTGCGACGTGTCGATGGAAGCGAAGATATTGACGGGGACGCGCCGTAGTCAAGAAATCTTGCCGGTCATGTCACCACCCATGGTTACCCTCTGAGGATGATCAAAGACTACGAATGGTGGGGCGTCATCGGGCCCGCGCCCCACACCAATCCTGCGGGCTGGATCATGGTGCCCCACGACCCCAACGCCGCGCTCGACACCGACTATCACGTTGGGCCCGTGCACATCCGCCCGGGAGACCGCCAGTTCACGGAGTATCTTCGCAGTGAGCCTCGCTCGCTCGTTGGGGTCGCCTGCTTCGAGTCACGTCCGGTCATCGTCGAAGGCGACTGGCCCGGCAATCTCATCGCAACCGAGGACCGCTATGAATCTCTTCGGGCTATTGGAGGTCAACAGGCCAACGAACGACTGGCCAACTCCTGGCTCTATCGGACAGCCGCCCTACTCGCCCTCGTCTTCAATGGTGAGCCCTGGCAGGTGCGCAACGCCGCCACCGATCGCACCCGTTTTCCCGCTGCCGTGCCCGACGACTGGTCCGCGCCACCTATGAGCCCGATTGGTTCTGGCGGTGATGTTGGATTGATCGAGCGCTCACTCCCTTCGACGCTGACCACCGCGTGGGAGCGTCTTGACGAGGACGACGCGCTGGCCCGTGCTCTGACGTCCTGGCACCAGGGCCAGCTGTTGGCGACGCTGTTTCCCTCGTACGCGCACATTGCCTACTGCGCGGCCATTGAGACCATGGCCCAGGCGGCTCGCTTCCGTGGTCAGATCAACGTCGAGGCGGTGAAGTGCCCAACGTGCGAGAACGTTCCGAAAGCCGCCACCACCTTCTGGGCGACCGTCTCACTGGTTCGAGACGCCGCCGAGGTTGAGGAACTGAGGTCCCAGTACGACCCCTACGGCGCGCGCTCTGGTACTGCTCACCGGTCCGTGACTCACGGCATCGAGGACTCCTTCGGCTACGAGCACATGATGAAGTACGTGGCTCCTCGTGACGGCCAGCCGGGCGGCATCTTTCCCGATGAGAACGACTCGACCCAAGCATTTATGTGGCGCACACTGCCCGAGTTCCAGCGCATCACCTCCGAACTGATCTCCAGCGCTCTCATTGAGTAGGGCTCGAGGTGGGATGACTTCTCAGCCGCTCGAGTTCTCTGGCCGCACAACTGAAGTGACCACCTCGGCAATCTCCTCAATAGCGTAGTCAGAAGTGCGCATCGCGCCTCTGTCGGCCAAGATCATCGACAACCACCTTGGCGTCACCTTCGCGAAGATTCAGGAGCAGTTCGCAATGTCTATCCGGATGCCTGCTCCCTCGCCACAGACGGGGATAGCACTCCGCTCTCGAAGATCTTGACTCAGCGGCGCCCTTGAGGTAGCGGTCCATAGAGCCGCAGCGGGATTCGCTTACCCTGGATGTACAACTCGCGCGCCTCCTTGAGACGGAGTGTCTCCGGGTCATCTGCTGCGGGGACCCTCGAGCCAGTCCTCGACGTCAGACAACTAGAAGCGCAGACTCCCGCTGGGGAGCTTGTACGTCCGCGGACCCATGCTCTTGCGTCGCCACCTTTCGAATGTCGATCGCATGACGCCTACTATCTCGAGCACTTCTGTCACCTTCAGGAATGGGTCTTTGGTCTCGGACACAGGACGATGTCCAACTGTGTTCGAGGCGTGTGTCAAAGGAGCGATGGTAGAAACCACCATCGGTCTTTCGCCGATTTCCGCCCTCTTGCTGGATCCTCGGACGATCAAGTACCCGGGGTTGCCCCGGGGCGACTCACGTCCCTGGCACTCACTTCGCTACGAGGCGAGCGACCCATGCCATCCCAATCTGCGCGTCGCCAACGCCACCCGGAAGCGTGTCCAGCAATGGCGACCTGTTGCGCGTTCCTCCCACATTGGGGGTTCCAATGCGCGCGCTCGGACCCGAGCGGCGCTGAGCGTAAGTGAGCACACACATGTCCGTAGCCCGAGTCATGGCCACGTACAGCAAGCGCCGCTCCTCGTCAGCATTGGTGCCCGGCTCAGTCCGCGGGACGATGCCTTCTTCCACTCCGAGGACAACAGCGGTGTTGACGGTAAGCCCCTTGGATCCGTTCATCGTCATGACGCGTACGCCCTGTCCCTCACTTGCGGCGAGATCCTTGCCCATGGTCTCAAGTTGGCTCAAGAGTCCGGATAGTCCCTCGTCGGCTGCCACCGCCGCACCCACCATCTCGAAGAGGTGCCGTGCGGTCTCGCTGACTTGGTCCCGATTCATCCGATCGAGAAGCCAGCCGCCCCAGCCTCGCTCATCGAGTTCGGCCGCGTCCAGATCCATGGCGTCGATGGCGGCTGCGGCCACGTCCATCAGCTCTTCAACGCGAGGCGTGCCGTGCGCGCGCCCGGGGAAGCCCACCGCTCGCAGCCGCAGGAGTGTTTGCCCGAAGGTCTCACCTCCCTGAACCTGGTCATAGATGTAGTCAATGAATGTGTCGCCGATCCCGCGGGTCAGATTCAACAGCGTCCACCAGGCCAGCGAGTCCTCGCCATCAAGTTTGAGGTGCGCCAACGCGATCCAACGCCGTATCTCGACTTCGGCCATGGCGTCTTCGACCCAGCCTGTCCAAGAAACCGGGATGCCCAGCTCATCGAGGTACGGCTTCAACCAGTCAGCCCACCGGTTGGCCACCGAGCGAGTGAGCACCACGATCTGTGAGGGTTCAACACCCTCGCGGACCCGGGCGGCGATCATCTGCGCAGCCCCTGCCAGCTCCTCGTCTTCGTTCGGGAAGCGTAGGTAGGCGTACACACCCTCGGGCGCCCCTGACGCCGCCACGAGTGGTGGCTTGGCGGTTCGGCCCGGTTGCGCGTCGATGAGCGTGCCTGCTGCGCCAAGGATCTGGCGCCCGCAGCGCCGACTCTCGCTCAGCGGATAGTCGTGTTCCGTACCGAACTCGACCAGGAATCGCCGTATTCCCTCTGGCGCCGCCAAACGGTAGCTGTAGATGGACTGGTCATCGTCGCCCAGGGCCACTATTGCCACGCCGCTCTCGTGGATCAGCCTGATCATCTTGATGTCGGCCTCGTTCAGGTCCTGGTACTCGTCCACGAGCAAGAGGTCCAGATCTACGCCCGCGGTCCCGTGGTCCTCGAGCACTCTCCCCGCGGCAAAGACGAGTTCGGCCAAGAGTGAATAGCCGAAGATCCCCCGGTGCTCTCGCCAGAGCCCGACGTAGGCCGCCCCTAGGGCGGCGTTTGTGTCCACGAACAGCTCTGCGTCTGGGTCGAGCGACTGCCAACCCGCCGCCATCTCCTCTTCGAGCTTCTTGACGACCTTCGGCGTCGCCGTGCTGTGTCCCTGGGCCTTGAGTCGGCGCGCGAGGTGCGGTCGGATGAGGTTCCGAACTTCCCACGAGTCAGGTATCCGAAGTGGGGCGGGGAGAGCGCCGTGGCCCGCGCGCAGCAGGGTGCTCAAGGCGAACGAGTGAACCGTCGCCGGCCGGGCAATCCCGAGGCCAGTAAGGTCCGCGTCGTCCATCTTCGCCGCGAACTCGGCGGTGGCCGCGCGAGTGAAGGTCAGCATCCGAACCCGCAGGCCCGGCCGCTCCTTGGCCAAGCGCTCGAGGAACTGGACAGCAGCGAAGCTCTTCCCAGTCCCTGGCCCGGCCAGAACACGCGCACTCTCGGTTGGGTCGTGCATGACGAAGGCCTGCTGCTGCGCATTCAACGTCATGTTCCATCCTCCCACGCGTGTATCGAGTCAAACCAGAAGATCATGAAGGAACGCCCGTGCCGATTGATGGGCCAACTCAGGACTCTTTTTCCATTGACGCTGCCCCGTACCAGCCCCGTGAGATATCGCCGTCTCCAGTACTCCACTGACCGCCAGCGACCGCGCAACGCTCAGTGATCTGGCCTATTCTCCAGTAGTGGTAAGCGTTTCAGGGCGAAAGACCTACGGGTTCCTAAACCGTGCGCGCGGGTTCGAATCCTGCCGGGGCACCATCAGGTGATTGAATAGCCAGCCAGCACGTGACGGCGATCGAGGAAACGGTGTCGCTGGCCGGCTCGCAAATGAGTGGTTCGTCTTGGCGAGGGCCGAGCCCTCCGCTGTCGTGATGGGGGAGGCCCCTTTTGAATGTGAATCGTCTCTGGGGATTGGTCCGGAGTGTTCAGGTCGCGAGGTCGCGCCGGTCGAAGAGCCACAGTGCAGCGGCGAGAAAGGCCGCGATCGAAAGCGCCACGACGACCAGATGCATCGGATGAAAGCCCGTGGATATTGGGTCGGTGCCGAGCGCGTGGTACCAGAGTGACAGGGGTCGCACGGGTTGCAGCCAGGTGACAATCTGGGCGAGGGTGCTGAGCAGGTAAGTTGCCACGGCGACGGCGGTGGTGATGCCTCGGGCTGTGCCCCTCGCGCCAGTGGCGGCTCCGACGGCCAGGGCCAGTGTTCCAAAGGCCAGCGCGAGAAGCCCTAAACCGAGAACCACCGCAGTCAGCGGAGTCCATCCGATGTGGAGTTTGAAGAGCGGGCCGACAAGGCCGAGCATCAATTCCAAGACCGCCGTAAGGATCGCCGTCCCCGTGAGGAGGGCGAGCCACTTCTCAGCGACCACTCGGCGCCGCGAAATCGGATTGGCCAGCAGAGCGTCGATCGTTCGCCGCTCCTCTTCGCCCGCGATCAGATCGGAGCCCCAGAGAATGGCGAAGAGGGCAATGAGGAGCGGCGCCATGAACGAAAAGAACTCCGTTCGCAGGTAGCCCGAAGCGGTGGTGTAATCCGAAAGGTTGAACAGTTTCTTCAGCGGCTCGGGATAGGCGTTAAGCAGCTTGGCAAAGCCCTGATTCCCGTGAATCGTCGGATACATCGAAAGCATGATGACACAGAACATCACGACACCGGCCAGCCAACCCAGCATCGCGCGACGCTCTTCGCGCATCGAACGCTCGAAGACTGAGTGGAGTTCGGCCGGTCGGCGACCCGTTCTAGACACGAGGTTGCTCATAGAACGAGAGGAATAGCTCCTCGAGACTGGGCTCGCGAATGGACAGGTCGGTCAACTCGGCAGCGGCCAGTGTCGCCACCACCGGGTTCAGGCTCCCTGAGACTTCAAAGTGCAGTGCGTGGCCATCGATCTTGCACGCGCCCACGCCGGGAAGTGCCTCGAAGGGAGCCGCATCGGGGACTGAGCGGAACGTGGCGTCGACCAAGTGGACGGGTCGTTGCTGCAGGTCGGCGACTCGTTCAACGGCGATGAGCCGACCCTCGCGGATGAGGCCCACTCTGTCGGCCACCTGACCGACCTCGGAGAGTATGTGTGATGACAGAAAGACGGTGCGGCCTTCTCGTACTGCTCGCCGCAGCGCCTCGTGTACCTGCTGTTGAACCAGTGGATCGAGACCCGACGTTGGTTCATCGAGCAGCAGTAGTTCGGGATCGCCCATGAGGGCCGCAACCAATCCGACCTTCTGCCGGTTCCCCTTCGACAGCGTTCGAATCTGGCGGTCCATCTCGAGTTCCAACTCCTCCGCCTGGGCGTTGATGGCCGACCATGCGAGACCGCCGCGAAGATGTGCGAAGTGACTGAGTATCTCGCGCGGAGTGAGTCTGTCGTAGAGGGCAACATCACCCGGGATATATCCGATGCGCCGTCGAATCGCCACACTCTCGGACCTAGAGTCAAGGCCGAAGATCGAGATCGTTCCCCGTGTGGGTCGGATCAGATCGAGGATCAGGCGAATGGTGGTCGTCTTGCCAGCGCCGTTGGGGCCGAGAAATCCAAAGACCTCTCCTGGACCGACCGAGAGCGTGAGATCATCGACTCCGCCGCCCTTCCGATAGTGCTTAGTGACGTGGTCGAGAAAGACCGTGGAGGCCCGCACGGTGTCGTGTCCGTTCCCCTCCATGTTCGACATCCTCACTTGATTTGCTGACCCGCTGGCGAGACTCACGACCTCAATCTGAACGATTCCAACCCATTCTTCCGCCACGAGGCGGTTGGCGCAAACTCGGTTGGATTCAGTGCGATGGTGCCTGTCGCCATTGGCGATAGTCCGTGTTCGGAGGACGCCTCGAACATGCTTCAGTCGGTACGTCTCCGCAGATGAGTCGAGACCAAGGTGAACTGCTTCGATGGTCAGGTTCTTCCTGAACTTCAATCCGACTTGTCCCTCAGATTCAACGAACGTGGTGCTAGTGGGTGGCGCACCACTCGCCGCCGAGGGGGTTCTTCTGTTCGGCGGCCCGTCGCACGCGAGCCACGGGTAGTTCACGCATCTCCTCATGAGTCAGAATCCAGAACCGCCGTTGCACGATAGCTTCGACCACTCGATCGGCGACCTCCGCAGGCGGCATTCCGTTCTCGACGGCGGCACGCGCCCTGGTGAACGGCTTGTCACGGTGGGCGTTGCCGCCCGCGACACGGGGGTGACTTCTACTGAACGGCAGAGACGATCAACTACGGGGTTGAACCCGGTTTCTTTGGCGCCGTGACACCGACCAACTGCGTGAAGACCACGATGTTGGACTCGTAGTGGCCAGTCGTGTGGTCGAAGACCCCGCCGCACGTGATGAGATTGAGGGAACGCGTTCCGTGCGAACCGTAGATCAGTCGATCCGGGAAGCTGGTCTTCGAATACTCGACCACTCTCCTCACCACGAAATGTGTGACCACTCGATCAGCCAAGGTGACGGTGATAGTGGCACCCACCTGCAGCGTCTTCAGTTCGAAGAAGACACCGGGGCGCGTGCGTGAATCAACGTGTCCGAGGACTACCGAAGAGCCGACCTGACCCGGTGTTGGTCCATATCGATACCAACTCACCGTGCGTATGCTCTGGGGCACTTGAACTTGATGGTTTGGCTGCAGACCGACAATGCCGACGCTCGTGGAAACGTGAATTGAGGGAATGACGAGTCTCACCGGAAGTGAACGCCGTAGCGATTTCAGCGTCGCCGATGAAATTGTCGTCCTCACGGGATGAGCCTTCGCCAGCACAACGGTCCCAGGCTCAGTAGTCGGCCACGTGCCAACTACTGAGCCAAAGGTAATCGCTAGTGCCGCGCCGGCGAGAGCCCACCAAACCCACGCCCGTCCGCGGCGCTTGTCACGACCCACGTGTGTCGTCATCGGACAGACCACGTCCAGAGTCCACGTTGTGACGTCGAGCTCGCACCGCCCTAGTTCCCGCGATTCCAGCGACGCCAAGGGCGCCGAGGCCGATCAGCCCCATCGGTGACGAACTAGATCCCGTAGTTCCGCCGAAACCGGTCGCCGGTGATCCAACAGGAATGATGGGTGCCGAGGTCGTGGTGACTGGCGACGTCGATATGGTCGTCGACGTAGACGTCGATGTAGACGTCGACGTCGATGTAGACGTCGATATGGTCGTCGACGTGGTCGTGGTCGGAGGAGCAGCCAAGCAAGTCGGCCGGTTGATGGTACTGGCGTTGAGCGTGACACTACCGTTGCGGACGAGGACGCGGCCCTGTACGGTCGTGCCGGTGTTGAGTGATGCTGACGTCAGGGCCAGAATGGTGCCTACGAAGGTGCTGGTCGTACCGAGCGTGGCGGACGAACCGACCTGCCAAAAGACGTTGCACGGTGACACCCCGCCGGTGAGCAACACAGTGCTACCTGAGGCGGTGATAAGCGTAGAACCCGCCTGAAAGATGAAGACCGAGGCGGCGTCGCCGTTCAGGATAACCGTACCGGTAAGGCCGAGTGCCGAAGCGGACTTGTAGACACCCGGGGCCAAGGTCTGGCCACCGAGGCCGGCTGGAACGACCGTGAATGGGGTGCTGTTGGCGGCGACGGTGTAGGCCGCGGTGAGGTCACTCTCGGCCTGCAGTGCGGGGGCGTTTGCCGTGTTGACGGTGCCCGAGGTCTGCACGAGTGATGAGAATCCGGTGACCGACGATCCCGGGTTGACACCGATATCACCCGAGATGACTGACGCGCCGGTATTGGTGACGCTCTGGCCAGCCAGCACGGCATAACTCGAGGCTGTGCCGAGATCGATGGTGGGCGTTGCGGCGAATGCGGTCTGACCGCCGAACGCGGTCACCGTAATGAACGCGAGCCCCGTCGCGGTCAGAGCCCCGAGACCGATTCGCGAAGGCCAGTACACCCTTTGACGACGATGGGCGCTGCGAGGTCTCGAGAGACTACTGGGAGGCGAGAGGCGGTTACTGGGACGGATTGGCGCGGTCATAACTATCATTTCCAAAAGACCGTTTTTATTTCATCGTTCACAACGATGAACACCGGACTTTAAATACTTAATAAGTTTACCATTTTGCCTTATTTATGTGCAAAGAATCCTCGAAAATTTCACCATATCTTCAAACAGACTATTGGTTCCATATTCCACCACCTGATGGCAAGCCATTTTGTGTTTTCTTGACTTCAAACTTTGATGTTTAGTTGTTGGAAGCGTGTCATTCAATCTCAATACAGCTCGCGACCAGCGCATTCCGCTGAATGCCGGAACACTGAGATCGCTTCCGCAAGGTCGAAGCAAGTCGATCATTGATTTCGAACTGACGATCGGTAGCCACGCTCGCGACGGTTCGGCGTTGTTGAGCATCGCTTCGCACCGAGAATAGGTCTCAATCGAGTGAATTCCGGGTCGGAGGTACCATCGGGCAATGGACCAGCCGTTCACCACCATCATCGAGCCATTCCGGATTCACTCGGTCGAACCGTTGCGAATGACGACCGCCGATGAGCGGGCCCTTGCCATCGAGCGCGCTGGTTTCAATCTCTTCAATCTTCACGCCGACGATGTGCTGATCGATCTCCTGACTGATTCGGGCACCGGAGCCATGTCGCGCGACCAGTGGGCGGCCATTCAACACGGCGATGAGAGTTACGCGGGCTCACCGTCCTGGTTCCGCTTCGAAGCGGCGGTGAAGGAACTGTTTCCTTTCAACCACGTGATTCCAACGCACCAGGGCCGGGCGGCCGAGAAGATCCTCTTCACGGTGATCGGTGGCGCTGGAAAGATAGTCCCGAACAACACCCATTTCGACACGACCCGGGCCAACGTGGAAGCAACCGGCGCCGAGGCCCGGGACATGGTGATTGCGGAAGGACATGATGCGGCCACCATCCATCCCTTCAAGGGGAACATGGACCTTGCGGCCCTCGAAGCGCTGCTGAAGGACCGGGCGGCAGACATTCCCGTTGTCTTCTTGACGATTACCAATAATTCGGGGGGTGGACAGCCGGTTTCCCTCGCCAACATTCGAGGGGTCAGCGATATCTGCCACGAGTACGGGATCCCCTTCTTCTTGGATGCGTGCCGATTCGCGGAAAACGCGTGGTTCATCCATGAGCGAGAAGACGGTCAATCGGATAGGGACGTTGCGGACATCGTTCGTGAGATTGCTTCGTTGGCCGACGGCATGACCATGAGTGCGAAGAAGGATCCGTTTGGCAACATAGGTGGTTGGCTGGCGATGAACGACGACTCGATCGCCGAGAAATGCCGCAACATCTTGATCCTGACCGAAGGATTCCCCACGTACGGAGGGTTGGCGGGTCGCGATCTTGAAGCGATCGCTCAGGGATTGAAAGAGGCCGTCCAGCCGGACTATCTGCGCTACCGGATCCGTTCCACTGCGTATCTGGGTGATGCGCTCGACGAGGCGGGAGTTCCCGTCGTGAAGCCCATTGGGGGCCACGCCGTCTATATAGACGCCAAGGCGCTGCTCAGCCATATTCAACCGTTGCAGTACCCGGGCCAGGCGCTGGCGATCGCTCTCTACCGGACAGGTGGGATCCGCAGTTGCGAAATTGGCTCGGTGATGTTCGGCCGCCAACCCGACGGGTCGGAGAAGCCGGCCGCGATGGAGCTGGTCCGACTCGCAATTCCTCGACGAACCTATACCCAGAGCCATATTGATTACGTCATCGAGGTCGTCACCGCGGTTGCGCGAGCGGCGAATTCCCTGCCCGGCTATCGAATGGTCGAAGAGCCGGCGACCCTTCGCCACTTCACTGCACGCTTCGAACCCGTGGCGTAGCGACGTTTCCGATTCGGATCAGTTGGGAGTTCCTCGGCCACACCCGTACTGAGACGGTGCTGCCCATATCGGGTTCCGTCCCGTTCGCTGGCGGGAGCGCGCATCGGGAGCCAACCGCTTCTCTGGTTGCCCCAGGTTCATGCACGCAGTCCGTCGGGCGTGAATCGCCTCGAGGGAGGCTTAGAATCTTCACAGGGAAATCGACTCGACGTGCCACAAATGTCGCGCGCGCGCATCCTTACGACGCTAGATTCCGTTCATTGTTCTGTAGTGAGGTCAAGGGGGATCAGACATGACTGACGGCGTCGACGTCGCTTCGCCGATGACGCACCACGGGCCGCCGCCGGACCGACCGAAGATTCAAGTCGTTCCGGTGCGGGGCCTCCCGGTCGTGGCAATCGCGGTCATCTTCGTGACGGTCGCCATTGCCGGGAACTGGAAGTGGGCCCTGATGTTCAGCCACGTCGTCGGTGGCGGACTCTGGACCGCCATCGACCTCTTTGTCGGCCTCGTCGTTGGCCCGATTCTCGGTCGCCTCTCTATTCCGGCACGGGCGGAGTTCTCGGCCCGGTTCATGCCCAAGATGGTCATCATCATGCCGACGGTCGTGATGATGACCCTCGCCACGGGATTCCAGATCGCCCGCAAACTCGGCAACCTCTCCGCCGGGAGCCCGAATCACGCGTGGCTCATCACCTCGTTCTGCGTCGTCGGCGTGATGGCCGTGATCGCACTCGGAATCCTCGAGCCGGCCAACATCGCGGTGCTGTACGAGATGAACAAGCCCGTCCCCAACGGCGAACGAATCGGCCGTCTCATGAACCGATTCATCTACACCGCCGGCATCACGGGCATCATGCAGATCGCGACGCTGGTCATCATGACGCGGGTGGCGACGCAATGAGTGCAGCCCCGACGCCCATCGCTTCGAATGATGTCGATCGTCCGTACCCACCGGTGGGGTGGCTCAGTACGGGTGCGCTCGGTCTCGTGATCATCGGCGGCATCCTGATGGCCTCGTACGCACCGCGCCTGGCGCCACTCGGACTGGCCTCCGCCCTGCTCTGTGCCGGCGTCGTCCTGCTGGGCGCTTCGGCCGTGTTGCTCTTCCGGATTCCGACTTTCGCCTGGTCGACGTTCAGGACCGTCTTCAAGTGGGCGCTGCTGGCCTACGTGATCACGGCCGGAATGATCGAGTTCGCGTTCGTTCGCGACCACACGCGGGGCTCGTCACTGCTGATCGTCTCGTTGATGCTCGTGGTGTTCGCGTTGAGTGTGCCCACCACCATCGCCTTCACGGTGGCTCGTTTCGCCGAACCCGACTGACACCTAGATTCGGTTCCACCAGCCGTAGGCGTGGGGAGTGATGAGCACGGCCGCAACCAGGCCGAGCACGAGACTCCATACGAGCAGCCACTGGCGCGGCGACGCACCACTGACCTGTCGGCGCGACCGACGCAACCAGTCGAGCGGCGCCAGTTGGGCGGTTTCGGCGAAGTGACCGATCACGTGGATCGCCGTCGCCGCGAACCACAACAGGAAACTCGCCTTATGGATCAGCATGAGCTGCTGGCGCAACGAGCCGGGCAGGAAGATGAGGCCAACTCCGGAGGCCAGCACGACGACGGTCAAGACCACGACGATTGGACCGAGCAGCCGAAGGATGATGTTCGGCGGACCCTTCCGCACGTACGCATAATCGCCCGTGTAGTACTTGAGGAATCGCCAACTGGTCGAGGCGACCTTCACGAGCACTGGCGGGATGAGCAGTACGCCAATGAAGACGTGAGGGTCGAGCAGGCTGCCGATCTGCACGATGGTGACGCCCTCGGCGGCCAACAGCACGAAGATGATCGCGGCCACTGAACTCGTCAGTCGGGCGTTGCCCTCGACACTTCCAGATTCGCTGGACTGGCGGGGTCGAGCGTGTTGTAGAGTTCGTCTGGCCATACCTATCGGACAATCCCTCTTGCTGAGCGCATCGATTCGGAGGGAAACCGGGAATTCCAGATTTCCCACTATCGAAGGTAGCAACACCTTGTCCCCGACGCACATCGCGACAACCTTTCGATGGTCATCGGTGCATTCCAAGGTCACCGTCATTGAAAGTGTGACTGGTGCTTTGCGGGCGAGCTCGATCGCATGCAGCGCACCGGGACGTCACGATAATTAACACTGGCGTCACGTTGAGCGTGCCAGACGTTGTGTAGTGTCGCTTCGTGATTCCAGAAGCAGTGGTGCAGGGGACAGCCCCGTTCGGCGAGTGGGAAACGTGGTACCGGATCTCGGGCGATATGAGTTCGGGACTGACCCCGTTGGTGGTGGTCCATGGAGGCCCGGGGTGCACGCACGACTACGTCCTGTCGATTGCCGCGCTCGCCCAGAACGGACGCCCGGTCATCCACTACGACCAACTGGGCGCGGGTAATTCAACACACCTGCGCGAGAAGGGCGCCGACTTCTGGACGGTTGACCTGTTCCTCGACGAACTGGACAATCTTCTCTCCCACTTGGGGATCCAGGACAACTATCACCTGCTCGGACAGTCGTGGGGCGGAATGCTGGGAGCCGAACACGCCATTCGCCAACCGAAGGGATTGCGCTCGCTCGTGATAAGCAACTCGCCCGCGTCGATGGCGTTGTGGGTGCAAGAGGCGAAGAGACTTCGTGCGGCCATGCCCGAGAGCGAGCGAGAGGCGCTCGACCGCCACGAGGCCGACGGCACGATCGATGATCCCGAATACCTGGCAGCGACCCAGGCCTTCTACGACCTTCACGTATGTCGCGTGGTGCCCAACCCGCCCGAAGTGTTGCGCACGAACGAGTGCCTCAGCGAAGATCCGACGGTGTACTTCACGATGAACGGGCCGAACGAGTTCTTCTGCATCGGTACGCTGCGCGACTGGAGCGTCATGGACGAGGTGTCGCGAATCATCGCGCCCACGCTTCTTGCGTCGGGCCGATACGACGAGGCAACGCCCGCCACGGTCCAGCCGTTCTTTGACCATATACCCGACGTGCGCTGGGAGATCTTCGAAGAATCCAGCCACATGCCGTTCGTGGAAGAACCCGAGCGTTATCTAGAAGTGGTCGGAGCCTTTCTCGCCCAACACGACGGGTGAGTTGCGGGCGAGCTGGTAGTGGGCAATAATCACTCAACTGCGTCTCTAGAGCGGTACCAAGGGCAGCACCATAAACGAGGGAGAGTCTTGTGAATCGGTTTTACTCAATGAAATGGGTGCGGGTGCTTCTGGCCACGCTCGTTACGGGTTCGTTGGGTCTGGTGGCGGCATCGTCGGCCAGTGCCTCGAATACGTCACTGCCGTACCAGTCGGCGCACGCCGGCGGCACGCTGAAACTGATGGCGTCGACCGCGGGCGGCACGCTGGACCCCCAGGTCAACTACACGCTGCAGTACTGGCAGCTCTACCAGGCGACGTATGACGGTCTCGTGAGCTTTCACAAAGTAGCCGGTGCGGCGTCGTTTGAGGTGGTGCCCGACCTCGCGACCGCGCTGCCCAAAGTCACCAACGGTGGCAAGACGTACACGTTCACCTTGCGCAAGGGCATCAAGTTCTCGAATGGCAAGACCGTCACCGTGAACGACGTGCTGGCATCGTTCCAGCGAATCTTCAAGGTCTCGAACCCGAACGCCGGCACGTGGTACTCGTCAATCGTCGGCGGCGCCGCGTGCGTCACGACGCCCGCGACGTGCAAACTGACCGGTGGCGTCGTGGTGAACGCCGCGACCAACAAGGTCACGATCAACCTGGTCGCACCCGACGCTGAGTTCCTCGACCAGCTCGCGGTTCCTTTCGGTTCCATCCTGCCGGCGAGTGCGCCGGTCAAGGACGCGGGAACCACGCCGATCCCGGGGACCGGCGCCTACGAGTTCTCGAAGTACGACCCGAACCACCAGCTGACGATGGTGCGCAACCCGCACTTCAAGGTGTGGTCGGCGGCGGCGCAGCCTCAGGGCTACCCCAACGAGATCGACATGGTCTTCGGTTCGACCGTCGAGTCCGAAGTGACCGCCGTGGAGAATGGCCAGGGTGACTGGGTCTTCGACCCACTGCCGTCGGATCGTCTCCAGCAGCTGTCGACGAAGTACGCCAACCAGCTGCACGTCAACTCGTTGACCGCAATCTGGTACTTGCCCATGAACACCAACCTCGCGCCGTTCAACAACTTCATGGCGCGTGAGGCGGTCAACTACGCCATCAACAAGACGGCGGCGATCGCGCTCTTCGGTGGTAGCCAGTTGGCGCAGCCGGCCTGCACGATCCTGCCGCCGGGCTTTCCCGGCCACGTGGACTTCTGCTACTACCAGAAGGGCACCGGCACCACGTACGGCGGTCCCGATATCGCGAAGGCCAAGGCCCTCGTGAAGAAGTCCGGGACGTTCGGTCAGTCGGTCGGCATCGTGGTGACGAACGACTCGGTGAACGAGGCCGTTGGCCAGTACGTCCAGAGCGTGTTGAACTCGATTGGCTACAAGGCAACCATCAAGCCCCTGTCGGCCAACATCCAGTTCAACTACATCCAGAACACCAAGAACAAGGTGCAGATCAGCCTGTCCCAGTGGTACCAGGACTACCCAGCCGCGTCGGACTTCTTGAAGGTGCTGCTGAGTTGCCAGGGCTTCCACCCCGGTAGCGACAACAGCATCAACATCGCGGGCTACTGCAACAAGGCCATCGACGCCAAGATGAACAAGGCGGAGGCCCTCGGCCTCACCAACCCGACCGCGGCGAACGCGCTGTGGGGTCAGATTGACAAGCAGCTGATGGGAACCGCTGCCCCGTGGGTGCCGCTGTTCACGCCCAAGCAGATTGACTTCGTGGGCAAGCGGGTGGGGAACTACCAGTTCTCCCGCCAGTTCTACATGTACGTTGACCAACTTTGGGTGAAGTAGACAAAGCCGACGCAACGTCGGTGTCCGAACCATTGGTCACCGCGCCCGCGAGGAACGCCAGGGGCACTGAAAGCCCCTGGCGTTCCTCCTTGCGCCAGCTTTCGCGCAACAAGGCGTCCATGGCCGGTCTCGCGGTCTTTCTCCTGGTGGTGACGATCTGCCTGCTGGCGCCGGTCTACGCCCACGACATCGCCCACGTCAACCCATTCGCCTCCAACCTGCAGGGCACGATTGTGCTGCACGGCAAAGTCGTGCAGTTGCTGCAACAGAACACACAAGGTCTCGGACTCGGCGTCACGCCGATCGGACCGACGTGGAACATCTCGCATTACTTCCTCGGCGCCGACAATCAAGGTCGCGACGTCTTCGCGCGCCTGCTCTACGGCGGCCGGTCCAGTCTGCTGATCGGTGCGGCGTCGGCACTGATCTGCTGTCTCGCGGCGACCATCTTGGGATTGGCGGCCGGCTATTTCGGCGGTCCGATTGACTGGGTCCTCTCGCGCATCTTCGACATCATCTGGGCTTTTCCGATCTACCTGCTCGCGATTTCGCTGTCCGTCGTGCTCTTGACGAGCGGGCTGCAGATTGGCTTCATCCACATCGGACCGGGGTCGCTGATGCTGCCCATATTGATCATCGCGGCCGTCTTCGTTCCGTACGTGGCGCGACCGCTGCGCGGAATCGTGCTGTCGCTTCGCGAACGCGAGTTCATCCAGGCGGCGATCGGTTCGGGTGCCTCGGACTATCGGATTTTGATGAAGGAGATCCTGCCCAACGCGGCCCCGACCATCATCGTGTTCCTCCCACTGATGGTGGCGTTCAACATGCTGACCGAGTCGGCGCTCTCCTTCCTCTCGATTGGCGTCCAACCGCCGGCGGCGAGCTGGGGCACCATCATCAACGATGGTCTGGGATTGCTCTACACCCGTCCGGTGGTGGCGATCGCGCCGGGCCTGATGATCGTCGTCACCGCCGTCGCGCTCAACATCCTGGGTGACGGTGCCCGAGACGCCTTCGACCCCAAGGCGAAACTCCGGGGGTCGATCTAGGTGGGCCTCTTCATCATTCGTCGGTTGACCTCGGCGGTGCTGGTGATGTTCGCCATCAGCGTGCTGGTCTTTCTGATCTTCTTCGCGACGCCCGGCGTCGACCCCGCGGCGCGAATCGCCGGTCGCAGTGCGACACCCCAGATCGTGGCCCAGATCCGCCACGAATTCGGATTGGACCGGGCCCTGCCGATTCGTTACGGCCTGATGATGGATCACCTCTTCATCAAGCAGGATCTCTCCTCGTACGTCAACATCGGCGACCGGGTGGTCCCCCAGATCATCTCCGCCGCACCGGTGACCCTTTCCCTGGTCCTCGGGGCGGCCGTCATCTGGTTGCTGGTCGGAGTGGCGGGAGGTGTCGTCGCCGCAGCCAACCGGGGCAAGTTCATAGACCCATTGATCATGTTCTTTGGGATCGCGGCAATCTCGGTGCCGGCCTACTGGCTCGGTGAAGTGGTGAATCTCATCACCCAGAGCAAGCTCCATTCGTCGATCTTCTCGTGGGTGCCATCGTCGGGGTTCGTCTCGTTGAGTGCCAATCCCGGTCAGTGGGCCCTTCATCTGCTCTTCCCGTGGCTCACGCTGGCTGCTCTGTACGCCGGCATCTACGCTCGCGTGCTGCGCGCCGAACTCGTGAACGCCCTCAACGAGGACTACGTTCGTACCGCGCGCGCGAAGGGCCTGTCCGAACGTCGGATCCTCCTGCGCCATGCGCTGCGGTGCTCACTCATATCGATCGTGTCGCTCTTCGGGCTGGACTTCGGCGCGCTGATCGGTGGTGCCGCGCTGTTGACCGAAGTGGTGTTCGGACTGCCCGGCGTCGGCCAGTTGACGTACACGTCGCTGCAGAACCTTGACCTTCCCGTCATCATGGGCTGCGTGATGTACGGGGCCTTCTTCGTCGTACTCGCCAATGCGGTCGTCGACGTCCTCTACGCCTTTCTCGATCCGCGAGTTCGACTTGCCTGACGAAACCGCGTCAACGCAGCCGCTCCTCGAGGTCGACGACCTGCGGGTCTCGTTCGCCACCCGCGGCGGCGTCGTCCAGGCGGTCGACGGACTCTCCCTGCAGGTCGGGCGCAGAGAAGTCGTGGGCATCGTGGGCGAGTCGGGATCGGGCAAGAGCGTGGCGATGTACAGCCTCCTCGGGCTGGTGCGCGACTCCAACGTGACCATTACCGGTCGCGTGCGCTTCGAGGGCCGCGACATCCTGGGCCTGCCCGATCAGGAGATGCGCTCGATTCGCGGCCACGACATCGCCATGATCTTCCAGGACCCGATGACGGCGTTGACGCCGGTCTACAACGTCGGCTGGCAGATCGCCGAGCAGATTCGCGCGCACGGCACCGCGACCAAGCAGCAGGCCCGGACTCGGGCGATCGAGTTGCTGGGCGAGGTCGGCATTCCCGATCCGGCTCGACGAATCGACCAGTACCCCCACGAGTTCTCCGGCGGCATGCGCCAGCGCGTCGTGATCGCGATGGCCCTGTCGTGCAATCCCAAGCTGCTCATCGCCGACGAGCCGACGACGGCGCTCGACGTCACCACGCAGGCGCAGATCCTGGACCTCATGTCCACGCTGCAGGACAGCTACAACTCCTCGATCGTGATCATCACCCACGACATGGGCGTGATCTCCGAGATGGCCGATCGGGTGGTCGTGATGTACGCGGGGCGTCCCGCCGAGATCGGCGCGAAGCGCGACGTCATCCGCTCTCCGCGCCACCCCTACACCTGGGGCCTGCTCGGGGCGGTGCCGCGGGTCGAATCCAAGCGGTCGCGTCTGGTGACGATTCCGGGTACGCCGGTCTCCCCCCTCGACGTTCCCGCGGGCTGCGCCTTCGGACCCCGCTGCGACTATCGATTCGACGCCTGCTCTGAGCGTCCGGCGCTGCGCGGCGACGGCGGACATCAGGACGCGTGCTGGCTCGACGAGCGTCAGAAGGTGGCGATTCGCCAGCGGGTTGAGTCGTCCATCGGTTCGGAGAACGCGTCATGAGCGACGAGGTCCTGCTGCGCGCGACTGACATCGTCAAGAACTTCACCCTTCGTTCGAAGAAACTCGGCCAGCGAAGCATCGTGCAGGCCGTGGCGGGCGTGTCGCTCGAGGTGCGACGGGGCGAGACGCTCGGGATCGTGGGTGAATCGGGCTGCGGGAAGTCGACGCTGGCCCGCTGCCTGGTCCAGCTCATGCCGGTCACGTCGGGCACGGTGGAGTTCAACGGCACGAAACTCACCGGCCTCTCGCGCCGTCGACTCCGGCCCCACCGCCGGGAGATGCAGCTGGTCTTCCAGGATCCCTACGCGTCACTCAATCCACGACGCCGGGTCGGTGACATCGTGGCCGAACCGCTGCGGATCAACAAATACGGTGACGACCAACGCATCAAAGAGCGCGTCGAGGAGCTGTTTCGCATCGTCGGGCTCGACCCCGCGTCGGTCAACCGCTACCCCCACGAGTTCTCGGGGGGCCAGCGTCAACGGATCGGCATCGCGCGGGCCCTCTCGCTCAACCCGTCACTGGTGGTCGCCGACGAGCCGGTTTCGGCCCTCGACGTCTCGGTCCAGGCGCAGGTGCTCAACCTGATGGCCGATCTGCAGCGAGAGTTGGCCCTCACGTACGTCTTCATCGCCCACGACCTGGGTGTGGTGCGCCACGTGTCGGACCGGGTGGGGGTCATGTACTTGGGCGAGCTCGTCGAGCTGGGCGACGCCGAAACCCTCTACGAACGACCCCTGCACCCCTACACCGAAGCGCTGTTGTCGGTGGTGCCCGAACTCGACGACGGCACCCGGCCGAAGCGCGAGCGCATTGTCTTGACCGGTGACGTGCCGGACCCGTCGGACAAGCCGAGTGGCTGTCCGTTTCATCCGCGTTGCCCGGTGGCGACCGAACTGTGCACCACGACTAAGCCCGCACTGGTCGAGCTGACGGCGGGTCGGTCGGTCGCTTGCCACTATCCGCGTCACAGCACCTGAGCGGGCGGGGAACCCGTTGGCCCGGCGCCGATGCCGATGGCTCGTGGCTCGGGTCTGACGGGTGCCACGTCGGTAAGGTGATTGTTCTATGAAGCCCGCGGCGCGTCTGTTCGACCTCGACACCGTGATGATCGACGTGATGATGAGGATCGTCGCGCTGCCGGTACCGGGTTCGGACGCCCTGGCTTCCGAGCACCTGGTGACGACCGGTGGCGGCTTCAACGTCATGAGTGCGGCCGCCCGTCACGACATGACCGCCGTCTACGCCGGACAACTTGGCACGGGGCCCTTCTCGGAGATCGCCCGAGAGGCGCTCGGTCGCGAGGGCATCTCCGCGCCGGTCGTCGCCGACCCTCTGCACGACATCGGCTTCTGTCTGGTGCTCGTGGACCAGCAGGGGGAGCGAACGTTCGTAACGTCGCCCGGAGCCGAACTGGGACTTCGGAGGGCGGACTTGGACGCCCTCGACGTGGCGTCAGGGGACTACGTCTTCCTATCGGGCTACAACGTGGTGTATCCAGAGATCGCGCCGACGGTCACCGGGTGGCTCGAGGAGTTGCCGGCCGATGTCATCGTGACGTTCGACCCCGGCCCTCGGGTGATGGACATCCCGTCGAGGGATCTGCGCACGGTACTTGCGCGAACCGACTGGTTGTTCTGCAACGCTGCGGAGAGTCTCGAACTGAGCGGGGAGAACTCGTTGGAGAAGGCGACGTACGCCCTACTGGCCATGACCGGGCGTCTGGGCGCGGTGGTGCACGACGGAGCCGCCGGCTGCGTCGTCGCCACCAGGGAGCAACGGGCCGTTCGAGTCGCGGGCTACCACGCGAACGTCGTTGACACCAACGGCGCGGGCGACACGCACAATGGCGTCTTCCTCGCCGAATTGGCGCGAGGAAGCGACGTGGTTGAAGCGGCCCAGCGCGCCAATGCCGCAGCCGCGATGGCCATTGGCCGGTTCGGCCCGGCGACGTGTCCGAACCGCGAAGAGGTCTCGGCGTGGTTCGCCCAGTTCTCTACTTGAACGGTTTTCACCGCGCCGCAAAATGGCCTGCGGAGCGAATGAACCGGTCGAAGAGTGTGAGCGTTCTGCTCTAGCGTGAGGAACACCACGAGGGGGACTCATGAATCACTTCGAACCGTTTGCAGGTCGGATCGGTCGCACCCTGGCCGATTCGACGCCCTGGTGGCCGACTCCGGTGCACCCCAAACCTGACGCACCGAACATCGTCGTCATCTTGATCGACGACCTGGGTTTCTCGCATTTCAACTGTTTCGGATCGGACCTCGTGACGCCCAACATCGACGCGTTGGCGTCGGGCGGACTTCGTTACACGAACTTCCACGTCACGCCCCTCTGCTCTCCCACTCGAGCGGCTCTGCTGACGGGTCGCAATCACCACACGGTCGGTATGCGGGGAATCTCGAATTGGAGTTCGGGCTTTCCGAGCATGCGGGGCCAAGTCTCGAACCACGCGGCAACCATGGCCGAAGTGTTGCGCGACGGTGGTTACACGACGTTCGCCGTTGGCAAGTGGCACCTGGTCGCCATGGACAATGCTTCATCGGCCGGCCCGTTCGACCAGTGGCCCCTGCAACGCGGATTCGACCGTTACTACGGCTTCTTGGACGGTGAGACCGATCAGTTCGCTCCGGATCTCGTGTACGACAACCATCGGGTCGAGCCGCCCGCGACGGCGGCCAACGGCTACCACCTGAGTGAGGACCTGGTCGACCACGCAATCGAGTTCATCCATGACTCGAAGTCGATACGCCCCGACCGGCCCTTCTTCACCTACCTCGCCTTCGGTGCCACGCACGCCCCTCACCAGGCGCCAGCCGAGTACCTGGCCAGACACCGGGGGCGCTACGACGACGGATGGGACGAGGCGCGCGAGCGATGGTTCGCCCGTCAAAAGGAGCTGGGAATCGTTCCCGCTCAGACCGAGCTCTCGCCGCGAAACGACGGCGTGGAGCCGTGGGAGTCCCTGCCGCAGAATCAGCAACGTCTGGCCTGCCGGTTGCAGGAGGCCTTCGCCGCGTTCCTCGAGCACACCGACGCCCAGATCGGGCGCCTCGTTGACGACCTGGAAGTCCTCGGCGAACTCGACAACACGCTGATCTTGTTGATGAGTGACAACGGGGCGAGCCAGGAGGGCGGGCCGTTTGGAATCCTGCACGAGATGAAGTACTTCAACTTCATCCTCGAGAGCCCCGATGAGGCGGTGAAGCGTCTCGAAGACATCGGGGGACCCAGCAGTCACTCGAACTACCCCTGGGGCTGGGCCCAGGCCGGCAACACGCCCTTCAAGTGGTACAAGCAGAACACCCACGAGGGCGGCGTGCACGTGCCCCTGATCGCCCACTGGCCGCGCCGAATCGCGGCGCGGGGCCAGTTGCGCCACCAGTTCCACTACGTCACCGACATTGCCCCGACCGTCTTCGAGGCGGCGGGGGTGAGCCTGCCCGAGGTCTATCGGGGATACGAACAGATCCCGATTGCCGGAGCGTCACTCGCGTACACCTTCGACCAGGCCGATGTTCCGAGCCAAAAGACGACCCAGTACTTCGAAATGATGGGCCATCGAGCGATGTATCACGACGGGTGGAAGGCGGTGACCCGCCACGCCGCCGGCACCCCCTTCGACGACGACCGCTGGGAGCTCTACCACGTGCAAGAGGACCCGTCAGAGTGCCACGACCTCGCCGCGACCCGGAGCGCGAAGCTGGCCGAATTGATCGAGTTGTGGTGGCGAGAGGCCGAAGAGTACGGCGTGCTGCCGCTCGACGATCGGGGCATCGAACTCTTCGGCGCTCGGTTCCGCGACAACGCACCCCACCCACCGAGCCGGCACTACACGTACTGGCCGCCGATCAATCCCGTGCCGCCCCAGGCGGCGGCGGCAATCGGCGGGCGCAGCTGGGACCTCGAGGCGCGCATCAACCGTCCGGCCGGCGCGCAGGGAGTGGTCCTGGCGACCGGCACGGAGAACGCGGGGTTGAGTTTCTTCCTCGAGGGCGACCGACTGGTCTTCGACTACAACATCTTCAACGAGTACCACGTGCTGATCTCGAACGAGGAGGTGCCCACCGGACCGTCGGTGGTGGGGGTTCGTTTCCGCCGGGGCAAGAACGATGCGGACGTCACCCTGGTGCTGAACGGAAAGGACGTCGGTTCGCTCCACCTCCCGTTCTTGATGCGGATCATCTCGAGCATCGGCATGAGCATCGGCCGCGACCATGGTTCGCCGGTGTCGACGATGTACCGCGGCGAGTTCGCCTTTGAGGGCACGCTCGAGCGCGTGGACATTCAGTTGGTCGCCACGAACAGTGAGGAGGCGGGTGAGCAGCGGGTGGTTTCGGACCGCGAGGGAATGGCCCGCCAGTGAGGCGTTGCGCGTCGGGAGTCGACGACTTCCGACGCCGCGGGGTAAGTTCGCCTCGTTGATGAGGGCGAGGGAGATCCATGGAACGAGCGCGCACACCCGAGGAACGGTTTGACGACCTTCCCGACTTCCCCTTTGCTCCCCACTTCGCCGAGGTGCGCGACCCGACTGGCGGCGAACTCCTGCGCATGGCCTACCTCGACGAGGGTCCCGCGGACGGCGCGGTGGTGTTGCTCTTGCACGGTGAGCCGAGCTGGTCGTTTCTGTACCGTTTCATGATCCCCGGCCTCGTGGCCGCGCGACATCGGGTCATCGTCCCGGATCTCATTGGTTTCGGACGATCCGACAAACCCACGGACCGGGGCGACTACACCTTCGCGCGTCACGTGGAGTGGGCACGCGAGCTGCTGTTCGATCATCTCGACGTCCGTGACGTGACGCTCTTCGGCCAGGACTGGGGCAGCCTCATCGGGCTGCGACTCGTGGGCGAGCACCCCGAGCGTTTCGCGCGCGTGGCGATTGGCAACGGTGGACTACCCACCGGTGAAGAGCGCCTCAACGACGCGCTCCGCTCGTGGCAGGAGTACAGCCAGCACACGCCGGAGTTCCACGTCGGCGGCATCGTTTCGGGTGGCTGCGCGCATCGCCTGAGCCCAGTGATCGTGGCGGCGTACGATGCCCCGTTTCCCGATGACACCTACATGGCGGGTGCGCGCGTCTTCCCGACGCTGATTCCCACCACGCCCGAGGACCCCGCGCACGACGCCAACGTGGCCACGTGGAAGGTGCTCGCCAATTGGCCGAAGCCCTTCCTCTGCTGCTACTCGGATGGTGACCCCATTACGAGGGGCGCCGATCGCAAGTTCCGGGACGTCGTGCCCGGCACCAGGGGTCAAGCGCACGTCACCATCGAAGGTGGGGGACACTTCTTGCAAGAAGAGAAGGGCGTCGAGCTCGCGGCGGTGCTGAACGCGTTTATGGCCGCGAACTAGAAGTAGCTCTCGCCGAGCGCTTCGCTCCACTGGGGCACCCGCAGTTCCCCCTTGGGCACGCTCCAGCGAAAGACGGGCTTGATGTCGAGCACGGGCGTGCCGTCGATGCCGTCGAGGCCCCGCACGGTGAACGATCGCTCCGCCAGCGATTCGATCGCGATCGTCGTCAAGAGGATGCGGTTCGGACGGTCCTTGTTGCGCTGGGCGAACACACCAACGTCGGGCCAGTCGGGATTGCCGCGCGGATGACGGTGCCACGGCGCGGGCGGGACGTCGTCAGCCCAGTCGGCGAAGAAGACAATCTCGACGTGGGAGAAGTCACCAAGTCCCTGCAGCGATTCGCTGGGGACATCCTGTGCGAGTTCGATCGTGCTGACGACGTCGCCCCAGTTGTCGTCGAGAGCCTCGCTTCGTTCGTTTCGGATGTAGGCGATGGCGCGAACGTTGTAGTCCATCTCGCAATTCTACCGAGATTGATCACCGGCGACCGAACGCTCGACAGTCCGTGCAAGTCGGGCAGCGCGCGAGTTGGCCGGTGGCGGGCGGTATCGTGGGACGTTCGCGAGACGATGTGAGAGATTGATGGCGGAATTGACCTTTACCTACGGCACGATGGCCTCGGGCAAATCGACACTGGCGCTCCAACGCTGCTGGCAACTACGAGAGGGCCGAAGCGACGTCGCGCTCTGGACGTTTGGGGACCGCAGCGATGACGAGATGGTGACCAGTCGGATCGGTATCGAGGCCGAAGCCGAGGCGGTCGCCCCCGAGGGTGATCTCGAGCCCCACGTGCGGCGCCTCCTGGACCGGGGTATCAAGATCCTGGTGATCGATGAGGTCCAGTTCGCCAGCGCCCACCAGATTGACGCACTGGCCCGACTGGTCGACGACCACGGCGTTGAGGTCAACGCCTTCGGTCTGTCCGCGGACTTCCTACTCAATATCTTCCCCGGTTCGGCGCGACTCTTCGCCATTGCCGACTGGGCCCACGAGTTGCCGCTCACGTCATCGTGCTGGTGCGGTCGAAGGGGTCGATGCAACGCCCGGGTCGTCGATGGGGTGGTGGCCCGCGACGGCGATCAACTCTTCTTCGGCGACGTGACTGAGGGAGCCGTCCACTACCAGGTGCTGTGCCGCACGCATTACCGGCTCGGCCAACTCAGCGAGACCGCAGGGTAGTCGGAACACGCCACGTCGTTCACGACGAGGAGTGCGTCAGAAGAAGACGGCGCAGAGTTCGTAGAGTTCGCGCGGAACGCGGCGCTGGCCGTGGGCAACGGTGATGAGCGGGGCCAGTTCGACGTCGCCCCCCCGGACAACGGGAATCATGCCGAACTTCCCATCAATCGCGGCGTCGTACGCCGCCGCGCCGACACGGGTTGCCCAGATGCGGTCGTACGCCGTGGGGCTCCCGCCGCGTTGGAGATGGCCGAGAACGGTTGTTCGGACATCGAAACCGCCGTGTTCGTCGATCCGCGAGGCGAGGAACTGACCGACGCCGCGCGTGGCGAGACGTACGCCGCCCACACCTTCACTCGAGACACTGCCCGACTCCACGCCGCCGAGGGTCTCCAAGTTGATGCCCTCGGCGATCACCACGATTGAGAAGGCGTTGCCGACGCTGCGACGCTTGACGAGGTGGGCGATGATCTCATCCATGGTCAAGGGGAACTCCGGGATGATGATGAGATCCGCGCCGCCCGCGAGGCCACCCATCGCGGCGACCCAGCCGGTCGCTCGACCCATGGTTTCGACCACCATGACGCGGTGGTGCGACGCGGCGGTGGTGTGGAGCCGGTCGAGGGATTCGGCGACCAAGCTGACGGCCGAGTCGAAGCCAATGCAGTAGTCCGTGCCGAGCAGGTCGTTGTCCAGCGTCTTTGGGACCCCGACGACGGGTGCGCCGCGCTCGGCGAGCCAGTGCGAGATGCGCTGGGTGCCGTCGCCCCCGATGGCGACGAGCGCATCGAAGTGCTCGCCAATGGCCGCGAGCACGTGGTCGCGGCCGCCAGGGGGGCTGTCAAGGTTGTACCGTGCCGTGCCGAGGAGCGTGCCGCCGAGGCCAACGATGTCGGCGATGTCGGCGGGCATCAGGTTCCGCCCGGCATACGCGCCGGCCAAACCGGCCCAGCCGTTGGCGATACCGATGAGTTCGTGACCATCGCGAAACGCCATTTGGCCGATGGCCCGGATAGCGGCATTGAGGCCCGGTGCGTCGCCGCCGGCGGTGAGGACCCCTATGCGCATTGCGACCTGCCTCGTAAGAATTGAGAACTCCCTCGCACTTTAGAACAGTTTGCGAAATCCCAGGGAAGTTGGCCCATCACCCAACTCTCTCTCGCGCCAGTCCACAATGATGTCGTGTCAGCTGACAATCCATCACCAGCAGAAGGCTCGGCCGGGCGAGGCCGTGAGTGCGCGAGCCGGTTGGGGACCTTCGACGAGTGTCCCCACTGCGGTTCACTCCTTCGACCCGAGCACGCCCACTTTCGCTGCGCGTCGTGCGGTTGGCGCGACAGTTGCTGTGACTAAAACCCATTGATTCACTGGGTTTTCAGATTTCTCTTACTTTTCACTTATCAAGTTCCAGTCGTTCACCTTCCGTTTACCTGGGATTCGTAGGTTCTTACGTGGCAAAAGGTTCGCGCGCGGCTCACGTCGCCTGGGTATCACTTCGCCGTTAACGACTTACTTTCTTTAGGAGGAAAGCTAGAAATGAAGAAGAACCTTCGAGGGAAGTTCGGTGTAGCAATCGCTACGTTCGGACTCCTCTCCACTATTGCGGTCTCCGCTGCGGGTGCTTCGGCGACTCTCAATGGCGACTTGACCTTTGCTGCGTCGGACGGTGCGGCCGGCCTTAATCCCGCTATGGGTGGATCAAGTTTCGACGAGCCGTTCTTTAACTCGGCGATCCCGGTGTTCATGACATTGGCGGCGAAGGCGTCGGGCAACAACGCACCTAGCAGTATGTCCCTCTACTCGCCGACCGGTTCGAGCTCTGGCAAGAAGGGCGCCATCGGTGGTACCTACGCCGTGGGCGCCTCGGACGTTCCCATGGGCACGGTTGTCAACAGCACCAATTTGGACGCGTCCCTGCTGACCGGTACGAACGCAGCCACCACGCTGAACTCGTACGTGCAGGTGCCCGTCGTGCTCGGCGGCATAGGAATGATGTACAACCTTCCCTCGCTGAAGAAGAAGTTCGGAAAGTACCCGGTGGTTCTCACCTCGTCCCTGTTGGCCAGCGTTTACAACGGCGCAATCACCAAGTGGAACAACCCGGCAATCTGTAAGCGGAACCCGAAGATTGTGAACGTGACGAAGAACAAGAAGGGCAAGATCATCCGGAAATCATGTGCGCTGCCCAACATTCCGATCGTTCCGGTGTACCGTGCTGACGGCTCGGGTACGACCTTCATCTTCATGGACTACCTGAATCAGACCCAGGGTGCGAACTTCAAGAACCTCTCGACGAAGGCCGAGGTCTACCCCAGCACCTCGTTCAACCAAGGTCAAGTTCCGAGCAATGCGCTGGGCGGCCAGAAGAACTCTGGTGTCGCCGCTGACGTCGAGCAGACCGTAGGGGCCATTGGATACGTCGAGTACTCGTACATCCTCCTTCAGCACACGCTGCCGGCGGCCCTCATCGTGAACGCCAAGGGTCAGAACGTGGCGCTTAGTCAGAGCAGCGTTGCCGCCGACGCCGCCGCCTTCGCCGCGAGCCCGCCGACGGAAAGCAAAACTGGCGTGGTGTCGAACTTCTCGGTTGTGAACGGCAAGAACTCGGGTGACTACCCGATCGCTGGTTACAGCTGGGCCATCGTCCGCCAGGATTGGAACGGTCTCACCGTCGGCGGCGTGTCCGGTCTGAACGCGGAGAAGTTGGTCGCCAAGTTCCTCGACTGGAGCGTCCAAGGTGGAGCGAATGGTGGCCAGACCGTCGCGCGCCAGCAGGGTTACGTGCCGCTGCCCAGTTACGTGACGGCGTTGGCCCAGCAGCAGGTCGCGACGATGACCTACAACGGTCAGCCACTCGGTCTGAGTTAACCAGCCGATTCTTAGGAAGAATGAATTGACGAACTGTTCATGAAGACTTCGGACACCGATACCCAGGTATCGCGTTCTGACGTGGCCGAGAGAATCCGTCTCTCGGCCACGTCAGACCGTCCGTATCAATTGCTGCTTCGTGGGACCGCGCTGTTCTTTGGTGCGGTGATAGTTCTGTTCGTGTGGAGCATTCTCCACACCGCCTGGCCCGCGCTTCGAGCCTTTGGTTTTCATATGGTCACCGGCAAGACCTGGGCCGCCGGCAACGGCCCCTACGGTGCCCTTCCTCTCATAATCGACACGCTCTTGACGACGTTGATCGCTCTGGTGATCGCCGTGCCGGTCGGTCTCGCTTCGGCGTTGGCACTCTTGTTCCTGATCCCCCAGAAGGTGCGCTCTACCGCTTCCTCGTTGATCGAGTTGCTGGCAGCCGTCCCTTCGGTGGTGTACGGACTCTGGGGCGTGTGGTACCTCATTCCTTGGTTCACGACGACCCTCCAGCCCTTCCTCGCCGGTATCACCGGTGGTGCCTGGCCCTTCAGCGGCGCGCCAGTAGGGTTTGGCATCCTGCTGGCCGGCGTCGTACTTTCCGTCATGATTCTGCCGACGATTGTCGCGATTTCGCGCGACGTGATCTCCGTCGTGCCAAGCGAACTGATCGAGGGTGGCCTCTCTCTCGGCGCGACGCGCAGCCAGGTGTTCACGCGAGTCGTCCTTCCGAGCGCCCGTACTGGTATTTTTGGCGCGATTGCCCTCGGAGCCGGTCGTGCCCTCGGTGAGACGATCGCCGTGGCGATGGTGATTGGCTCGAATCCTCAGATACCTCACTCACTCTTTTCGAGTGGCGCCACGTTGGCGTCGACGATCGCGACGCAGTTTGGTGAAGCGACCGGCTCCACCACTAACGCGCTCGCTGCCCTCGCCTTGATGCTGATGATCATCACGGCGAGCGTGAACGCCGGTGCGCGGGTTCTCACCAGACGCGCGGCCAGGGGTGCGCAATGAGTAAGACGACCCTCGAGTTGCCCCCCGACCCGATTCTCGAGCGTCGCGAAGAGATACAAAAGCGCGCGGCCCAAACACTCGGCCGCCGGACTCTGGTGTCGAAGGCCTTCCTGGTCATGCTGGTGCTGATGTTCCTGGTCGCACTCTTGCCACTGGGCTCGGTGATCTTCGCTCTGCTCCAAAAGGGAATCTCCTCGATCAGCTGGCCCTTCCTTCACACCCTTCCCTCCCAACCCAGCCTGATCGACCAGAACGCCATTGGCGGCATTGGTAACGCTATTGAGGGCACGCTGATCATCGCTGGGCTTGCGGCGCTGATCGCGGTTCCCATGGCGTTGCTGATCGGTCTCTACCTGTCGGAGTCGTCGTCGCGCGTCGGTGACTTCCTACGGGCCATTGTTGAAATCATGACGGGCCTGCCGTCGATTCTCCTGGGCGTGTTCGCCTACGAGTACGTGGTCGTGCCGATGAAGGGCTATTCCGGATTGGCCGGCGTGGTGGCCCTCGCGGTCCTGATGGTGCCGGTGATCGCCAAGGCCAGTGAGTTGGCCTTCCGGGGCGTCCCCACGACATTGCGCGAGGCCGGACTGGCACTGGGCGCGCGCAATTCGAGGGTGTCACGCGGCGTCATCATTCCCGCGGCGTTACCCGGTGTGATCACGGGAGTACTTCTCTCCTTGGCTCGAGCGATGGGTGAGACCGCCCCCCTCCTGCTGGTGATCGGGACCTCGATTTCGTGGGCCTGGAATCCTCTCCACGGAATGTCGGCGCTGTCGTTGCTGACCTATGACTACTCGGGATCGCAGTACCCCAGTCAACGTGCCGCAGCGTGGGGCGTCGCGTTGACCCTCGTTGTCCTGGTGATGATTCTTAGCCTGAGCAGTAGATTGATTTCGGCCCGAATGAGAAAGGAACGGCGTTAAATGAAATCCGTGGAGATTCATGAAAATGTCACTATGAACCTGTCCCCTCCGTCCCCCCAGCCCACCCCTTCATCGCCACCGAAGGTGGCGATGAGCCTGAAGGACGTCGCCGTCGCCTTCAACGGACGCGTCGCGGTCCGCGACGCGACGTTCAACGTGACGGCCAACAAGGTCACCTCCCTCATCGGTCCCTCCGGATCGGGAAAGACCACGCTGTTGCGGGCTCTGAACCGCCTGCATGACTTGACTAAGAGCGCCGTCGTCACGGGCGAGATAAAGCTCGGTGATATCGACATCTACCGTGGCAACCTGCCGACCACGCTGCTGCGCAGCCGCATCGGGATGGTCTTCCAGCGTCCGAACCCCTTCCCTACGATGTCGATCTACGACAACGTGGTTTCGGGTCTGCGTTTCAACGGAATACGGAAGAAGTCATTGTTGGACGATGCCGCGGAGTCCGCTCTCGTCGCGGCCGCTCTTTGGGACAGTGTGTCGAATCGGATGAAGGCGCACGCGGTCACGTTGTCGGGTGGCGAGCAGCAACGTCTCTGCATCGCCCGTGCCTTGGCGGTCGAGCCTGAGATCCTGCTGATGGATGAACCAACGTCCTCGCTTGACCCCATCTCGACCCAGGCCATCGAGTCCCTAATGGGCGAGTTGAAGAATCGCGTCACGATCATCATCGTGACCCACAATATGCAGCAGGCGCTGAGGGTTTCCGACGATTGTGCATTCTTGCTGATGGGCGAAGACCGGGCGGGTGAGTTGATCGAGTTCGGCCCAACCAAGAAGATCTTCACCAACCCCGAAGACGAGCGCACGCTGAACTACATCGAGGGCCGCTTCGGCTGATCCCTGGGGTCAGGGGACGTGGCAGACTGCCACAGAGATCCAATCTTTGGGGGTGGCAGTGGCGAAGGAACTGTGGCAAGAGTCGGCGGCGACGCTGGCCGATCTGATTCGCAGCGGGGCAACGACGTCGCGCGAGGTGGTCGACGCCCACCTGGCGCGCATCGAGGCCGTGAACAGCGACGTCAACGCCGTCGTCGAGGTCCGACCCGACGAAGTGCGCCGCGAAGCGGATGCCGCGGACGCCAAGGTGAGGGCCGGGGGACCACTCGGCCCCCTGCACGGGGTCCCCTTCACCGTCAAGACCAACATTGACCTCACCGGATACGCGACGACCGAGGGTTCGGTCGCCTTGAAGGACTGGATGGCGACCACTGACGCGCCAACGGTGGAGCGAATGCGCTCCGCCGGCGCGGTACCTCTCGCGCGAACGAACATGCCCGACATGGGACTTCGCGTCAACGCGGAGTCGTCGCTCTACGGCAGCACGCACAATCCGTGGCGACACGGGCTCACGGCGGGCGGCTCGTCGGGCGGGGAAGCCTCCGCCATCGCCTCGGGCATGAGCCCCATCGGCCTCGGCAACGACATCGGCGGATCCCTGCGCAATCCGGCCTACGCCTGCGGCATCGCGTCGATCAAGCCCTCGCGGGGGCGGGTGCCCCAGGGGAATCGGTCCGATTCCGTCGAGATGGGTATCCAGAGCCAGCTCATGCTGGCCGAAGGCGTGCTCGCCCGTCACGTGGGTGACGTGCGTATCGGGCTCGAAGCGGTGATGGGCGCGCACCCCTTCGATCCTCAGACGATCGACGCGCCGCTTCGCGGACGTGAGGTGGCCAAGCGCGTCGCGCTCGTGGCCACGCCCCTGGGTGGGGAGACCGACCCCGACGTCGCCGAAGGAGTTCGAGTTGCCGGTCGGGCCCTCGAAGCCGCCGGTTACGAGGTGGAAGAGATCGAGCCGCCGATGCTGTTCGACTCCTACATTGCCTGGACCGAACTCATGATTACCAGTCTGGCCGTGGATGCGCCGAGGATGGCGCTGCTACTTGGCGAGGGAGGAAAGAGATTCCTGGAACTCACCAACGTGGAGTTCCCACCGGCGACCTCTGAGTCCCTGTACGCCATGCACCAGAATCGCTACAAGATTGCAAAGGCGTGGCGCGAATTCATGACGAAGTACCCGCTCATCGTCGGCCCCACCTGGACCCAGCCACCGTTCCCTCTCGGCTTCGACATCGCCGACGTGGAGTCGGCCATGAAGGTGGTTGAGATGTTCCGCTTCGTCCTTCCCGCGAACCTCCTGGGACTGCCCGCGGCCTGTGTGCCGACGGGCGTCGCGAACGGACTGCCCACCGGAGCGCAGATCATTGGCGACCACTTCCGTGAGGACTTGTGCCTCGACGCCGCGGAGGTCGTGGAACAGGCAGTCGGGGTTCTCACACCGATTGACCCGCGAAACTGATCCAGTGCCGCTGACGATTCGCCCGATCGAATTGGGTGACGTCGCGGTGGCTGCCACGATCGTGCGCGACGGGTCGCTCACGCCCGAGGTCGAACGACCTGATGACGTCGACGCCTACTGGGCGGCGGTGCAAGAGACGAGGCGCCGCCGCGGCGACGTCTTGGTGGCCGAACAGGACGGCGAGGTGGTCGGCGTTTGCCAGGTGATGGTCTTTCCCCATTTCCAGCACGCCGGGAGCTGGTGCTGCGAGTTGGAGAGCGTGCACGTTCGCGGTGACGTAAGGAGCCGGGGGATCGGGGCGGCGTTGTTGGCGGCCGCCGAGGAACTCGCCACCGCGCAGGGCTGCTACCGGATGCAGCTCACCAGTCGCAACGTGCGCGAGGACGCGCACCGGTTCTATCGCGCCAACGGTTACGAACAGACCAGTCAAGGCTTCAAGAAGCCCCTAGTCCACTAGGACTTCGCGCAGGCTGCCGTCATCGACGTCAAAGACGAAGCCGCGTATCTCGGTGTCGTCAACGAACCGGCTCTGGCTGAGCGTTGCCACGGTCGCCCGGACGTCGTGGTCCACGTCGCGGTAGGCCCCGAGTCGAAAGGGCGGCCGCTCACCGAACGTCGCCTCCAGTTCGCCCTGGAGGGTCTCCTCTTCGAAGGCCTCGAGCCCGCAGCGGGTGTGGTGGATCACCATCACCGCGCGGGTGCCCAGCAATCGCTGGCTCAACAGCAACGAACGGATGACGTCGTCGCTCGCGATGCCCCCGGCGTTTCGGATGAGGTGCGCCTCACCGAGGTCCAATCCCAATGCGCCAAAGAGGTCGAGGCGAGAGTCCATGCAGGTCAGCACCGCGAGGTGCAACCGGGGGGCGGTCGGCAGGGTTCGATGCCCGTGCCGGGCGACGTAGCCGCGATTGTGGGTGAGGAGATCGTCAATGACACTCATCAGCACATCCTAGAAAACACGTAGCCCGGAATCCTCACTACCGTACGGTGCGGATGAAGCGACGGCTCGATGGCTACGCTCACCACTGGAGGTGGCTATGGAGAGTATGGATGCCGTTCGAGCGGAACTTCGTCAACCGGCGCTGGACCTGCGGGGACTGATCCCCGAGGTCTTGAAAGGGTTCGCGGAAATGTCACGGGCCGCATTGGGCGAAGGCGAGCTGTCCGGGGCGATGAAGGAGTTGCTCGCGGTGGCGATAGCCATCACGCGTGAATGCGACGGCTGCATCGTCGCCCACACTCGCGGAGCGGCCCAGAAGGGCGCCACGCGCCAGCAGGTGGCCGAAGTCATCGGCGTGGCCATTGCGATGAACGGGGGACCGGGCACCGTGTGGGGGCCTCGAGCGCTTCGCGCCTTTGACGAGGCGTTGGCCGCCCGCTCGACGTCGTGAAGGTTCGTCTCCCGCCAGCGGCGCGGTGAGGTTGCTAGAAGCTGTAGGGAAGGTGCTTTATCCCGTTCACGAAGTTGGACGCCAGCTGTGATGGCGCCCCCGTGGCGTGGACGTTGGGCGTGCGCGTCAGGAGCTGACGCCACATCACCGTGATTTCGCGGCGCGCGAGGTGTGCGCCCAGGCAGAAGTGGGGACCGGGTGCCCCGAAGCCGTAGTGGTCGTTCGGCGTGCGTCCAACGTCGAAGACGTAGGGATCAGCGAAGACCTCTTCATCGCGGTTGGCCGAGTTGTAGAAGAGCAGTACCTTGTCGCCGGCCTTCAGGTCAGAGTCCGACAAGGTGTAGTCGGTCGCCAACGTCCGCCGCATCCAGATCACCGGCGAGGCCCAGCGGACTATCTCGTTGGTCGCGGTCTTTGCGAGTGCATCGAAGTCGGCGACGAGCCGGGCCTTCTGGTCGGGGTACTCGCTGAGCGCGTGCAGCCCGTGAGCGAGAGCGGTGCGCGTGGTCTCGTTGCCGGCGGTGACCAGCAGGACGAAGAATGACGCCAACTCTTGCTGGGTCAGTTTCTCCGAATCAATCTCGGCATTGATCAGGGCGCTCGTGATGTCGTCAATCGGATTGTCGAGGCGATACTTGCCGAGTTCCTCCATGATGGCGGTGAGAGTGGCCCCGGCCTCGAGGAAGGCCAGCACCGGATCGGTTCCTTCGGGGACGAATTCGGGGTCACCCATGGAGAGGATCACGTTGGAACACTTCAGAACGGTCGCGTACTCGCTCGGCGGCACGCCCATCATGCTGCAGATGATCTCGAGGGGCAGCGGCGCGGCGATGTCGGTGATGAAATCGCCCGAACCGCTGCTCAGTGCGCGGTTGAGCAGCTCGTCGGCGACTCGCTCAACGGAGTCTTCCACCGCTCGCACGTTGCGAGGGTTGAAGGCGTTCGAGACGATGCGGCGAAGTCGAGCGTGCTTGGGGTTGTCCGTCGAGATCATCCCCGAGAAGTACTCGACCATCTCGGCCGGCAGATCCATCTGCGAGACCGCCCCGGGTCCCGACAGGAAGACCTCGGGATGGCGTGACGCGGTAGCGACGTCACGGTGGCGCGTCAGGGCGTAGTAGCCAGCGCCTTTGGGGAACACCATGGACGTTCCCTCGATCAGGGGCTCGTCGTAGAACGCGATCGGACGTTCGCGCCGCAGCGTCACGAACGCCGCCTCGCGCTCGTCCCACGGTCGACGCCAGAAGTCCAAATCCGACAGGTCGATGTCGTCCACGTCCCAGTTCATCTGCGGGTTCACGAGCCACAGACTAGTAATAATCACCGGCTCGGTCACGACTGGTGGGTTTCACGGCAGACTGGTCAGGTGGAACAACTCACCGACCAGGAACGCTCGAGCCGACTGAAGGCGCTGAACGCCCTGCTCGAACTCATGCGCCCGGCCGTGCAGGCTGACGGCGGCGACTTGGTGCTGCTGCGCGCCGACGTGGAGACCGGCGTCGTGGAGGTCCAGCTCCAGGGCGCCTGCTCGAGTTGTGCGATTTCGTCGACCACGCTCCAAGGCGGGGTGACCAGGATCCTCACCGACCGTCTGGACTGGGTGACCGAGGTCATTGGTGGGGTGGACGAGTCGATCGACCCCGAAGACTCGATGTCGCTGGGGGCCGGCGGCTACGTGCCGCGCTACCGCCAGTTGTAGTCTCCGGGAATCCCTGTTGCGCGCTGCCGTCGTGCCCAGTATTATTTAGTTAGGTGAACTAATGGATACGGCAGCCACGAACGAAACGGCCGCTCGACTGCGTCGAGCAGTGACCCGACTGAACCGACGCCTGCGCTACTCCTCTCTCGGAGGGATTTCCCCGGCCCAGGCCTCAATGCTGGCGTCGATCGACAACCTGAAGAACCCGTCGCTGGGCGACTTGGCGGTGGCCGAGCAGGTGCAGCCGCCGTCGGTGACTCGTTTGGTGCGAACGATGGAGTCCGCTGGCCTGATCGCCTGCACCACCGATCCGGAAGACCGGCGCTGTACGCGGGTGCGCCTGACGACCCTGGGCCGTAGGGAGGTGGCGGCGATTCGCCGGCGCAAGACGGAGTTCTTGGAGCGCAAGTTGCAGTCGCTCTCGGAGAGTGACCGGCGAAAGGCCGAAGAGCTGGTTGGTTTTCTCGAGATCCTGTTGGACGAGTCGTGAGCGCGGCGCGGCGATTCTCGGCCAAGACCTTTGCGGCGCTCAGCGTGCGCAACTTCCGTCTGTACTTTCTCGGTCAGCTGGTGTCGGTGTCGGGTACCTGGATGCAGACGGTGGCCCAGGGCTGGCTGGTGCTGCAAATGACCGGTTCATCGGTTGATCTGGGTATTGCGATTGCCCTGCAGTACTTGCCGATGCTGCTGTTTGGATCGTACGGCGGCCTCGTCGCGGACCGGTACGAGAAGCGTCGCATCCTGTATTTCACCCAGGCGTCCGCGGGGTTGCTGGCACTCGTGCTGGGTCTGATGGTTACCACGGATCACGTCACCGTGAACTCGGTGTACGCAGTGGCATTCGTGCTCGGTCTGGTGAACCTCTTTGACGTTCCCGCGCGTCAGGCCTTCGTGCAGGAGATGGTCGGACGCGACCTGATCGCCAACGCCGTCAGCCTTAATGGCGTGCTGATGAACGCCGGGCGCGTGGTCGGTCCGGGAATCGCCGCGGGTCTCATTGCCATCGTGGGCACGGCCGCCTGTTTCTACACGAACGCCGCTTCCTATCTCGCGGTGCTGGCGGCCTTGGCGATGATGCGCAGTCGGGAGTTCCTGCCCATGAGGACGGTCGAGCGCCAGGGCGGTCAGCTCCGTTTGGGTCTGAAGTACGTGTTCCAGACGCCCCTGCTCCGCAACGTGATCCTCGCCGTCGCGGTGGTGGGAACGTTCGCATTCAACTTCACGACGACCCTGCCCATGTTGGCCCACACGACCTTCCACCAGAAGACCGCTGCGCAGTACGGCATCTTGATGGGGGCAATGGGGCTGGGTGCGACTATCGGCGGGCTGGTCGTTGCCTACCGCTCGCGTCCCACTCCGAAGCTGCTGGCGGTGCTTTCACTCGGATTCGGCCTCTTCATGACGTCGGTCGCCTTCGCGCCGACGCTGCTGTGGGCCGAGATCCTGCTGATCCCGACGGGGGCGTGCTCGATTGCCTTCGTCTCAACGGCGAACGCCACGTTGCAGCTGAACTCGAGTCAGCACATGCGAGGTCGGGTCATGAGCCTGTACGGCATGGCGTTCCTCGGCACCACGCCCATCGGCGCTCTCCTGATTGGTCTCATCATCGCCGCCACGAACCCTCGAATCGGACTGTTCGTGGGTTCGCTTCTGACGCTGGTGACCGGCCTGGGTCTGGTGTTGACGGTGCGCCAGAACGTCCGCAGTACCGAGAAACTGCAAACGGCCTAGACGATTTGGGGTTTGGGCTCCTTCGGAAGTCCGAGCGCACGTTCGCCGATGATGTTGCGCTGAATCTCGGCGGTGCCCCCCCAGATGGTCTCGGAACGGGAGAAGAAGAACGACGCCTGCAGTTCGGAGACGGGGTAGTCGCCGCGACCACGGCGGTGGCCGGGCAGCGTCCCCTCGGACTCGCCCTCGCCGGAGAGGATCTGGCCCTCCATGCCGAGCACGTCGAGCGCAAGCTCCATCGTGTCGCGGTGCGTCTCGGACCAGAACATCTTGTTGCACGCCCCGAGCAGCGCCGTGTTGTGCGTGCCGTTGAGCGAGTCGGTCAACGAGCGGTAGCCGTTGATCTCCATGATCTTGACCTTCTCCCAGGCCTTCACGAGGCTGTCGCGCACGCGCAGGTCATTGTTCTTGTGCAGCCGCTTCGCCTCGGCGACGATGACCTCCCACTCCTTCAGGAACCGGCGGTAGCCCGTCGTGGAGGACGAGCCGCGTTCGAAGCCCAGGGTCGTCATCGCGACCTTCCAGCCGTTGTTGACGCCACCCACCACGTTGTCCTTGGGGCAGCGCACGTTGGTGAAGAACACCTCGTTGAACTCAGCCGACCCGTCGACCTGGGTGATGGGTCGAACATCGACACCCGCTTGGTGCATGGGTACGAGGAGGTAGCTGATGCCCGCGTGCTGGGGGGCGTCGGGGTCGGTTCGCACGAGCAAGAATGCGTAGTCGGCGTGCTGGGCCTGCGTCGTCCAGACCTTCTGGCCGTT
>PKYK01000069.1 GCA_003133665.1 Acidimicrobiaceae bacterium | reverse complement strand
CGGCCAACGGCCTCTCGGTCAACACGTCGGGGCACCTGACGACCAGTGGCACGCTGGCGAGCGGGGCACACTCGATCACGGTGAACTTTCACGACGGCTTCGGTGACACCGGCAGCGTGACCTTCACCCTGACGGTCACGAGTGCCTCACCGTCGACCACGACGATGTCGATCACTCGGTCCACGTTCACCTACGGCGATGAGAGCGACGCGGTCTTCACCGTGACCGTCAATGGAGCGGGCACCTTCCTGCCAACCGGGACGGTGACGTTCAAGGTCGGCTCGACCACGCTGTGCTCGACCTCTTCCTTCAGCGCCCTGAACTCGCACACGATTACCGCCTCGTGCAGTCTCACGAACGTCCAGTTGTTGGTTGGCACCTACTCGGTGACGGCCGTCTACAGCGGTGACGCGCACTACGCGGGATCGTCGTCGAGCGCCCAGAGTCTCACCGTGAACAAGGACACGACGCACGTCAGTGTTTCGGCGAGCCGCACCTCCGTCACCTACGGCAGCGAGTCCGCGGCGGTCTTCACGGTGAACGTGACCGCCGGCAATGGTGAGGTCGTCCCGAACGGGGAAACGGTAACAGTACATGTTGGCACGACCACCTGCACGGTCACGCTGGTCAACGGGACCGGCACCTGCACGATCGCCAACACCGCCCTGCCGGTCGGTTCGGGCTACGCAGTGTCGGCGGTATACGCCGGTGACGTCAATCTGAGCGGTTCGACCGGTTCGGGCCCCAGCTTGAGGGTGACCCACTGATGCGGCGGACTCGGTCGATGCGACGATCCAGACGTTCATCCGTGGCCTCTCGCGTACGTCACGCGGCGGTGACGGTAGTTACTGGAGAGAACGACTTGTCCTGAACTCCGATTGTCGCTGTCGTCGCACCGGCAGTCGGAGTTCGGGCACGTTTGATCGACCCGACGTTCTTGGCGAAGTCGTCACGGGCGCGTACCTGGCTTGGGCAATCGAGCAGTCGGTGCGACTTGCGGTCATCGATCGTCGCTGCTGAACCCCGGGTCACGAGGCAGAACCCGTATCGTCCGTCCTCGACGGACGCCGAAAGGGGAGTAGCGGGCCCGCGGCGGCTGGGCGTCGCCTTTTTTCTGGTGCGATCGCGCATTTCCGACTTGGCGGTACGCTTGACTACCTTGAAAAACGCCTATGACCTCGGTCTCTGATGTCCTCGACGGACGCTATCGACTCGTCCGTCTCCTCGGTCGGGGCGGCATGTCCGACGTCTACGAGGCGCTCGACGAGCAGAACGGCGCTTCGGTGGCGCTCAAGATCGTCCGCTCGGGCGATCCCGAGTTCGTCCGTCGGCTGACCCAGGAGGCCCTGGCGCTCGAGAGCTTCGAGCACCCGGGACTGATCCGCCTGCTCGACACCGGACTCGCGGGGGACCAGGCGTATCTGGTCATGGAACTCATTAACGGTCCGACCCTCGCCACGGCGCTTCGAAACGGACCGCTGGGCTCGCGGGGGACCGCGGCGCTCGGGGCGCGACTGGCCGACGCCCTGGCGTACGTGCACGAGCGCGGCATCGTGCACCGCGACGTGAAGCCGTCCAACATCCTGCTGGCGGCCAACGGCGACGCGTGGCTCGGCGACTTCGGCATCGCCCGGCTCCACGACGCCTCGACGTTGACGGCGACCGGGACGACGATGGGGACCGTCTCGTACATGGCGCCCGAGCAACTCGAGAACCACCAGGTCGGGCCCGCGGCCGACGTCTGGTCGCTCGGCATCGTCCTGCTCGAGTGCCTGACGGGACGGCGCGTCTACGAAGGTCCGCCGAGTGAGGTCGTGGCCCGACGCATGGCCGGACCGGTCCCGTTGCCAGCCGACCTTCCCGCGCCGTGGCGGTTGGTGCTGAGCGGGATGCTCGAGCACCGACCCGAACTGCGCCCCGACGGCAGCCACGTCGCGGCGCTGCTCTCCACCTCGGCGTTCGACGCACCGTGGATGGCGTTGGACGGTGACGCGACCACTCGGCTGGCCGCGGTGGCGCGAGATGACCACACCGCACTGATGCCCGGCGTGGTCGCCGCGGCGGCGCTCGATGGTGATGCCACGCGCATCGTGAAGCCCACTCGACCGGCGGCCCCGCCAACACGACCCACGTGGTTGAGGTCGCGCATGGTGCCCGGTGCCGTCGCGCTGGTGGCCCTCGGGATCGGGCTGTTCTTCCTGCTGCAGCCGAACTCGAGCAACGCCCATCCCGGTCCGACGACGAAGCCAACCGTCACGACCACCTCGACGACAACAACGACAACGACGACAACGACGGTGCCCGTCGGCACGACCGCGCTCGCCACATTGACCAGTGACATCGCCGCCGGGCAGGCCGCCGGCAACGTCGATGCCGCGTCCGGTCAGATCATCTCCCAACAGGCGGGGTTGGCGGTGACCGACTTCGCGGCCAGCAACACCAGTCAGGCGGCCAATGACCTCCAACAGGCCGCGATTGCGATCGCCAACGGTCTCCAGAGCGGTGCGATCACCTCGGACCAGGGGGCGGTCCTGCAGAGTGACCTCTCGGTGCTCGCGAGCGCGCTCAGCCTCAGCTCATCCGTCTCTCCTCCGACAACGACAACGACGGTGACCGGTCCCGGTCCCGGTCCCGGTAATGGCAACGGGAACGGCAATGGCAACGGGCACTGAGTAGTCGGGTCCAACGTGCGCCAGGTGCGGGATCCATTCACCGGGCAACTCAGCGAGGTTACAATCGGGAATCGCCAAGAACTGGCGGCACACCGCATGAGAATGGACCCGGTCCTCGAAGTCCATCACGAGCGGTCACAGCGGACGATCGAAGGCGGTACCCGATGAAACTCCGCCTGCCATGAGGTTCCGCCGCCGAGCGAAGCTCAACCTTCGCACCCTCATCCAATGGGCCGTCCTCATTCTGATCGTGGTGCTGATCCTCAAACTGCTCAAGGTGATCTAGCGACGGCGAGCACGCTCCGCAGATCCCACCGTTCGCCACGATGACAAGACCACTGCGGCGCGTCGGTGTCAGTTACTTGACCGCAAAGGGGCCACGTCGCGTCCCCGGCCAACGAACGTCCGGCGGCGCCATTGACCCCTCGGTGCGTCTTCGTGAATTCACTTCCAGCGTGCCGTCGTCCGGGCGATATTCGTTGGTAATAACAAGGCCCCTGACCAGCGCAATTGTGCGACGTCGTGATGCCGATCACGTCTCTTGACAACAGGTTCGCTGGGGCATCACTACGAATTGACAACGTCGAGCACCTGTGAGATAGTGCGAATTACAGGGGTCGGTTCGGAGAAATACCGTGTACGGGTCCGTCCTCATTCCACATGAAGGCGGCGTCGCGCGAACGTGCCGACAGCGGCCCGCGGCTCGCGAACAGCGCGCGGTCGGAGCAATCTGTGGTCACTCGACAACCGGTCATTTCTCGATCTCGACGACGCCCGGTGCGACTAAGCGGCACTTCCTCGGCGGTGATTGGTCACTTCGCGACGTAGCGGTTTCGGTCGGTCGTCTCCGGGGAGTGGACGTTCGCCAAGGGCGACTCCAGTCCCAGGAATGCTCGATTCAAAGGGTGTTGCAGATCCGGAAGGCCGGGCATTGCTGCCCGGATCGCCGGGTCCGCATCAACGGCGACTTCGCTCAGCGGAGTCCCCGGGTAGCAGAGGGTGACGCTTTGATCCACGGGCCATCTATGGTCGCCCGGTCCGTGGTGAGCGAATGGCGAACCCACCGCCTGCATTGGGTAAGTATCCAAATCAATTCAAAAGGCGGAGGCCAATTGTCATGAAATTTTTATCACTTAAACACCTTGCCATGACGGGAGCGTTAAGCGTCGCGGGCTTGGGCCTGATCGGTGTAGGCGCGCACGCTGTGTTCACTACAAGTTCGACTAGTCAGCAGCAGATTACCGCTGGTGCGCCGAGCGTGGTGTTGACAGCTACCGGGCCTTGCTCGGCTGCTGTCGCGGGCACGCTGAATCTTCCGGCCACCGGGCCAACTAATTCGACTTTCACATCCGGTGATCAGACTGTCTACGTCTGCAACAACGGCAACATTCCAGTGACGGGGGTCTCCGCAACGTTCGGCGAAGGGGGTTCCTACAGTGGCAGTGGTGCCGATTACTGGTTGGAGCACGAGGCGTATCTCTGTGTGGTTAATTCAGCGAACGTTGTCGTGTACAACGGGTTGCTCGACGGTGCGGCCTCGGCCATCGCCGTCACCGGAACGATTCTGCCCGGCAACTACTCGCAGTACACGGTGAATGTCTTCGCGGGCAGCACGGCGACGACAGCGTGCGGAAGCGTGGGGAATGGAGGAGCTGCTTCCTCTGGTCCTAACGGTTACGCGAATACTCTGGACAACAGTGCTGTGAACGGGGTTATCTATCCCACAGTGACTGTGACGTACAACGCTTAAGCGGGTTGGCGCCAGTGGTGGGGGAACCCTGTCGGTTCTCCCACCACTGGATGCCACTGGCCGGCCATACGGTGGGAGAGACGGTGAGCCTCAATGAAACCGCACTGTTGTGGCCGGATCCAATGCCAGGGTTTGTTGAGCGAGTGATACCTTCGATGGAAGCGGGAACAAGATGCGGATTCGCCTGAGATTTCGTGTGATTTCGGTGGTCGTGGCGGCGAGCGCTGCTGCATTGGCCCTAGTGGGCGCTGGCGTCCACGCAGGGGGCGAAACGGGCAATCCGTTGAACAACCTGGCGTTCTTCTCGCATTGTGACGGACGCCAGCACCCGAAGGATAGGTGCAATGACCATCCGGGGTGGCCGCCGGTCACGTCCCAGATGCTCAGCGTGGTGTTGTCCGCCAACGGGGCCACCGGGAACGGCACGCCCAATATCACACTTGGTTCGCTGGGGCCGACCGGCTCGTCGTTCAAGACGGCGCCCACACTGATCACGATCGCGAACAACGGCACGATGACGGCGACCGGCGTCGCGCTTCAACTGTCCGACCACGACAACAACGCCACGTTCCAACACGAGACGTGGGTCTGCTTCTACAGCAACGGTGGCATCTTCTTCAACGAACCCCTGACCACGGTCGAAGGGTACGGCCAGGCGGCCATCGCGAACATCACGCTCGCGCCCGGCGCCACCGACACCTACACGGCGGTGTACTACGCCGGTTCGACTGAGGACACCGGCTGTGGCGCCGCGTTCACGAGCTACCACGCGCAACTGGGTGGCGGGTACTCGGGCATCTTCAGCACGACCCTGCCGTATCCAAACGGCACGGTGAACCCGGCGGCGGCGTCGCTCACCAACCCGGCCGAGGGTGGTTCTCTCGCTCCGAAGGTCACGGTCACCTACCTCGGATCACCGGCCGCGGGAACCATCACCCAAGTTCCACCCACGGGCCGGACCGTGACCCCGCTGCACTCGGACGGTGGCTTCATTGACCACCTCGCCGTCACGGGGTCGAAGGGCACCACCACCTACGGCGTCACCTCGTCCAACGCCCACCTGCACGTCTCGGGTAGCGGGCTGGTCGCGACGGTCGGTGGCCCCGTGGCGGTGGGCACCTACACGGTCTCGGGCGCGGTCACTGACTCCTTCGGCGACACGGGCACCTGGACCTACACGCTGAGCGTGATTCCCGGAACCATCACCCAGGTTCCGCCCAAGGGCCGGACCGTGACCCCGCCGATGTCGGACGGTGGCTTCTTCGACCACCTCTTCGTCGTTGGTTCGATCGGCGCCACGACCTACGGCGTCACCTCGTCCAACGCCCACCTGCACGTCTCGAGCAGCGGGCTGGTGACGACGGTCGGTGGTCCCTTGGCGGTGGGCACGTACACGGTCTCGGGCACCGTCACCGACTCCTTCGGCGACACGGGCACCTGGACCTACGCGCTGAGCGTCGCAAAGTCATCTGGTGAGCCCCACGGCGAGAAACATTAGAATTCTGGGGCGGCAATGGCCCGAGTTGGACTGCCCGACGACCGAAGGGAGAACCGGTGAATAGTTACTCCCGCTCCCACCGGTGGCCGAGTACCGAAGGGTCACACTGGCGTTCAGGAATCTCCCGTCACTCCGCCACCAAGTCGACGAGGGAGAGGAGTTCCTCGCCAAGGGACCCCGCGCAGAACCGCGGTCAGTACGCACAATTGTTCGGCGGCCCCGGAGTGGTCACGCTGACCGCCGCGGCGCCTCCGGCCATCGAAGACGACACTCCAGTCGAGATTGCCCGACCGGCCACGAAGCTCGCAAACTGGGCTCAGCGACTGCGCATGCTGGCGGTGACCGTGCTCGTGCTGGCCACCCTTATCGCTGCCGGCAACGGTGCGGTCGCGCTGGTCAACGGTTCGTGGTCGGTGAACCCGGTCCTCTCGGGAAGCATGCGACCGGGACTCGCGGTCGGCAGCGTGGTGATCAGCGAACGGGTCCCCGTCAGTCAACTGGCGGTGCGCGACGTGATCGAATTCCAGGAACCGAACAACCCCTCCGTTCAGATGGTCCACCGGATCGTCAAGATCGCCAAGGATCCGTCGGGGCAGTTCGCGATCAACACCCAGGGCGACGCGAACAGTGTCCGCGACCCGTGGGCGTTGACAATTCGCGGCGGTGTCGCGTACCGGGTGCGGTGGTCGATTCCCCTCGTTGGCTACCTCGCGGTGGCGTATCAGAACAACCAGGGTGTCGCCCTGCTCGGGGCCGGCTCTATCTTGCTCGCGATCGCGGCCACTACGGTCTTCAAGTCTCATCGGCGCGCCAAGGCGTTCTCGAACCTCGAGGGCTGAACGTTTCATCGCGAGAGTCCGGATGGCGAGCGAATGCCTGGGTCCTACCGCCTCAGGGGCTGCCAGGTGAAGGTGCGCTGGGCCACCGCGAATCCGACCACTCCCCAGATGCCCAGCACAATGAACGTCCGCAGTTCGAACCCGGTCCCCGCGTGCATCGCCAGGGCGTATTGCATGGACTGGGCGAGGGGCTCCAGCGGCAGGTAGTTCGAAACACTGGTGAGCCAGTGCGGCATGAGATTGGGTGGCAGGAAGACGCCGCTCGTGAAACTCAACGTGATGGTGACGAACGGACCGACCGACGAGCCCATTTCGGGCGTCGTGATGATCCGGGTGATCGCGAGCGCGATGGCGGTGAAGCAGAAGACGCCGAGCAGGGCGTAACAGAAGACGGCGACCAGGCCGACCATTCGAACGTGCAGTCCGTAGACCAGGGTCGAGATGACCATCATGACGATGACGAGCGCCAGGGAGATCACGACGTTGAAGATGATCTCGCCCGTGAGGTAGGAGCCGGGGGGCATGGGCGAGCCGCGGAACCGCTTCAGCCATCCAGCCTCGCGGGCACTCACGACGGCCACCATGACCCCCGTGAACGTGCCCAGCATCAACCCGTACGCGGTGAGTCCGCCCGCGTAGAACGCAATGGCGCTGATCTGGTACCCGGCGGCGGCGGCGATCCTTCCCTGGTGGGCGAAGACCCAACTCAGGATCACGAGCAGGCCCACCGGCATGACGACGCCGAGCGCCACGGTGCGCGCGCTGCGCAGGTAGGCCCGCAAGTTGTAGACCGCCTGCGCGAAACTCAGTCGGATGAACCTCATTCGTCGCTCCCGGTCGCGCCCAGGAAGACGTCGTTCAGCGTCGGTCGAACGACTTCGAACCCGTTCAGTGCGGTCCCGGTCGACTGCGACCACGTCAGGAGGCGAAGCAACACCTCGGGCAGGCTATTGCCAAGCAGCACCGAGGCCATGTTGTCGTGCACGGTGAACTCCGCTCCGGTGATTGAGCACAGTGTTGGCACCTCGACGCCGCTCGGCAACTCGAAGCGAATGGTCGTGGCCCCGAGGGCTCCGATGAGCGAGGCCGAGGTTCCCTCCGCCACGATCTGGCCCTTGGACATGATCGCCAGTCGGTCGCACAGCCGCTCGGCCTCTTCCATGTAGTGGGTCGTGAGCACGATCGAGGTGCCGGTCTCGCGCAGGCCCTCGATGACCGTCCAGAACTCGCGCCGGGCGACGGGATCGAATCCGGTCGTGGGCTCGTCGAGGAAGAGCAGATCCGGGTGCCCGATGATCCCGAGGGCGACGTCAACCCGGCGTTTCTGTCCCCCGGAGAGTCGACCGACCCGTTCGTTTGCCTTGTCGGCCAGCCCCACCATCTCGAGGGTCTCGGCGACGTCTCGGGGACGGGAGAAGAAGCTGGCGAAGAGTCTCAGGGTCTCATTGACCGTGTGCAACGGGTCGAAGTCCGACTCCTGTAGCACGAGGCCAATGCGGTCTCGCCAGTCGCGGTGGCCGTGTCGTGGATCGGCTCCGAGCACCGACACCGAGCCCTGGTTGGCCTTCTGGAACCCCTCGAGGATTTCTATGGTGGTGGTCTTGCCGGCCCCGTTCTCGCCCAGGAGACCAAAGATCTCTCCCTCGTGAACCGCGAAACTGACGTTGTCGACCGCGACGAGTTTGCCGAACTTCTTGGTGAGGTTGCTGACTTCGATGACGTTCGTCACGGGACGGTCCGGACGGAACGACTTGGCAGACGAACGTTGGCCGAATCAACTGCGGCCGCGACGACGGAGCGAATCGCGCGAGACAGCGAAGGCGAGACGGTGCTGTTCCGGTTCACGTCATGCGAGAAGGGCGGCGAAATGATCAACTTCCGGTGTGGCGAAAGGTTCGACACGAGGCGGACTCGTTCATCGCGAGCCTCAGAGGCAGCCACCACGGTTTGCACTGCGCACCTCCTGGGTTCGAGGGCGCCGTAGGACACTGCCGCCAGTGATAGTGCTCAACACCCAATACCGGAAACCCTTCTCATTATCGTGAGGATTTGGCGCTGCCGTTAGGGACGAAAGGCCCTTTGTGCGGTCCAGCAATACCTCGTCATTGCGCGGCATGCGTATGCTCGAAACGGATGGCCTTCTCGAGAGAAAGCCGCATCATGGTGTCGATTGCGCTCCTGGTCATTGTCGTCGTGGTTATCGTTCTGGCGACCCGATCCCGCCGAAGCGGTCCGCCATCCTTCCAGGCCGAGTACCTGCGCGCCCCGAGTGTCGTGTGTCCACCGCGAGATTCGACGCGGCGGAGCTCCTGTGGAGCGGGTGACGGGGATCGAACCCGCATGGCCAGCTTGGAAGGCTGGAGCTCTACCATTGAGCTACACCCGCGTGTCTTTTGAGACTCGGACAAGTCTAGAGCACACCCTCTAGCGTGGTGGCGTGGAAACGACGCTGTACGAACAGGTGGGCGGTGAGCCGTTCTTCGAGCGACTGGTCGACGCTTTCTACGAGGTCGTGGCGACCGACGAGATCCTGCGTCCGATGTACCCCGACGACCTGGTCGAGGCGAGGCGGCACCTGGTGCTCTTTCTCGTGCAGTACTGGGGTGGACCGAGCACGTATCAGGAGGAGCGCGGACATCCCCGCCTGCGCATGCGCCACGCCCCGTTTCACATCACGAAGAAGGCTCGCGACGCGTGGCTCGCCGCGATGACGACGGCGCTGCAGAGCGTGCGCGGCGAACTCACCGACGAGCAGTTCGCGGACATGACCTCGTACTTCGACATGGCGGCCCACCAACTGCGCAACGTGTAGCAGCGGTTGGCGGACGTTCGTCCAAATGGCACCCCGGCAGCGCCAAAAGTCTTTACGCTGGAACCATGAGCCGAAGGATGCAGTGGCGGGAAAGTGAGAAGCGCGTCATCACGGTGACACCCGTCGCGCGCGGACTGGTGCGGCCCGCACTGGTCGCCGTCACCCTGGCCGTACTGGTGCAGTGGGCCGCCTTCCACTCCCACTACGTGCACCACCACGAGGCGTTGTTCCTCTTGATCCTCGTGGGTCCCGCGTTGGTGGTGGTCGCGACGCGCACGTGGCGGTGGCGCTCGCACAAGGTGCACGTCACCTCCGAGCGCATCGTCGTCGAAGGGGGAGTCACCCGACACTTTCGCAGTTCGATCGAACTCGGTGACGTGTTCGCGATGAGGGTCGAACAGCGCATCAGGGAACGATTGGCCCGCCACGGTACGGTACTGCTCGAAACGGCGGCGGGCACCTTCCCCGTCGGACGGGTCCGCCACCCCGAGGCCCTCTGCCGCCTGGTCGACCGGGAGCGCGCCGCGCATCACAGCGAGCGGGTGCCCTTTGACACGGTCTTCGAATACGACGATCCCTCGTCGCACGACTACGAGGTCAACCCCCGTCGTCGTTGGGGTCACCGGTAGCGTGAACGACCCGGCGACGCTTCGCGGTACCGTGATGGGTGTGAAAACTCGCTATCGCTGCACCGCGTGTGGCAACCTCACCAGATTCGACGTGGTCGAGACCACCTCGGTGCAATCGTTCCATCACTACACCGTCGGGGGTGAACTCTCCATCGAGGAACCCGAAGTCATTTCCAAGACCGTCGAGTCGGTGACGTGCCGTTGGTGCGGTCACGGACGCGGCGTTGAGGTCATACCCGAGTCCCAGTGAACCCGGACGTCGCGGTGCACTCGTTCGACGAACCTCGCGAACGAATCGTCCCGTCGCAACTGAAGGGCCGCACGCTCAGCGGCGACGAGGTCGTTCGACCGCTCGAAGGACTGACCCTCATTGTCGCCATCAAGTCGTCGTGTGACGGGTGCCGCGACTTCGTCCACTCTTCACTCGAGGAACTGGCCGGCGTCACGGTCGTCGTCGTGAGCGCCACGGGCGACGACAACGCCGAGTGGCGTGACGCCGCCCAGCCCGTCATCGTGGCCCCAGAGCTGCTGGCGACCCTCGACATCCGCTGGCCCCCGTTCTACGTGCTGGTCGACCCGGTTCGCCGGCGCGTCGTCACCGAAGGAGTCGTGTTCGGCCCCGCGCAGGTCGCCGAGGAGATCGCCCCGCACCTTTCCTGATGTCACAGCCCCCCACCAGAGTGGGGGAAAGTGAAAGGTGCGACGATGAATAACGGTATTGAGCTTTCCATCAGTTGTAACGACTGCGTGCGTCGAGGAACCCCGGACTGTGCGGACTGCCTGGTCAGTTTCGTCATCGGCGAGGTGCCCGACGAGCTGGTGATGACGTCATCAGACGCCGACGTGGTGCAGCTGTTCACGGCTCAGGGAATGATTCCCCGTCTCAAGTTCCACCACCGCTCGACGCCGGAGATCTAAGCCTCAACGGTGCGAACCCGTTGACTAGCGTGATGGTTCATGGCACGCCACCTCTTGGTGACCAACGACTACCTTCCCAAGACCGGAGGGATCCAGGTCTACCTTCACGAACTGTGGCGACGGCTCGAACCCGGTCGGGCTGCGGTGCTGACCGCCACGTCCGACGCCACCGCCGCGTCGTTCGACGCCACCGCCGACGTCGTCATCGAACGGGTGCCCGCGTCGACGCTGTACCTGCCCACGCCCAAGGCGCTGCGGGCCATCGAGGACGCGATCGCGCGTCATCAGCCCGATCTGGTGCTGCTGGATCCGGCCTGGCCGCTCGGTCTGCTCGGGCCGCGCCTGTCGCGTCCCTATGGCGTGATCCTGCACGGCGCCGAAGTGGCGATACCCGGGCGGATCCCCCTGGTCGCGTCGTCGCTTCGCTACGTGCTGTCCCGCGCCAGCGTCGCGATCTGCGCCGGTTCCTACCCCGAGTCCGAGGCCCGTCGCGTCACCGCCGAGCACATGGCGCCCGTGGTGCAGATCCCTCCCGGTGTCGACACGACTCGTTTCGTGCCGCTGAGTCCCGTTCGGCGATCGCAGGTCCGCGCCGAAATGGGCATCGCCCAAGACGCGCTGCTGGTGAGTTCGTACTCGCGGCTCGTTCCTCGAAAGGGCATGGACACCCTGATTCGCGCGAGCGCACGACTGAAGGTGAACTTCCCCAACCTCCAGGTCGCGATCGGTGGCGCCGGGCGGGACCGATCGCGACTCGAGAAGCTGGCGGCGTCGCAGAGGGCGCCGGTCACCTTCCTCGGTCGGGTGCCCGACGAGCAGTTGGGCGACTGGCTCGCGGCGAGTGACCTCATGGTGATGGATTGCCGCAGCCGCTGGTGGGGGCTCGAACAAGAGGGATTCGGGATGGTGTTCGTCGAAGCCGCCGCGACGGGAGTCGCGCAGGTGGCCGGCCGATCGGGCGGCAGTCACGAGGCGGTCGTCGACGGCGTGACCGGCACGGTGGTGAGAAATTCGCGCAGCGTCCAGGACCTGGCGTTGGCGATGGGCCGGCTGCTCGCCGACGATGAACTGCGACGCTCCTACGCCGCGAACGCGCGCGACGTCGCGGTGCACGAGTTCGAATGGAGCCTGCTGGCTCGACGGTTATCGCGTGAACTGTCCGTGTTCGACCACTACGAGGGCGATAGACAACTGCTCTAGGGTAGGGATGGGAGGTGCCGTGGCGCAACGTGCGACAGAGTCGATAGTGGTCAACGCGTCGCCCGAGGTCGTCTACGGGGTCGTCACCGATTTCGCCAACTACGCCCACTGGGTCAGCGACGTGAAGAAGATCGAAGTCCTCGAGCGCGATTCGGACGGGCGCCCCCTCGAGGTCGAGTTCCGCGCGGCCGCCTTCGGCCGGTCCACCACCTACGTGCTGCGCTACGACTACAGCCGCGCACCGGACGAGTTGAGCTGGACCCAGACGCGAGGCGATCTGACCGAGACGCTGCAGGGCCAGTACCGGTTCGAACCGTCCGGCCCGGGCACGAAGGTGACCTACGACCTCGAGGTCGAACTCCTGGTGCCCATCCCCGCCTTCGTGAAATCGCGAGCGGCCCAGCGCATCCAGACCCAGGCGCTGCGCGAATTGAAGGCCCAGGCCGAGCTCCAGGCATGAGCAACGTCGCGATCGGCGTTGACGTCGGCGGCACGAAGGCCCTGGCGCTGATCGTGGCCCGCGACGGGCGGGTGCTGAGCGAGGTCAAGTCGGCGACCCCCCACGACCTCAACGAAAGTGCCGGCGCCGCCACCGCGTCGGTACTGACCGAGCAGGTGCGAGAACTCTGCGCCCGCCACGGTCTCGACCCGAGCGCGGTCCCCATCGGTATCGGACTGCCCGGTCTGATGCGCCGTGACGGGCGCCTCGCCTTCGCGCCGAATCTGCAGAGCGTGTCGGGCGCCGACGTCGGGGCGCTGCTCAGCGAGTCGCTCGGCAGTTCGCTCGTGCACTGCGAGAACGACGCCAACTGTGCCGCGCTCGCCGAACACGAGTGGGGTGCGGCGCGCGGCATCGACGACTTCGTCATGGTGACCCTCGGCACCGGTATCGGCGGGGGCGTCTTCGTCGACGGCCGGCTCGTGCGCGGACGAAGCGGCTTCGCCGGCGAGATCGGCCACATGGTCGTCCAGGCCCGCGGGGCCGCGTGCAGTTGCGGGGGCTACGGCTGCTGGGAGCGCTACGCCTCGGGTGGCGGGCTCGGACGCCTGACCCGAGAGGCCGCCGAAGCCGGACGGCTGCCGACGCTGGTCGAGCGTCGCGGCGACGTCGACGCGGTGCGCGCCGAGGACGTCACGACGGCCGCCGCCGAGGGGCTCGACGAAGCGGTCGTGCTGATGAAGGAGATGGGCTGGTGGCTCGCACTCGGGCTCGCCAACCTCGCGGCGATCCTCGACGCCGGTCACTTCGTCATCGGCGGCGGACTCTCGATCGCCTCGGACCTGGTGCTGCCGAGCGCGCGCGGCTACCTCGTCGATCTCGTCGAGGGTTACGACGCCCGTCCGACCATCACCGTGACGTCGTCGATGTTCGGACCGCGGTCCGGGGCCATGGGGGCGGCGCTCGTCGCCTTCGAGCGCGGGCCGTGAAGCTCGGCGTACTGCTGCCGACCTTCGAGGTGGGCGCGGAGCCGGCCTTCTCCTTCGCCGCCGAGGCCGCGGGCGCCGGGCTCGACGGGGTCTTCGCCTACGACCACCTGTGGCCCATGGGCTCGCCCGAGCGGCCCTCGCTCGCGCCGTTCCCGGTCCTTTGCGCGATCGCGCGTCGCCACGAGCAACTGGTGGTCGGTCCCCTCGTGGCGCGGGTCGGACTCGTCGCCACGTCGCACCTGGTCGAGGAGTTCATGACCCTGGCGGCGCTGGCGCCGGGTCGCGTCATCGCCGCCCTCGGCACCGGCGACAAGTTATCCGCCGCCGAGAACGACGCCTACGGACTGGCCCCGCTCGGCGCCGATCAGCGTCGCGAGCTGCTTCGCGAGACCGCGACGGCGCTTCGTGCCTCGATGCCGGTCTGGTTCGGCGGGGGAGCCGCCGCCACCAACGAGCTCGCGCGCGACCTCGGCGTCGAGATCAATCTCTGGAACGCGACGCCGGAGCGGCTGGCCGTGGTCGGCCAGTCGGGACCGGTCAACTGGGCCGGACCGGTGCCCGCGGACCTCGACGGGACGCTGAGTTCACTCGCGCGCGCGGGCGCCACGTGGGCGGTGCTGAGCCCGCCGGTGAACATTTCTCAACTGGGCGAATGGCGTCGGGCCCACTAATTAAGTAAATTTCATAGATGGAATTCCGTCGAATCAATGGACTGCCGCCCTACGTCTTCGCCCAGATCAATGGTCTGAAGGCCGAGGCCCGCGCGGCCGGGCGCGACGTCATCGACTTCGGCTTCGGCAACCCCGACCTGCCGAGTCCCGACGTGGCCGTCGCCAAGCTCGCCGAGGCGGCGATGAATCCGAAAAACCACCGCTACAGCGCGAGCCGGGGCATTCCGAACCTTCGCCTCGCCATCGCGACGCGCTACAAGAACCTCTTCGACGTCGACCTCGACCCCGACACCGAGGTCGTCACGACCATCGGCGCCAAGGAGGGGCTCACCCACCTGATGTGGGTGCTGCTCGGTCCCGGCGACACCGCGATCGTGCCCAGTCCCAGCTACCCGATCCATCTGGCCGGTCCGGGATTCGCCGGCGCGAAGGTGATCACGGTGCCCATGCACGACCCCGGGGTCAGCACCAGCGACCCCGGTGACGACTTCTTCTACGGGCTGGTCGCGGCGTGGCACGAGGCCGAGGTCAAGCCGAGGGTGATCATCGCGTCGTTCCCGCACAACCCCACGAGCGCCTGTGTCGACCTGCTCTTCATGGAGCGCCTGGTCGCCTTCGCGCTCGAGCACGACATCATCATCTGTCACGACTTCGCCTACGCCGACCTCGGCTTCGACGGGTACAGGCCGCCGTCGATCCTCCAGGTGCCGCGCGCCAAGGAGTGCTGCGTCGAGCTCTACACGCTCACCAAGTCGTTCTCGATGGCGGGCTGGCGCGTGGGCTTCCTGGTGGGCAACGCCGAGGTCGTGGCGGCGCTGACGAAGCTGAAGAGCTACCTCGACTACGGCACGTTCCAGCCGGTGCAGATCGCCGCCATCGTCGCGATGAACGAGGCGACCGACTACCCCGATCAACTCCAGCGCATCTACCAGTCGCGTCGCGACGTGTTGATTGAAGGCCTCAATCGCGTGGGCTGGCCAGTGGTGCCGCCGAGGGGTTCGATGTTCATCTGGGCGCCGATCCCCGACGCCTACCGCGAGATGGGCTCGCTGGAGTTCTCGAAGTACCTCATCGAGGAGGCCGACGTCGCCACCAGCCCCGGCGTGGGCTTCGGCGAGGGCGGCGACGGGCACGTCCGTTTCGCGTTGATCGAGAACGAGTTGCGCACCCAGCAGGCAATGCGCAATCTGAAGAAGGCGTTGGTGAAACTGAACTAGGGAAGCGGTCTCGCGGGGGGCGGACTCCACCGCCCGCTCAGCGCGGACTCCCGGGGCAGGTAGAGCCGCATGGTGACCATGAAGGCGTCGTCGGGCACGGGCAACCAGTTGGCCATCCACTCGTCCCCGGGGCGTTCGTGGGACAGCAGGAACTCGAGCGAGCCGTCGTCTCGAAAGACGAGCGGGTCGCGGTCGCCCAGGGCGTGGCGGTTGATCTCGTTCTCGACCGGGAAGCCGCGCGCGTCGTAGACCGTGAGCGACCAGAAGGCGTCGACGGGGGGCAGCCGGTCGGCGTCGAAGTGCAGCATGTAGCGCCTCGTGCCCGAGAGTGACTCGCCGTTGGCGTCGCGTTCCAGGTTCGGGTAGATCGCCTCCTCGGGCGGGTTGGCCCCGAGTCCGGCCAGCGCGATCAGGGCGCGCTTCAGGTAGGCGTTTCCCCAGACGCCCATGTCGCCGATCGTCGACCAGCCGTCGACCAGGGGCACGATCGTGGCGAAACGCCGGTGCAGGTGTTCGCGCGCTCGTTCGGGCGCTCCCTCGAAGGCCTCGCGCACCTCGGCTTCGTACTGGTCCAGATTGAAGACGTGGCCCACGGTGAAGCCGGCGCGCCCGAGTCGCGTGACCACGCCCCAGTCCGTCGGGTGCGGCCGGTTCTCCCTCACGAGCGCGGCCGCGAGGGAGAAGAACTCGTGGGCGCTCATCTCGTCGACCTGGACCATCGGCGGCGTCCTCATGTCGACGCTCTCGTCCTTCTCGAAGGGGCGGGGCGTGAACTCGGGCCACGTCGACAGGGGGGCGAGACGCATCTGGTCCTGCAGCTCGTGCACGGCCTCGTAGTCGGCGACCCCGCGCGTCTCGGTGCGGCCGAGCACCCACACGAGCGGCGTCGGCGCGTCGATGCGCTCGACGTCCCGGGGCAGTTCGCCGCGCCACCGCGGGTCGCACAGGGCGAACGTGAGGGCCCCCTCGCCGTGGGTGCGCGTCCCCGGCGAGGCGAAGATCTCGGTCCACATGTCGTAGAGGGGCAGCATGAAGAACCGGTCCCTCATCGCGGGCACCGAGATGACGTAGGGCTCGTTCGCGAGGTCGAGCCAGGCCGTCGAGTAGAGCGTGTCGAAGTTGGGGCGCACGACGGTGCGAAAGTCTCCCGGCGGGAACGCCCGCGTGTGCACGAACGCGCCCATGGGCCCTCGGCCGATCTTTTCGCCGAACGCCGAGTTGGTGCTGACGCGTCGGGTCACCTCCATCAACACCATTGGGTAGAAGTACAGGTAGCCCTCAACGGCGATACGGTCGAGTTCCTCGCGCGACAACGCGGCGACCACTCAGGGTCGCCCCGCGCCGGGCGTGTTCACGTGGACCACCTCGATCTTGCCCAGCGTGAAGTCCGCGATGTTGAACCGGTCGCTCGTCGGCGCGGTCATCACGTAGAGCGTGCGCCGGTCCTCGCCGCCGAGCATGCAGGCGTAGGCGTTCTGGGTGGTGGTGACGGTGCCGGTGATCGCGCCGCCCGCCTTCACGCGCAGGCACTGGTTGGAGAGCGCGTTGGCGAGCCAGACGTGGCCGTCGGCGTCGAGGCACATGCCGTCGGGGGCGACGAAGTCCAAGTGCGCCCAGACCCGCCGGTCGCTCAGGGTGCCGTCGGCGCTGACGCTGAAGGCGCTCAGTCGAGAGGCCATGGACTCGCCCACGATGAGCGTGGCGCCGTCGGGGGTGATGACCGAGCCGTTGGGAAAGGCCATGTCGGGGATCACCTGGATGACCTCGCCGTCGGGGTTCAGCACGACGAGGTTGGTCGTGGGCGGCGGTGAGGCGAGGAGGCCCTCGACGCCTATCTCGGCGAGCATCGTGTCGAGGTCGAAGCCGAAGTTGCCCACGTAGGCGTAGCCCGTCGCCGAGACGACCATGTCGTTGGCCCAGAAGCCGCAGTACTCGCCGATCTCCGCGAAGGTCGACGCGACGCCTTTGCTGATGCGCAGCACCCGGTGATCGACCATCGACACGCAGAGCAGGTCACCACCGGTGGTCCAGCCGAGGCCCGAGGGCTGGCCCGCCACCTCGTGCTCGAGTCGCTCGTCGGCGCCATCGCCCGCCATCGAGAAGACGCCGTGGCGGTAGAAGTCCGAGTACCAGAGCCGCCCGTCGTGCCAGCGCGGCCCCTCGCCGAAGGAGAGTCCCTCGCGCACCACCGTTGATTCGTAGTTCTCCATGTTCTCCCTCCCGCAGAGCCGAACCTAGTAGTTCCTAGGCCCGCTCGACGGCCCGCAGCCACGCGGCGTACCCGAAATCCGCGAAGGTCGGGTCCTCGGGCTCGAAGCGCTCATCGGACTCCCAGAGCCGACCGAGCTCGTCGAGTGAACCCCAGACGCCGATCTCCAGTCCGGCGACCGTCGCGGCCCCGCGGGCCGTCGCCTCGAGCGAGCGACTGCGCAGCACCGGCAGTCGTGAGTTGGTCGCCTGGAGCTGCAGCAGGAGGTCCATCGCGGCGGCCCCGCCGTCGGCGCGCAGTTCTGTGAGCACCAGACCGTTGGCCGCGAAGGCGTCGGTCATGGCGCGCACCTGGTAGGCGAGCGCCTCGACGAGCGCCCGGGCGATCTGGCCGCGTCCGACGCCTCGACTGAGACCCGAGACCGAGCCGCGCGCGTCGCTGCGCCAGAACGGCGAGCCGAGCCCGGTGAAGGCCGGCACGATCGCCACGCCGCCGCTGTTCTCGACACTGAGGGCCAACGGTTCGAGTTCCGCAGACGACGTGATGAAGCCGAGTTCGTCGCGCAGCCACTGCACCGCGGCCCCCGCGACGAAGGCCGAACCCTCGACGGCGTAGGTCGCCGGTCCGAAGGCGCCGAGGTCCCACGCCACCGTGGTGATCAGTCCGTCGAAGACCCCAGGCGCCGCGTCGCCGGCGTTGGCGAGGACGAAGGCCCCCGTGCCGTAGGTGGCCTTCACGACGCCGGGGCGAAAGCAGGCCTGGCCGAAGAGTGCGGCTTGCTGGTCCCCGAGGATGCCCGTGATCGGCACGCCGGCGAGCTCGGGTACCACGTCGGCGCTGATCGTGCCGAAGTTCGTGGTGGACGGACGGATGGGGGCGAGCATGTCCGCGGGCACGCCGAAGAGCGCGGTCATCGCCGGCGACCAGTCGAGGGTGTCGAGGTCCATCAGCATCGTGCGCGACGCGTTCGAGGGTTCGCTCGCGAAGACGCCGCCGTCGGTGTTGCCGGTCAGCCACCACAGCAACCAGGTGTCGATCGTCGCCAGGCTCGGGGCGCTGGCGCGGTCGAGCACGCCGTGCTCGAGCAGCCAGTGCATCTTGGTCGCCGAGAAGTACGAGTCGAGCACGAGTCCGGTGGTCGCGCGCACTGACCCCTCGTGGCCGTTGGCCCTCACGTCGTCGCAGTACGCCGAGGTCCGCCGGTCCTGCCAGACGATCGCGCGGTGCGCCAGGTGCCCGCTCTCGCGGTCGAAGGCGACGGTCGTCTCGCGCTGGTTGGTGATGCCGAGCGCGACGATCCGGTGCCCGTCGTGGCGGGCCGTCGAGGCGACGTCGCGCAGGGTCGCCACGGCCAGGTCGGCGATTTCGGCGGCGTCGTGCTCGACCTCGCCGGGGCGGGGGAAGTACTGGGTCAGCTCGCGGTAGGTGCTCGCGACGACCCGGGCGCTCGAATCGAAGGCCACCGTGCGCACCCCTGAGGTGCCGGCGTCGAGGGCGAGGATGAGGTCCACGAGGGTCAGGCTAGTGAGTTTCGGGGCGGTTGCGGGGCTGGCGCGCCGGGCTCAGAAGATTTTGCAGAAAAGGTTAAAATAGAGTTGACGCGGTGTAATTACAGTGCTGTAATGACACAACATCTTGCGACGCGTAGTGGTTTTGTCACTACATCTTGTGGCTGGGGGGTCGAGAAGTACTATTCTCGTCTTCCCGACTCGCCGGCGCAAGAGATGTATTCGTAGTGTCGGTAACGGACAGAAATAGGGAGACAGATATGGCTATCGCACCTCAGCGACTCGGAATTGGAATTCGCAGGTTCTTTACGACCGAGGACCGTCATCCCTACGACGAACTGGTCTGGGATCGCCGCGACGCGCGCATCTCGAACTTTCGCGACGGGTCCGTCGCCTTCGAGCAGCTCGACGTCGAGGTGCCCGCCTCGTGGTCGTTCAACGCGACGAACATCCTCGCCCAGAAGTACTTCCGCGGCACCCTCGGTACCGCCGAGCGCGAGACCAGCCTGAAGCAGGTCGTCGACCGCATCGTCGACACCATCACGACGTGGGGGACCGAGCGCGACTACTTCGTCGACGAGGAAGAGGCCGAGACCTTCCGTGCAGAACTGAAGCACCTGCTCGTCACGCAAAAAGCCGCCTTCAACTCGCCGGTCTGGTTCAACATCGGCGTGAAGGACGTGCCCCAGCAGGGCAGCGCGTGCTTCATCCTCGCCGTCGAGGACTCGATGCGTTCGATCCTCAACTGGTACACCGAAGAGGGGATCATCTTCAAGGGCGGGTCGGGAGCGGGCGTCAACCTGTCGAAGATCCGCTCCAGCGCCGAGGCGCTCGAAGGCGGCGGCACCGCGAGCGGTCCGGTCTCGTTCATGCGCGGCGCGGACGCGTCCGCGGGGACCATCAAGTCGGGCGGCAAGACACGGCGCGCGGCGAAGATGGTCATCCTCGACGCCGACCACCCCGACATCGAAGAGTTCATCTGGTGCAAGGCCAACGAGGAGAAGAAGGCGCGCGTACTGCGCGACGCCGGGTTCGACATGGACCTCGACGGCAAGGACATCCACTCGATCCAGTACCAGAACGCGAACAACTCGGTGCGCGTCTCCGACGGGTTCATGGAGGCCGTGCTGGACGACGCCGACTGGAACCTCGTGGCGCGCAGCGACGGTCGCGTCGTCTCCACGGTGAGGGCCCGCGAACTGTGGCGCGAGATCGCGCGCGCCGCGTGGGAGTGCGCGGACCCGGGCCTGCAGTTCGACACCACCATCAACAAGTGGCACACCTCGTCCAACACCGACCGGATCAACGGCTCGAACCCCTGCTCGGAGTACATGCACATCGACAACTCGGCGTGCAACCTCGCGAGC
>PKYK01000023.1 GCA_003133665.1 Acidimicrobiaceae bacterium | reverse complement strand
CGTCCACCACGGCGAGTGTGGCGGCGAACGCCATGAACAAGGGCGACGTCCTGGCGACCGCCCGCGTTGCGGGAACGCAGGCAGCCAAGCAGGCGGCGTTGCTGCTGCCGATGTCGCACCTGGTACTGGTGAACAACGTCTACGTGAACTTCACGATCGCCGACACGCACATCGACGTCGAAGCGAGCGTCGACACCGTGGACCGTACCGGTGTCGAAATGGAGGCGCTCACGGCGGTCACGGTGGCGGCGCTCACCGTCTACGACATGTGCAAGTCCGCCGATCGAACGATGACCATTGGCGAGGTCGCGCTGTGGGAGAAGTCGGGTGGCCGTGCGGGCACCTGGCGGCGAAAGGAGGCGTCGTGACGATGGAGCAACCGTTCACTCACGTCGACAGCACCGGCAAACTGCGCATGGTCGATGTCACCCCCAAGCGCCCGACGAAGAGGCGCGCGTACGCCGGTTGCGTCGTGCGTACTGTGGCCGACCTGGCCGCGCTTGGACCGAGCGCCAACGGGCTCGACCCGGTGCACGCGGCCCGGCTGGCGGGTATCCAAGCGGCGAAGCAAACGGCCAATCTCATTCCCCTCTGCCACCCGCTCGACCTCAACGAGGTGCAGGTCGAGGTCATTGCGAACGCGGGGCGTATCGAGATCTCGGCGACCGTCGCTGCGACGCACCGCACGGGAGTCGAGATGGAGGCGCTCACCGCGTGCGCCTTTGCCGCACTCAGCATCGTGAGCTCGCTCGTGGACGTGGATCCGAATGCACAGATCGACGACCTCGTCCTGCTGCGCAAGACCGGCGGAAAGTCCGGCGATTGGGGACGGCTGGTGGACGCTCCCAGCTAGGGACCCCGCCACGTTGCCCGATGAATCCGGCTCGGGCGATGCCAATCGGCACATTCAGTGCGAATGCAGCCAGCCCTTTCGTGCCGCCATCACTCTCGATGACCACCGGTGGGCAGCCGATGAGCGTGCCAGAGCGCAGATCGGCATCTTTGATGCCGGGATCAAGCTCTTCGTGAGGCTGCAACCGGGTTCATTGCCTCCTTCGACCCCGGAAGGGCGGATCGGATGACCCCCAGACGGACCGTTCGGACCTTCGATTGGCATTCGGCTCGGGGGTCACCTCGCCTGAGCCACCACTGCTACAAGTAGTGGTGGCGCTCCTACTGATGGTAGTAATGGTCACCGAAAGTGGGGTGGGGATGAGCATTGCGGAGCGACCGGGTGGCAATGCTCTGGCTGCGACCTGTGGCTCTGGTGAGTTCGCGAATGACGAGTACCGCCGGCCGCGAGACTTCCGCGAATCATTGCTGCTGGTCCTGGCCACCCTGTGGCTGCTCGACGCCGTGCTGCAGATCCAGCGCTGCATGTTCACCCCCGGGTCCAGCGGACTGAGCGGCATGTTGAACTCGATGGCCAGGGGGAACCCCAGCTGGATCGCCCACACAGTTACGTGGAACGCGTCGATGGTCTATCACCAGCCGGTGCTGACCAATACGTTCTTCGCCCTTATTCAGTTCTTGATTGCCTTTGGGATCGTCTCGAAGCGCACGCGCAAGCCCGCGCTCGCACTCTCGATTGCCTGGGCCCTTGGCGTCTGGTGGTTCGGTGAGGGCCTGGGCGAACTCCTCTCCGGCGGTGCCACCCCTTTTCGTGGCAGCCCGGGCGCCGTGCTCTTCTACGCTCTCCTCGCCGTGCTGCTGTGGCCGAGCGAGGGCTCTGACGGGCCCTTTGTCGCCGCTCGGACCGTTGGACTGAACGCGGCAAGGATCATCTGGGTCGCGGTGTGGGCCGTAATGGCACTGTTGGCCGTGGCCGGCTCGGGCCGCTCGCCCCGGGTGCTTCACGATCTGGTGGCTGGAATGAACAGTGGACAGCCGGGGTGGCTCGCCGCCGTCGACCGTTGCGTTGAGTCGCTCTTTCTTCATCACGCAAGTCCACTGGCGATCTCACTGGCCATCGTCTGCTTCGTCGTGGCGATTGGGGTTATTCTGCCTCCGGCACTGACCCGAGCGACCCTGGCTCTCGCCGTCGTCGTGTTCGCGATCATTTGGGTGGCCACTCAGAACTTCGGCGGGATCCTGGCCGGTGGTGCGACTGACCCCAACTCCGGTCCGCTGGTGATCGTACTGGCGTTGACCTATTGGCCTCTGACCGACACTCGAGGGACCTCGAGCGCCGTCGCGTCGGGCCCGGTGGTCGCGGCGACGGAGGCCGACAGATAATGGCGATGACCCCTTCGTGGTTGTACTACCTCTGCGGCGCGCTGATGCTCGTCGTCGCTGCGTACTGCCTGGTCTCCCTGGTCGTCGAGCTGGCGGCTCACCGACCCTCGGGCTGGGACATTGACCTCACCCACACCTTCATGGGGGTGTCCATGGCCGGCCAGGCAGTGGCCCGATGGGCGTTCGGGCCGAGGGTCGTGTGGGAGGTCATCTTCGCGACTCTCCTGATCTGGTTCTTGGCGCGCACGGTTCGATCGATGCAGCGCTACGGGCCCCACCTCTCTCACTTCATGGTCCACGCGGCGATGAGCTTGGCGATGCTCTTGATGTACTGGTTCCCCGTGCAGACGGTGGGCACATCGCCGGCGGGTTCAATGTCACTGTTGACGAAGGCTTCGAAGCTTGATCCCGGACTGGCCTTCGTCCTTGCGTCGATCTTCCTGTCGTCGGCCATGTTCACGCTCGCCTCTGCCAACAAGGGCCGATCCCACCACGGAACGCATGTTCCGACGTACGCCATGAGTGGAGCAGCTCGACCGGGGACTTCGCCGCGCCGCGCAGAACGAGGACTCATCCCCGCCGGTGGCATTCCGGAGTTTGTCGGGGCACCTTGGCTGGAAGACGCGAGCCACGTCGTTCTGTGCGTCCTCATGGCGTTCCTGCTCTTCGCGATGAACTAAGGGTCCGTCTTCTCTGGCTTGCATTCAGGCTCATCGAGTGCACGGCGAAGGACTGCGGCCTCCGAGGGCGACAGAGTCTGCGCGAAGCTGACGAGGGCAGAATCAGGGTCGCGACCGGCCAGCAGATCCTCGTGCATGAGCACGGCCGTGTGAACGCCCCTGGTTCCAACGACGGCGAACCTGATGGAGCGTCCGTCCAACCTGCGCTGCACCAGTCCCTTGCGCACGAGACGGTCGAGGACGGTGGCGACTGTCGTGTAGGCGTTCTCGGGAAACCCGTCAGCCACTTCGCGTCCGGTCAACTCGCGGTCGGCCCCTTCCCACAGAACGTCCATCACCCGTCGCTCGAGCGCGCCCAGTCTCGCCACGCCGCAGGTGCAGTTCTCGCACGTGCAGGGATCGCACGAGCACATTGGGTTGCCGCACGTCGTGGTCGCCCTCATTCGCGCACTCCCGGTTCACCCTTGGCGTCAGGGCGTCCATACCGGCGTGGCCGCGATTCAAGCGAGGCGCCCAGCGGACATCCGAAACACGTTGGGGCTGGTTCCATGTCCGGATTGTACGGGTTCAGCCCCCACCTCGGCGAGGGGACTACGCGCAGCCGCCAGAGACAGGCGGGACGACGGCGATCTCGTCGTTGTCGTTCACGAGCGTGTCGGGGCCAGCGTCGTCGCCGTTGACCCAGATGCGAGATACCTCGAGTACGCGAGAGAAGTCGGCGCCGAAGCGTTCTTCGGCCGCTGCGACGACGTCGCCGACGCTGCGCCCGGTGAGCAGGACTTGGGAGACGCCGGCGGCTTCGCGGGCCGGCCCGAAGAGCCGCAGTCGAGCCACGCTCTAGCCGCCGATCATCGACATGGAGCGCTGGGGCGACAGGAAGCCCGGCTCGTTGATACCGTGTCCGGGGAATTTTCCCCAGACCGCCGATCGAAGGCTGTGCGCGATCGCGTCGTCGGATCCGCCGCTGCGCAGCAGATCGCGCACGGTTGTCTCGCTGTCGGAGAACAGGCAGTTGCGGATCGCGCCGTCCGAGGTGAGCCGGAGGCGGTTGCAGGTGCCACAGAACGGTTCGGTGACGCTCGAGATCAGGCCGATCTCACCGGCCCCGTCGACGAAGCGGAACCGTTCGGCGGGCGCGGGGCTGGCGGACCGCTCGATCGGCTCAAGCTCCCAGCGCGCCGAGATCACGTCGTGGACCTCGCGACCCGGCACCAACTGCGCCCGATCCCAGTCGCCTTGGGCATCGAGAGGCATGAATTCGATGAAGCGAACGGTGCGACCGGTTTCGCGTGCGAACTGGGCGAACGACAGTATCTCGTCGTCGTTCTGACCTCGCAGGAGCACCACATTGATCTTCAGCGGCAGCAGGCCGGCCTGCTCTGCCGCGTCCATGGCGTTCAGCACGACGTCGAGGGTTGCCCGGCGGCGGATCGCGGCGAAGCGCCCCGGGATGAGCGAGTCGCAGCTGATGTTCACTCGTCGTAGACCGGCCGCGGCGAGCTTGCCCGCGTGGCGCGCGAGCTCGGTTCCGTTGGTGGTGAGAGAGATGTCCTCGAAGCCGAGATCGCTCAGGCCCTGCACCAAGGACACCAGTCCTTTTCGAACGAGCGGCTCGCCGCCCGTCAGACGAACGGCGTCGACCCCGAGGCCCTTGGCCACCGCGGCGAAACGAAGGATCTCGTCGAAGCGCAACAGTTCGTCGCGCTCCATGAACGTCATGCCCTCCTCGGGCATGCAGTAGACGCAACGCAGGTTGCACCGATCGGTTACCGAGATCCGCAGATCATTGTGGACGCGGCCGTAGCGGTCGACGAGAGGACCGCTGGTGGGCATGGTCTGGACCACGAGCTTGTCCGGCTCCATGGCCCGTAGCGACTTCGGAGTGATGCCGACGGGTACTGATGTCGTCATAGATCCGCCCCTCCGGCTGATAGGTCATCACTCAGCCCGGTGACATCGGCTGGGTAGAACAGTAGTGCTCGGACTGAGCCGCCCCGGCCTACGCCCTCACCATCGGGCAGGATCAGGAGGGCGTTGGCGTTGGACATGGCGCTGAGCTGGTGGGACTCCTGGTCCTCGAGGGGACGGGCGACGTAGCGGCCCTCGCCGTCGAGCGACACGTGGCCCCGAACGAAGTGGACCTTGCCGTCGGGAACCCTCGCCAGGTCGACCGTGGACGTTGCGCTCACCACGGCCCGAGACAGATTGGTGTGCCCCGCCATGCGCCGAATGGCCGGACGCACGAGTAGCTCGAAGCTCACCATGGCCGACACCGGATTCCCGGGGAGTCCGAAGACTGGAAGGTTCGTCTCGGCCAGTGTCCCGAAGGCGAATGGTTTCGCCGGGCGAATGGCGATCTGCATCCAGCGCATCGAACTACCACTGACGTCGTCGAGCACGATGCGCACGATGTCGAAGTCGCCGACGCTGACCCCGCCGCTGGTGATGAGGGCGTCGCACGACTGGCCGGCTCGAGCAAACGCGTCGAGGAGCGCCTCCCGGTCATCGCCGACGACACCGAGGTCGACCGGCTCCCAGCCCTCCTCGCCGATGAGTCCGAGCAACGAGTGGCGATTGGCGTCTCGGATCTTGCCCGGGGGGAGGGGCCCGTCATCGACGAAGAGCTCATCGCCCGTCGAGAGCACGCCGAGGCGCGGTCGGCGGTGCACCGGAACCATCCTGATCCCCTGGGCCCCGAGGACGCCGAGGTGGGCCGGTCGAAGGGGGGTGCCGGACTCGGCGAGAACGTCGCCGGCCAATACGTCGTAGCCGGGCTGGCGAACGAAGTTCCCCGGAGCGACCTCGGTCGTGACGACCACGGTGCCGTCGTCGTGATTCGCCTCGCAGAGCTCGACCATCGAGACCGCATCCGCGCCGTCGGGGATCGGTGCGCCCGTCATGATTCGTACGGCGTCGCCTGGTCCAAGGGTGCCCTCAAAGAGGTGTCCGGCGCTGACGGATCCAACGACTCGCAGGGTCACGGGCGAGCCCTTCGTGTCGCCCGCTCGCAGCGCGTAGCCGTCCATCGAGGAGTTCCGAAATGACGGGACGTCGTTGACGGCGCGGACCGTTTGGCCGAGGACGCAGCCGAGCGCCAGATCGATCGGCGTCTCGACAACGGGCAGCGGCGCGACTTGCGCGAGCACGATGCTCTGCGCTTGGGCCAATTGAATCATCACGACTGCCTAGGTGGATCGCACGGGTCGCGGCGGCGGGGGGATGCTGCCGTCAAAGGGCGACGCGTCGTGAGCGCACGTACTCCAGTCGGAGCCTCCTTCCCACGTCTCGTGCTTCCAGATGGGCACGGTGTGCTTGAGCGTGTCGATGCAGAACCTCGCTGCGTCGAACGACTCGGAGCGATGGGGCGTCGACGCGGCGACGACCACCGCAACATCGCCAACGTTGAGCGTGCCGACACGGTGCAGCAGCACGAGTCGGCCGATCCCACCCCAGCGTGCGTGTGCCTGATCGGCGACTTCAGCGAGGCGCGGCACGACGTGCTCGATGTAGGCCTCGTACTCGAGGGACGTCACCCCGGGTCGATCTTCGGAGTGGTCGCGCACCAGGCCGCAGAACGTCACGATGCCGCCGCAGTGGGGAAGGCTCGCCCACCTCCACGCTTCGTCAACCGGCAGCGCCTGGTCGGAGACGCCGATCCAGTCACCGACCTGGGGCGGAGAGAGCGGCAGGAGCGTCACGAGGCCACCCGATGGATTGGTCCGGTGTCGTCGCGCAGCGAGCGAACCTCCGCGTGGGCGCGACGGGCGATGATCTCGGCGCAGATCGCCACTGCCGTCTCTTCGGGAGTGCGAGCGCCGATGGCCAGGCCGATCGGCGCCATGATCTCGCTGAGTCGAGATGGATCGGCACCGGCCTCAATCAGCCGTTTTACACGCTCCGCGTGAGTCTTGCGCGATCCCATGGCGCCAAGGTATCCGACCTTGGTGGAGAGCGCCGCGACGATGGCGGGAATGTCGAATTTGTGATCGTGGGTGAGAACGCATACTGCATCGAGCGCGCCGAGGCGGTCGGCCACCGTCTCCAGATAGGCGTTCGGCCACGCCACGACCACCTCGTCTGCTTCGGGGAAGCGTCGCTTGGTGGCGAAGACCTCGCGCGCGTCACAGACCGTGACGTGGTAGCCGAGGATTTTCGCCACCCGGACGAGGGCCGCGGAGAAATCGACGGCACCGAAGATGATCATGCGCGGCGGCGGTGCGAAGACGTCAATGAACACCGTGACGTCGTTGAGGCGAGATTCGCCCGCGGAGCCGTAGTGGCGAGCCACGCTACGGCCGCTCGAGAGCACCGCACTGACGTCGCCGGCGACAACGGCGTCGAGCTTGTCGTGGCCGAGTGATCCCTGAACGCCGTGGGCGTGGCTGACGAGCAGTGTCGCGCCCAGCTCCGGGAGTGACGGATTCTGTCCCTCGACGGCGTCGGCCCGTTCGATCACCGTGGCGAGGGCAACGGGATCTTCATCGCTGATGCACTGGGCCAGCGTGGTGAAGAGCCGGTCCATCAGTTGAGCGGCTCGATGAAGATCCGAATGGTCCCGCCACAGGTCAAGCCAACCGCGAAGGCTTCGTCGTCCGAGTAGCCAAAGGTGCAGAGGCGCGGCTCGCCCGACTCGATGACGCCGAGCGCCTCGGTGACCACCGCGCCTTCGACGCATCCGCCAGAGACCGAGCCGACGACCTCACTCGCCTCGTTGATCGCCATGGCCGCGCCGGGGTCCCTGGGCCCCGAGCCGACGACCGCGACCACGCGGGCCAGGGCCACCCGCTGGCCGGCGGCCTGCCAACGCTCGATGTCTTCGATGAGATCTTTCATCTGCCTGGACCCTCGCCTCTGCCGTCGATCTTCTGGATGGTTTGTCAAGTCGGTGGGAATTCAAGACTAGTGACGGTCAGTATAAATTCACTCACCACCACGGGAATCCCCGAGCGCCCCAGGGCAATACGGAGATCGTGATCAGGGCGGGCACGAGGGGTGACGGTAGGTCGAACCAACGGTGGGGCTCCACACGCCTTGAAGGTGAGGCCGCCGCGACCACCCCGAGGGCAGCCACCGATCCATTCGGTGAGATCGGGTTTCATCTGATAGAAAGAGGTCCTCAGGTACGCATATACTCCGACGTCACGGCCGAATCAGTTTGGTTCCGGGCGCAACATCTTTTCTAATACCGTTGGGGGCCAGGGGTTGTCGGAACAGTGGTGGGCAGTGAAGTAGTTCAGTTCGGCTTGAGAAGTGATTGATGTGTGGGCCTAATATCCACATGATTCGATAAGGGGGATGTCATGCAAGTACCGGCACCATTTCAGTACGCGCGAGCGACAACGGTTGATCATGCGATTGAGCTGCTGAATGAAGGCGGTGATAGCGCACGCATCGTTGCTGGGGGACACAGTCTTCTGCCGATGATGAAGCTTCGCCTGGCCAACTTCGACACGTTGATCGACATCAACGGCCTCCACGATGAGTTGGGCTACGTTCGCCAAGAAGGTAGCGAGATCCGCATCGGGGCCATGACTCGCCACCGCGAACTGCTCGAATCAGACCTTCTGGCAACGGCGTTCCCGATCTTTCGAGATGCCGAGCACGTCATCGCTGACCCCATAGTCCGCAACCGGGGCACGTTGGGGGGCTCACTGTGCCAGGCCGACCCGTCGGAGGACCTTTCCGCGGTGTGCACGACACTGGACGCCAGTTGCGTGATCCGAGGGCGTGACGGCGAGCGGGTGGTGTCGATGGAGGATTTCCACCGCGGACCCTACGAGACGGCGGTTGGCGACGCGGAGATCCTCGTTGAGATTCGCATTCCGGTACGTCCCGGCGGATCGAGCGCGTACTTCAAGGTCGAGCGCCGCGCCGGTGACTGGGCAGTGGCGTCGAGCGGCGCAGCGGTGTGGATGTCCGGCGGCGTCATCACTGATGCCCGGGTCGGTCTCGCGGCCGTGGGTCCCAACACCACCGGCATTCCCGCGATCTCGGAAGCGCTTCGCGGCCAGACTCCTTCCGAGGAGCTCTTTGCGCAAGCGGGCGCACTCGCCGCTCAGGCCTGCAGCCCGGCCGTGGACTTGCGCGGCACGGTTGCGTACAAGCGCCACTTGGCGGACGAACTCACGCGCAGGGCGCTGCGCAAGTCGGTAGAACGAATCAATGGACAGGGGGCCTGACATGCAGGTATCGATCAACGTCAACGGGAATCAGGTCAACGAGGAGATCGAAGACCGCACACTCTTGGTGCACTTCCTGCGCGACCAGCTGTTGCTGCGTGGTACCCACTGGGGCTGTGACACCAGCAACTGCGGGACATGTGTCGTGTGGATGGACGGCGAGCCCGTCAAGTCATGCACGGTGCTGGCCGCAATGGCTGACGGACACGAGATTCGTACCGTCGAGGGCCTTGAGCAGAATGGTCAACTCGATCCGGTTCAGCAGGGCTTCATGGAGTGCCACGGTCTCCAGTGCGGTTTCTGCACGCCGGGCATGATGATGACGGCGCGTGCGCTGTTGGACCGCAACCCCGACCCGAGTGAAGAGGAGATTCGCGAAGCGATCTCCGGGCAGATCTGCCGATGCACCGGTTACGCAACAATTGTCCGTTCAATTCGCTGGGCTGCAGTCCACGAAGCAAGCGCAAAGCAAGGGAGCAACTCATGACCACCGTCGAAACTCGCCTGACGGAATTCGCAGACAACAACGAGAAGCCGGTCGGCTACGGCCGAATGCTTCGAAAGGAAGACCCTCGCCTCATTCGAGGGCAGGGGAACTACGTCGACGACCTCAACCTTCCGGGCATGCTGCACCTGGCGATCCTTCGTTCGCCCGTGGCCCACGCCCGCATCAAGAGCATCGACACGACGGCCGCGGCCGCGCTGGAGGGAGTCGTGGCGATCGTCACCGGCGCCGATCTGGCCGAAAAGGGCCTGGCGTGGATGCCAACGCTGTCGAACGACGTCCAAGCCGTGCTCGCTACGGACAAGGTGCGATTCCAGGGTCAAGAGGTGGCCTTTGCCATCGCCAAGAGCCGGTACATCGCTCGCGACGCCATTGAGCTGATCAATGTCGACTACGAGATCCTGCCCCCGGTGGTCGACGTGCGCAAGGCCCTCGATCCCGACGCCGCGGTGATTCGTGACGACCTCAAGGGCAAGACCAACAACCACTGCTTCGACTGGGAGACCGGTGACGCCGCGGCGACCCAAGCGGTCTTTGACCGGGCCGATGTGGTGGTCAGCGAAGAGATCGTCTACCCACGGGTGCACCCGGCTCCGATGGAGACCTGCGGCGCAGTGGCGCTCTTCGACGCCGTCGAAGGTCAGCTCACCTTGTGGTCGACGACGCAGGCCCCGCACGCGCACCGCACGGTCTACGCGCTGGTGTCTGGTCTGCCGGAGCACAAGATTCGAGTTATTTCTCCAGACATCGGTGGCGGATTCGGCAACAAGGTACCCATCTACCCGGGGTACGTCTGCGCCATCGTCGCCGCTCTCGTCACCGGCAAGCCGGTCAAGTGGATGGAAGACCGCTCGGAGAATCTGTCCAGCACGGGTTTCGCGCGTGACTACATCATGAAGGGCGAAATCGCGGCCACGAAGGATGGAAAGATCCTGGCTGTCCGTACCCACGTGCTCGCGGACCACGGTGCCTTCAACGGGACTGCGGCTCCGGTGAAGTATCCGGCGGGCTTCTTCGGCGTGTTCACCGGAAGCTACGACCTTGAGGCGGCCTACTGTTCAATGACCGCCGTCTACACCAACAAGGCACCGGGTGGCGTGGCCTACGCGTGCTCGTTCCGGATCACCGAGGCGGTGTACCTGATTGAGCGGATGGTCGACTGTCTGGCGTACGACCTCAAGATGGACCCCGCAGAGTTGCGATTGAAGAACTTCATCAAGCCCGAGCAGTTCCCCTACACGACCAAGACCGGATGGGTCTACGACTCGGGGGAGTACGAGCGTGGAATGCGTCTGGCCATGGAACTCGCTGGCTACGACGAGCTTCGCAAGGAGCAGGAGGAGAAGCGCGCCCGTGGTGAACTGATGGGCATTGGCATCTCGTTCTTCACCGAAGCCGTGGGCGCCGGTCCGAGGAAGGACATGGACATCCTCGGGCTCGGCATGGCCGACGGCTGCGAGCTTCGGATCCACCCGACCGGCAAAGCCGTGCTCCGTCTGTCGGTCAAGTCCCAGGGCCAAGGTCATGAGACCACGTTTGCCCAGATTGTCGCCGAAGAGATCGGCATTCCGCCGTCGGACATTCAGGTCCTCGAGGGTGACACCGATAACACGCCGTTTGGTCTGGGCACCTACGGAAGTCGATCTACTCCGGTTTCGGGCGCCGCCGCGGCGCTCGTTGCCCGCAAGGTGCGCGACAAGGCGCAGATCATCGCCTCGGGCATGCTCGAAGTGTCGGTCGCGGACCTCGAGTGGGAGAAGGGCTCGTTCCACGTCAAGGGCGATCCGTCGAAGTCCGTGACGATCCAGGAGATCGCCTTCAAGTCGTACGGAGCGGGGGACCTGCCTGAGGGCATCGAGGGCGGACTTGAGGCGCAGATCTGCTACAACCCGTCGAACCTGACGTACCCGTTTGGCGCCTACATCTGCGTCGTCGACATCGACCCCGGCACCGCGCAAGTGAAGGTCCGTCGCTTCATCGCGGTTGACGACTGCGGGACTCGTATCAACGAGATGATCATCGAGGGCCAGGTCCACGGCGGCCTTACTGACGGCGTGGGGATGGCGCTGATGGAGATGATCGCCTTCGATGAGGACGGCAACTGTCTCGGGGCGTCGCTGATGGACTACCTGATCCCGACGGCCTTGGAGGTTCCTGACTGGGAGACCGGTCACACGGTGACCCCGTCGCCGCATCACCCCATCGGGGCCAAGGGAATCGGTGAGTCGGCCACGGTGGGGTCGCCGCCGGCGATCGTCAACGCCGTGGTGGACGCTCTCAAACCCTTTGGTATCCGCCACGCCGACATGCCGCTGACGCCGTCACGAGTATGGGAGACGATGCAGGGGCGTCACGTTCCTTCCATCTGACCTCGGTCATCAACGAAAAGTCCTGGGACGACTCGCGAAGAGTCGAGATTAGAATGGGCCTATGACTTCACGCCTCTCGACTCGGGAGACTGAGCTTCAAGACGCAAGGATTCCCTATGTGCACGCCACGGTGGTCCGTGCCCAGTCGCCAACTTCGTCGCGACCGGGCGACGACGCCATCATCCTGGGCGATGGCTCCATCGAAGGCTTCGTTGGTGGCCAGTGCGCCGAGGAGTCGGTTCGTCGCGCGGCTCTGAATGCGTTGGAGAGCGGCGAGTCGTTGTTGCTGCGGGTGCTGCCCGAGAGTGACGCTGAGTTCCCGAATGTCCCGGGGGCGCAAGTCGCGGTCAACCCATGTCTGTCGGGGGGCGCATTGGAGATATTCCTTGAACCACACGTTCCGATGCCGCTGGTTCTGGTCGTCGGCTCCACGCCCATCGCGGCGGCGCTTGCGCGTATCACCGAGGCGGTCCACTATCGCAGCGCCGCAGCGTCTTCGTTGGGCGAGGCGGACCTTGCGGACGCGTCCGCGGTGATTCTGGCGACCCACGGGCATGACGAACCGGAGGCGATTCGGGCCGCTCTCGATGCGGGCGTGACGTTCATTGGACTGGTCGCCAGCGCGAAGCGCGGCGGCGCCGTGCTCGACGCCATGGACCTTCATGGAGAGGAACGGGCGCGGGTGCATACACCCGTGGGCGTGGAGATTGGTGCCAAGACACCCGAGGAAATCGCGCTGTCGATCATGGGCAGTGTCGTTGAGGCATATCGAAGCGGCGGCCTCGGTGCCGATCGATCAGCCGTGCCGACCGTGGTGCGCGAAGCCATCGATCCCGTCTGTGGCATGACTGTCATCGTGAGGCCCGAGACGCCGCACAAGGTTGTCGACGGAGTTGACTACTGGTATTGCTGCACTGGCTGTCGAGACCGATAAGCCGAGTTGGGGAATGCTTCGATGTACACCACCGGTCTAGTCCTGGCAGCGGGCGCTTCTCGGCGCTTGGGCCAGCCCAAGCAGTTGCTGGCCTATCAAGAGATAACGATTCTTGGCACGACCTTGAACGTAGCCAAGGGTTGCGGCTTCGACCAGATCATCGTCACCCTGGGCGGCGCATCCCAAGAGATCCGCGACACGATTGATCTCAGTGGATTCGAAGTCGTCGAGAACCGTGACTATACGACCGGATGCTCATCGTCAATAAGCGCTGCACTGGGCGCGGTCGATCCGCGCTCTGACGGCATCGTTCTGATGCTGGGCGATCAACCCGACGTGACGCCGGCGATTGTGACGTCGTTTCTCGAAGGCGTCGAGGGATCTCGTCTCGGGGTCTGCCTCTACGAGAATGGACGCGGTCACCCCTTCTGGTTCTCCCGCGAGCTCTTTGGTGAGTTGGAGACCTTGCACGGCGACAAGGCCGTCTGGAAGGTCCTGGAGTCGGGACGCTACGACGTGACCGAGGTTCACCAGGTGGGTCCGGTTCCTCTCGACGTCGACACGTGGGACGACTACGAGCAGCTGCTGGCCCAACGCGGAGCAAGGCTCCCCTCGTGAGTGCTGTCCAGAGCCCGTCAGAGCTGATGGCCAGGCTTGACGCCATCGACTACTTGGCTGACGAAGGGTTGTCCACGGCGCTGTTTCTCTCGCTGACGCTCGGCCAGCCTCTCTTGTTGGAGGGGGAGCCAGGAGTTGGCAAGACGACCGCGGCCAAGGCCATCGCAGAGATGCTGGGAGCGCCGTTTCTGCGCTTGCAGTGCTACGGCGGCCTTACGGCGTCCGAGGCTCTCTACGAGTGGAACTACCAACGTCAACTCCTCGCCATCCGCCTGGCGGAGTCGCGCAACACCTCGGTTGACGACGCTGACCTGTTCACCGAAGAGTTCTTGCAGGAGCGCCCGATCCTCGCGAGCATTCGGCACCAGGGACCGGTGGTCCCGGTCCTGTTGATCGACGAGATCGACCGGGCCGATGATGAATTCGAGGCACTGCTCTTCGAGTTCCTCGGCGAAGCGTCCGTCACGGTTCCAGAGCTCGGAACGTTTCGCGCCGAGCGGTCCCCGGTCGTGATCCTGACGTCGAACCGGAGTCGTGAGCTGCACGACGCGCTTCGGAGGCGCTGCCTCTACCACTGGATCGAGTTCCCGGGGCCGGTGCGGGCCGCCGAGATCCTGCGTCGGACGGTTCCCGAATCCAATGAGGTCCTACTGACCTCCGCAACTGATTTCGTCGGCCGCGTGCGAACGTTGGACCTCGACAAACCACCGGGCCTGTCCGAGACGATCGACTGGGTCTCCGCGCTCACGGTTCTCGGGGCCTCCTCGCTGGTGCGCAGCGACATCATCCGAACGCTCGGTGCTATCGTCAAAACACCAGATGACCGCGAAAGCGTGATCGCTGCACTCGGGGCCATGGGCTACGACGAAGTAGCCCAGAAAAGTCACCAGTAGTTCCGACGGCGGGTGCCGTCATTTGAGAAGAGGAAAATCAACATGGAGATCAAGAACGAATTCACCGTTGGCGTTCCAATCAACGAAGCGTGGGCCGTGCTCACCGATCTTGCCGGAATCGCGCCGTGCCTTCCCGGCGCCCAGTTGACCGGGCGAGAGGGTGAGACCTACATGGGCAAGGTGAAGATCAAGGTCGGCCCGGTCATCTCCGAGTTTGCGGGTACGGCGGCATTCATCGAGAAGGACGACGCCAACTACCACGCAGTGATCGAGGCCAAGGGGAGCGACCGTCGAGGGTCCGGCAACGCATCGGCCAAGATCACCGCCGGGCTTCGTCCCGACGGGGATCGCACGGTGGTCTCGGTAGACACCGACTTGAGTATCTCGGGCAAGATCGCGCAGTTCGGCAAGTCGGCCATCATCGAGGTCTCGGAGAAGCTGCTCGGACAGTTCGTCGACTGCCTCGAAGCCAAGTTGATTGCCGGTCAGACGGCACCGACGAGCGAGACCCCGGAGGGTGCCGGATCGGCGACGCCAAGTGCGCCCAGCGCTCCACCGGAACCGCAGGCGGAGCCCGAAGCGCTCGACCTCATGAGCATTGCCGGAGGCGCGGTGTATAAGCGGCTGATTCCGGTGGTCGTCGTCGCCGTGGTCGTCATAGCGGTGGTGATCTTCGCCCTTGTCGGGTAACTCACTTCACGCTCCGGTCATACTTCGCGGCGTAGACCGCGCCGCGCTGACCGTGTCGTTCGTTGAGCGTCTCCGCGCGGCCGGCATACCGGTTGGCTTCTCGAACATGGAAACCTTCAGCGCGGCGCTGGAGCAGGTTCCGCCCGACGCCCTTGCGGCCCTGTACTGGACCGCACGGATCAGCCTGCTAAAGCGCGCCAGTGACCTCGCGGTCTTCGACGAGGTCTTCAGCGCGGTCTTTGACGAGGTCCACACTCAAACCGATCCCCACGCTCGACGCCAGGCGCTTCCGACCCCCAAGAACGACGACGATGCCTATACACCGATTCCCGGCGGTGATGACAGCATCGACGACGAAGGCACCGGGACTTCGTGGACCACCTCCCCACGAACCATCGCTGGAGAACAGCAGGACGATGATGACGGGCTCGTGTTCCCCGAACGACTTCCGAGCGAGATCGCCGGCCTTGTCGATACTCCGTTTCCTGACTTTGATGCGGCGGACCTCGCTCTCTTGTCAACGTGGCTCAACGACGCGCTGAAGGATTGGCCAACCCGACGCTCTCGTCGGGAAGTCCCGCACCATGCGGGGCGACGCATAGCGCTGCGACCCACGCTGGCACGGGCCAGGCGCACGGGATTCGAGCCGATCGATCTGGTCTACGTGGCCCAAGTCCCCAAGCCTCGTCGTGTCGTGATGCTCTGCGACGTCAGTCAGTCCATGGAGAGCTATGCCACGGCGTATCTCCACCTGATGCGCGCGGCCGCGCTCGCGACGCAGGCAGAGGTGTTCGCCTTCGCCACGACACTGACCCGTTTGACATCGGTCCTGGCCCACAAATCGCCTGAAGTGGCCATTGACAAAGCGACCGCAACGGTGAGCGACCGCTTTGGCGGAACCAAGATCGCCTCGAATCTTCGAGCGCTACTGCGCTCGCGTTTTGGTGATCGGCTTCGCGGGGCAATCGTGCTGGTGGCGTCCGACGGATGGGATTCGGAACCTCCCGAGGCGATGACTGAGGCGATGTCGCGACTGCGTCGACGCGCGCACCGGGTGATCTGGCTGAACCCCAGGGCGGCCGCCCCGGGTTATGAACCCCTTGTCGGGTCGATGGCCGCCGCCCTGCCCTACTGCGACCGGTTCCTTCCGGCAGACACACTGCGCGGGCTGGCCGATGTCGTGCGAGCGATAATCGAAGAGTCCTAGTTCCGTTCCATTGTGCGGGTGGCCACCGGTCGTGCGTTCGAGAATGTGATTCTGGTCGCGGCGTGCGTGCAACGGTGCGCCGCACTTGAGCTTTCCCGTCTCCTCACCACGAACGGCAGGCTCGCCACGAGAGCGGGAAGAGTGGACGCGACTTCGAAAGACGTGGTGACGGGATACGGGCAGACGGGGTTCACCTCGGTGGGGAGACATCGCAGGTCTGATACCAGGCGCTGGCGGCTCACCGCCTAGGACATTGTCGACGTCGAGATTTCGTTCCGGCAATCGGCTCTTGGCGGCCTCAGTGTTCACGGAGAATCGTCGAATCCATCAACGAAGGATGAAGAGACGTTCCGCACCGACGTCCAGGTTCAGCTTTCCATCCAGAAGTTGTGCGGTAGTCAGGGACTATCGTCGATTCAGCGTCGAATCGCCTCCGATCTCTCCGGGACTTCGCAAGAGTCCGGGCGAGTCAGATTATGTGTTCATAATGGTGGGATGGACGACGACAGCTGGGCTCAGAGTTGGCTCTGCGATATGGACGGCGTTCTCATTGCAGAGGGATCGATGGTCGAAGGCGCAGACCGATTCCTGGAGCGCCTTCGATCAACGGGTCGAACGTTCTTGGTCCTAACGAACAACTCCTTGTTCACACCTCGCGAAATCTGCGACCAATTGTCGTCGATGGGTCTGGAGGTCGATGAGAAACAGCTGTGGACCTCAGCCCTGGCCACCGCCCAATTCGTTCACACCCAGCGACCTGAAGGAAGGGCATTTGTCATCGGGGAGACCAGTCTTCACGTCGCTCTTCATGATGTTGGCTACCACGAAGACTCTCAGAATCCCGACTACGTCGTGCTCGGCGAGACGCAGGACTACTCCTTCGACGACTTCGCCACCGCGACCAGGCTCATTGAAGCCGGAAGTCATTTCGTGGCCACCAATCCAGAGCCCACCGGCCCGTCACCCGACGGATCGCTTCCGGGGTGCGGAGCAATGGCCGCCCTGATTGAACGCGCGACCGGTGTTGTTCCGTATTTCGTGGGTAAGCCCAATTCAGTGATGATTCGCGAGGCGTTGAGGATTCTGGAGGCGCACTCCACCACCACCGTAATGATCGGTGATCGCGTGGAGACCGACATCCGGGCCGGTACGGAGGCCGGTCTCGAAACGATTCTGGTTCTGTCGGGTGTCGCCGGCGAAGGCGACGTCGATCGCTTCCCGTATCGGCCTTCGAGAGTAGTTGGCTCGGTCGCGGATCTGATTGACGAACTCTAGGGTCAGTAACGAAGATGGCGTTCCACTTGTCCAGGGCGTGGAACCACAGTCCTCGTACGCATCAACGAGAACAGTGCGTGTCGATCCTCAGACCGCTCTGGTCAAGCCATTCGTCGTCGAAGGTTTGCGTCGCCCGACGGCACCGCGGAGGCCTCTCACGTCTTTCAACCAGGCCTAGTAAGATGAACCATCGCTCCGGTGATCATCGGTCCGGGTTGCCTTGTTGCAGCGCTGCCAGGAACGACTGGGCCCAGTCGTAGACGTCGCGGCGCAACGTCTTGCGACGCATCCGTGACATCCGCGCCTTGGCCTCCTTAGGTCCGGCCTTCAATGCGAGTCTGATTCCTTCTTTGATTCCGTCGAGATCGTGTGGGTTCACCATGAACGCGCCACGCAACTCTGCGGCGGCTCCCGCAAACTCGCTCAGCACCAATCTTCCGGTCAGATCGGTTCGGGACGTGACGTACTCCTTGGCCACCAGGTTCATTCCGTCCCTGAAGGGTGTCACGAGCATGATGTCGGCTGCGAGGTAGAGCGCCAGCAACTCATTGAAGGGGAGGTTCTGGTGAAGGTAATGGATCACGGGGCTACCGACGAGACCGTAGTCTCCGTTCATCTCGCTGACGACCTGCTCAAGGTTGTGGCGTTCGAGGTCGTAGTGCGCGTCGGATTCACGGCTGGGGACGGCAACCTGGACCACCACGTGCTTCCCACCACTGAGCGAACCGTCGGCGTATAGCTCGGTGAGGGCTTTGATTCTCTGCTGGATGCCCTTGGTGTAATCGAGGCGGTCCACGCCAAGAAGCACGATCTCGGGGTTGCCCAGATCCCGCCTGATTTCGCGCGCCCGCTCACGAATCGCCGGATCCGACGCCAGCGCAATGATCTGTGCACTGTCAACCGAGATGGGAAATGCTCCGACGCGAATGGCGCGACCGTCGTAGTTGAGCGCCGCGTCAGTCCCAGTTGCTCCCAACAAACGGCGCGCGGTGCGAGAGAAGTTTGATGCGGCGTGGTGAACCTGAAAGCCGATCAGGTCAGCACCGAGCAGACCGGCCAGGATCTCGCGTCGCCACGGCAACTGCATGAACAGTTCACTAGGTGGAAAGGGGATGTGCAGAAAGAAACCAATTCGAACGTCCGGCCGGAGCTGACGGAGCATGCTGGGGACGAGTTGGAGTTGATAATCGTGGATCCACACCGTCCCGCCCGGAGTGACCGCCTCCGCGGCCGCCGCCGCGTAGCGCATGTTGATTTCTTGGTAGGTGTGCCACCAATTACGGTGAAACGTCGGGGCGCGAATGGCGTCGTGGTACAGGGGCCACAGAGTGGCGTTTGAGAATCCGAGGTAGAAGTCGTCGTACTCCTCACGACTGATGTCGACTGCCTTGAGCCGTATTCCCTCGTAGGTGGGAGGGGGCTCTCCGTGTTCGGAGACGCCGAGCCAGCCAATCCATAGTCCGTTACGACTTTGCAGGACCGACGTCAGCGCCGAGACCAGGCCTCCCGGGCTGGGCCGCCACTCTTCGTTGCCCTGGGACATCGAATGTTGCACCGGCAGGCGGTTTGCGACGACGACGAAATCGGCCCTACTAGGGTCGGACTTTGATATCCGTCCCTCGGTCAAGGTCGGTTCAACGGGATCGCTGGCTTGTTGCAACATGGCTCGTACTTGAGAGGAAGCCTAACGTTGACTTCGCCACATGACTCGGGGTCACTCAATTGCGGACAGATGACGACGTTTCACTCCTCCTCACTGGCGACCCACGGAACCCACGCACGAACGAAGCAAGTCCCCGCAGAGCTCTCGTCATCGGTTGGCCGCGAGGTATTCCAGGTCAAACGTGGCCCGCCGTGACCATCAGATTGCGGCGGAGTGTGAATCTCGTTGGCGCTCACGACCGGTGGAGGTCGGACTTCGGCTCGCGAGCCAGTCGAAGTCCGACGCGCCGCTACGGAATCGTGTTGGGGCGGCCGTCCTGTCCCGCCGCGTTCCACCAACTAGGCGACCCCGCAGGCCCGATTGACGCCCCGGTCGGTCGCTGTTCCGCCTCGATCACGTGCAGCACCGCATTGATGAGAGCGAGGTGAGTCAACGCCTGAGGGAAATTCCCAAGGTGTCGAGCGGTGGTTGGATCGATCTCTTCGCCGTAGAGCCCAAGCGTGCTCGCGGCGCCGACCAACTTCTCACATTGGGTTCGCGCCCGTTCGAGTTCGCCGATTTCGACCAGTGCCGAAACGAGCCAGAACGAGCATGCGGTGAAACTCCCCTCGGGTTGACCTTCGAGTCCGTCGTCGGTCGTCTCCGTGCGATAACGGTAGACAAAAGCACCATCGCTGAGTTCGTCGGCGATGGCCAATACGGTTGCTCGAATTCGTTCATCCTGCGGTGGCAGAAAGCCGAGCATCGGCAACAACAAGAGAGACGCATCTAGTTCATCGGAACCGTACGACTGAGTGAAGCATCCTTTGTCGCTAAGAGCGTTGTCGCAGATATCTTCATGGATCTTCTGGGCGGCGTTCCACCAGAGGTCCGCTCGTTCCTTTTCCCCCCGTAGTGCCGCGAGGCGTGCGCCGCGATCCGCGGCGACCCAGCACATGACTTTTGAGAACGTGAAGTGTTTGGGCTCACCGCGCATCTCCCAAATGCCCCGATCGGTCTCGCCCCAGCATCGAAGTGCGGTCTCGACAGCTTGCACGACGATGCGCCACGCACGTTCACTCAGAGAATCCCGGGATCGGGTGTGCTCGAAGACGCAGTCAACAATCGCTCCGAGTATGTCGAACTGAGTTTGGTTATAGGCCGCATTCCCGATTCGCACGGGTCGGCTTCCGAAGTAGCCCGTGAGATGATCAAGTTCCGATTCTGACACTGCGGTCGTGCCGTCAACGGGATAGAGCACCTGAAGGTTCCCCCTCGACTGAGCGGTGCCGCCAACGGCCTGGCCCCTCGGCTCGAGAACGTCACCAAGGAAGGCCAAGAAGTCGTCCGCCTCGGTATCGAATCCGAGAACGTGCAGCGCGCGTAACGTGAATGCAGCATCGCGGATCCACGTGTAGCGATAGTCCCAGTTCCGCTGACCCCCGGGTTGTTCGGGTAGTGAGGTTGTGGGTGCCGCAAGCATTGCCCCGGTTGGCGCGTAGGTGAGCCCCTTGAGCGTGAGGGCGCTGCGTTGGAGGAGCTCTCGCCACGGGTGATCGGGAAACTTGCCGCCATCGATCCAGTCTCGCCAGAAGCGACTGGTCTCAGCCCGACACACATCAACTTCTGCTCGAGTCGACGGGGGCGTCTCGTCAGTCCACCCCAACACGACGAACGTCGACTCGCCTTCGGTTAGCCGGTGACGTGCCCGAACTGCTCGGCCCTCGATTCCAAACCTCATGTCACCGGTCAAGGTCAGACGATCGAAATCGGGATTGGTCGTCGCCACCTGGTCGTAGGAAGGACCGGTGTACTCCCACTGGGCATCGGAGCGGCCGTAGTCAAACGATGGCTCGCAACTGAGCAGAATGTCGACATTGCCGTGCAGGCACACGGCCGAGCGTACGAGTATGTGTCGGGCATCGAAGTCCCCGGGCGTACGTCTATGGAGATCGGAACGATCCCCAGTTCGATACCAGGGGGAAACCGCCAAGAAGTCGCTCACCACTAGCCAGCCACTGCGGGTCTGCCAGGTGGTGGCCAACACCATCGTTCCCGGAACGTACTGACGGTGAGCAGGGACCGCGCTGTCGACCGGTGCCAAACGGAATGAACCAGCAGCGCGGTCGAGAATGGTTCCAAAGACGCTTGGATCATGCGGCTTGGAAAGACAAAGCCACTCGATCGCGCCCGTTGGTGCGACAAGACAACTGTTCTCGCAGTCGGAGAGAAATGCGTAGTCGGCAATTGGTGGAAAGATCGTTGCCAGAGCATCCTGACTTGGTGGACCCGACCAGCCAGCCTCCCCGAGGCGCGAAGCTATGAAGGGCTGCGGTCGCCGCGCGGACTGCTGGCGGGCTTGGTCCTCTAATGGATCTGATGAGTGTTTGGATTCTGGCGTCACGTGGCCACCTTTGGCATAACCTTCGGGCACGTACAACCCAAGTCTGAAGTGAACCTGGCGTTTGAAATACCTCTACTAGTACCTTAACCACGACCCTTGAGACTGAATTCGTATCAATTGACTCCTTTGACGACTGGGGTGGCCAGCGGATGACGCCCGGATCACGACCTCGGCACCGGGGGAGCCTTTCGTCGGCGTTTGGGGCTGTCGCTTAGTATTCGAGTTTGCCGGTCAGACGGAGTGGGTTGTCCGCGGACGTCTTCAGAGATCCGGTCAAGCTTGATCTCGCCGCTGAGTAGATGGCTGACAGTCGATTCGATTGACTTCGTTGGCGTAACAGATTCCTCAATGGAAACGATGACGGTCCCACCCGAAGAGGACTTGGCAGTGACTGAATCGGACTGGCAGCTACTCCAATCTGGGCAGTGGCACTGCTTCGCCCAGTGCGAGGCCGCTATGGTCCCCGCGTGTTCTGACCGATATCATTGATATGTGGTTGGTTCGTGATTGGCATTTCGAGCATTGCGCTTTCAAAGAGGTCTGTTGGCTTCGTCATGGGACTGGGCGTCCTCGCTCTTCTGACGACCGCTTTCGTAATGACCAACTCGGTGGCGCCCCACCTTGGCGCCAACCATGACCTATTGGGTCGACTGACGAATCTTGAAACGCTCAGGACGTCAGGAAACATCTACTCCCCATTCGGCGTGGAGGCATTCACTTATCCGCCAGGGGCAATTCTTCTGTTCTTGCCGATCCTATGGATACCGATGGGTTTGCTTCCATTCCTTTGGACCCTCGTGAGCCTCCTCGCACTAGTTGTCGTCTTTGCGGTCGTGCTCAGCCGCCATCTTCACAAGAGTCGTGCGGTCACTGCTGCAGTGGCGTGTTGGGCTGCCGTGATTGCGGCATTCGCCTTCCCTCCGGTGACCGAATGTCTCACCTGGGGCCAGACCGGCACCCTTCTTCTTGCTCTTATTGTTGTTGACTACTTGGTGCTACGTGGCCCCGCCAACGGAATTCTCGTTGGCCTGGCGACCGCGTTCAAGATCTATCCGTGTCTCTTCATCGTTGTCTGGATGATGCGCCGCCAATGGCGCGCCGCATTCACCGCGATCGTCACTTTTTGTATCGTTACCGGACTGGCGTGGCTTCTCTGGCCCGAGAGTGCATCGGCCTATGTCTCGAAGTTGGTTTTGGGTGGTTCCGAACTGGCTCACTTTTCAACCTTTCAGGCGATGACGGCGAGTTCGAGTTTTGCGGCGCTGTTCAGCCGCCCGCCGTTCAGGCCTGACTTGCTCAATGACGTCGGGACTATCGCGATTTCGGTTGTCGTCGTGGCTGCCGGTCTGTTCGGAGCTCAGCGGCTATGGCGTCGCAACCTCGAATTGAATGCGATGACCCTCGTCCTGGTGACGAGCGCGATCGGAGCACCGTTGGCGTGGGACCACTACTTCATCTTCGCGCCGCTCCTGCTCCTCACGCCCCTTGAGGTCGGCTGGAAGAGCCCCCTAGGTCGAATCGCCATCGGAGCGGCCGCGATAATGACCTTTCCATGGTTTCATTTCCGAAGACCAATTTCGTCGACATTCTGGGAAATCACCTACTCATTCACTGCTCGAAACGCGATACTCTTTGCCTCACTGGCCCTGCTCACGGTGGCCTTTGCCGACAGATCGGCCGTCGAACTGTCCTAGTGTGAGACTCGCTCGTCAAAGAAGCGGGGTCAATCCCTGTGGCTCCCGGTGACACCGGCTCGTTGCGGTCACGGTTGCCTTGATGATCCGGGGAAGCGAGAGTCTGAACGGGGACTGCCGACGCTCGGCCCACACCATACGGTTCAAAGGCTCGGCGGCGTTCAACGCCAGGTAGGGGTCTCAAATCCAACAACCGTGGCTCGGCCCGACTCGAAGCTCGATGCTGGCGCTGAGCTTGACACTGCCCGAACTCGGATAGTCGATGGGGCGTGATCGCGGGATCAGGGGGCCGCCCGGGTCTCGCTCCCCGCACCTCGGGAGTCCTGCACAAGCGTCCGGTGTTGCCGCTCAACATCCAGATCTGCCGGTCCAGCGAAGTAGGTCCTTCATCGACGCCTCCGGGAGTTCTCCCAGATCTGGTTTCGTGGCTGACCGATCAGCTGTCAGAGAATTCGCGGGGAGGTGCTGCCACCCACCGCCTTCGATGGAGTGACGGTGAGGAGTGGAACTCCACGAAGGAGAGGCCCTGGGCGAAGAGAAGCGACCTCAGAGCCCGGGTGATTCACCGGTCTGGCGGAGTGGTGACTCTTGAGGAGGCGCAGACGCTGCTGAGGTGGATCGCCGAATCGGTGTGCGGTGAGCATTCGTCGGGCCAGACCGTATTCGCGCTGCGGGACCGTGACCCTCATGTTGCAACTACCCCAGTCCGCTCAGCACGTAACTAGAGCCACCCTCATCCACCAAGGAGGTTGTTGGGGTCCAGGACGAACTTCCGGGCCACGCCCTTGTCAAAATCCCGGTATCCCTCGGCCGCCTTCTCGAGCGGGATCACCGTCGCGTTGACCGCTTTGGCGATGTGGGCTCGGTCGTGGAGAATTGCCATCATCAGCCGATGGTTGTACTTCATCACGGGGCACTGGCCCGTCGTGAACGAATGGGACTTGGCCCAACCGAGGCCGAGTCGCACGCGGAGCGAGCCGACCTTGGCGTCCTCGTCAACCCCCCCCGGGTCGCCGGTGACGTAGAGCCCGGGAATCCCCAGACTCGCACCCGCGGCCGCGACCGTCATGATGTCGTTCAACACCGTGGCCGGCGCTTCCCCGGCTCCGGCACCGTGCCCGCGCGCCTCGAAACCGACGCAGTCGACGGCCGAGTCCACTTCCGGGACGCCCAGGATCTCGGCCACCATGTCGATGAGTGGTGTGTCGCCACTCAGGTCGACGGTCTCGCAGCCGAAACTACGCGCTTGGGCGAGGCGATCGGGATTCATGTCACCCACGATGACGACGGCCGCACCGAGGAGCAGCGAGGAGTACGCAGAGGCGAGCCCAACCGGGCCCGCTCCCGCAATGTAGACGGTCGACCCGGTGGTGACGCCGGCCGTATAGGCACCGTGGTAGCCGGTTGGGAAGATGTCCGACAGCATCGTCAGGTCGAGGATCTTCTCCATCGCCTGGTCCTTGTCGGGGAACTTCAGAAGGTTGAAGTCCGCGTAGGGCACCATGACGTACTGAGCCTGGCCGCCGACCCAACCGCCCATGTCGACGTACCCGTAGGCCGAGCCAGGGCGATCCGGGTTGACGTTGAGGCAGATGCCGGTCTTGCCTTCCTTGCAGAAGCGGCACCTTCCGCACGCGATGTTGAACGGCGCGGAAACGATGTCACCGACCTTGATGAACTCCACGCCCGGTCCAGCCTCAACTACTTCCCCGGTGATCTCGTGTCCGAGGACGAGACCAGCCGGCGCCGTGGTCCGACCCCTCACCATGTGCTGGTCGCTCCCGCAGATGTTGGTTGCAACCACCTTCAGGATCACACCGTGGGGGCACTTTCGCCCCACGTTCGCCGGGTTGACTCCTGGGCCACCCGTCAGTTCCAGTTTTGGATAGTCAATCGACTGGACCTCCACCTCGTTCGGCCCGACGTATGCAACGGCGCGGTTTCCTGGCATCTGCCGTCCCCCTTTTCGTGGTCTGTCGTTCAATCTTCTCTGTGAGACTACCGAGAAACTGGACTACCGGGCGATTGATTCATCGCTCAGCAGCGCCCAACGCTGCTCCGTTCCGCTTGACTCCCAAAGCATCTGGCCACCTCCGGCACCCTTGGAGCAGATGTCGGTGGCGAACCTGGTGTCAAGGGACGCCCGAGACCGTGTCAAGCATCGGTCGAAGGTGGGCAGCGGGTGTCTCGGAGGTGACTCGTCCAAGATGACCCGAACTATCACAGGGATCCGGCGGGCCGCCCGGGTCTCGATCCCGGGAACTTGGGAGTTACTCACCAGTGTTCCGGGATGTCGCTCAAGGTTCAAAAATCCTGGCCAGAACAAGTGGATTGCCTGCCAACCTTCGCTGAAGTCCGCTCCGGTTTGAATTCGTGGCGAGACGATTGGCTAGTCACGGAGGTTCATTTCGAGGTGTAGGCAGTATTCAGTTTCGATGGGCTGGCGGCGAGGTGTTTGACTTGCGTCTGGGGGAGGAGCAGATGGTCTTTCGGACGATCTTGCCTCCCGGAAACTCGGTGTGGTCCAGCGCGTCAGCGCAATAGACGCTGGTACCTTGCCGAGCCGACGGCGAGTCTCAAAGGGCTGCTTGCTCCGCAGGGTCCGAGTGCGGGTCCTTGACGAAATCGTGCCCCGATGCGGCACGTGGGTACTCGGCGTCACTTCGGCTTCAACGCACCGACTGCCCAGGGTGGGATCATGATTCCTCCGCACAAACAGCGCATCCAGTCACCCGGCGGTACCACTGTTCGGTATCGAAGGGTGACTGGATGCGCTGTCTACGACCGAACTGCCCTAGTTGCGGAAGTTCCCGTTCATTGACCAACTGCCGTTGTTCGAACCGCTGTTCTCGAAACCGGTACCGTTGGCACCCTGGTGGCTGGAATCGCCGTTGGCGAATTCGACACCGACAAAACCCTGGTCGCTGGACTCACCGTGACCGAAACCGAGACTGGTGGAACCCTCGTCCCCGGAATGGCTACGGGCGTTTGAGAAACCGTGGTCGCCGGGCTCTTCGTTGCCTTGTGCTTCGTCGCTGATCAGCTGTGCGGCGTCGACCTTGATCGAGGTCACGATGACGGGGGTCGTGGTTGATAGCACCAGGTCGACGTTGTCGTTCACGGCCGGAGCGGTAGCGCCCGTCGCCAGACCAGCGATGGTCGTGGTGGCGTCAAGCGCGTACAGCGTCGGGGTTGTGCTGCCCTTGGTCAACACTGAGATCGACGTACCGGCGGCGTAGGCCTGAACGACGCCCTCGACCCGGTTCGACATGGTCAACGAGAGGCTGCTGTTGCCATGACCCGAGTGATTCGAGCCGTGGGCTGCTGCGATACTGACTGCGCTTGCCGCAAGCCCCAAACTGAGGGTGGCGGCCACGGCTACGCGACGGACGGCTTTCGTTTTGTTCTTGTACATTGTGATCCCTTCGTTGCGTTCGTTCGAGATGTTCTCGAACGACACCAAGTCTTACGGTCGAAAATGTGAATGGCCTGTGAAACAACACATCATTGTGACTTATTCACGGGCATCGTTTGCGTGTGGTGTTCACCGACTCCGAAGTAGTCGAGTCCAACTTCGTCGGCCAGGCAAATCGCCTCGAGGAGGTTGCGAATAGCTTGCGCCGTCGATCCCAGAGTGCCGCCGGCGTTCCGCTGCACGTTGGAAACTGTAGACGCCGATCTCCATTGCTCAGCCCTTCTGGCCGTCAGTCGCATCTTGCGTCGCTTGCCACGTAGTTCTTGGCGTAGTCATCGTCATTCTCATCATTAGCACTGACGTCTATATTCCGGGGAAGGCCCGCCTTAGCTCATCAAGGTGACGGTCATTGACAGCAGATGGTGTGTGGCTCGGGTCGAGGCGGCCGTAGATCAAGCGCACAAATGACTCGGCCGGGATCTCCAGATCCACGTCGCCGTCTGGCTCGCTCGAGGAGAGATCTACCGAGTCCGCGCCGAAAGTGAGTTTGAAGTTGCGAGATGGATCGATCGCGTGCACGTGCAAGACGTGCCCTTCGCCAGACGGCTTGCCGGCGAACCGAACGATCATCTCTAGGTTGTCGATTACCGCGCCGGTCGCTTCGCTCGGAAGGGTTGCCGCGGGATCAAGCGCGACCTCGACGTCCCAGGTGTGAAGCACATGCTCGTTGAGACGGAGCCCCACAAAGCCCGCGAAGTCCAAGTTCATCGGACCCATCGGGAACTGGAACTGGTCTCGTCGATCGTTCTGGAGCGATTCGAGACGTTCAAGCAGCGCGTCGTCTGCAATGAGCGCATCGGCGACCAGCGCCGAAGGCGGCTTCGCGTTCCACTCGTCCCAGACCGACTGATTGAAGTTCTCGTCGGTCGCTCGGCCTTCGACGATATCGTCGAATCGTCGCGTCAGGATGACGGCGCCAGAGCCGATGTGCGAAAGGACGTCGGCGATTGACCACTTGGTTGGATAGGCCGGTGAATCGAATCTCGTGGGATCGATTCGTTGAACGACGGCGCGCAAGTGTTCCACCGAGGAACGAAGCGCCTCTAACTGTCTACCCATCAATGTCTTCTTTCCTATCGCGAAACCGGACTTGCGTCGGGCAGATTCTCGGAAGCCCATGCGCTGAGCGCATGCATCGCCGGGATGAGCGCCGCCCCGGCCTCGGACAAGCCGTAGGAAACCGAGACCGGCGGACCGGGTTCGACCGAGCGGATGACGAGACCGGCGCCCTGGAGCTCAGTCAGGCGCTCCGACAAGACCGAGTCGCTGATCCCACTGACGCTGCGCTTGAGCTCGGCGAAGCCAGCCGGCCCGTTGGTAAGCGTTCCAAGAATCACGCCGCTCCAGCGCTTGCCGAGGAACTTGAATGCTTGAGCCAGCGCGGCGTCGCAGGACTTCGGCAGCTCCGCGCCAGACCCTTGAGTGCCCGGACCGGTTGACTGGCTCTTGATCGTCTCGCTGGTTCCCACTGAGCCAACGCTACTACCCACTTCATCAAGACAAGCGGCTTTGTTATTACAAGCACCATGTATTATGAAAGTCCAAACGTCCCTCACCGACTAGGAGCCATCAATGTCTTTATACCGACTCGACGCCAGCATCCGTGCTGAAGGCTCGGTCAGCCGAGCAATCGCCGACCTCGTCGAGGATTCATGGCGCGCAGGTGACCCTGACGCTGATATCACTCGCCGCCACGTCGGGCTCGAGCCACTCCCCTCGAACGCCTGGGCGCTCGCAGTCTCGGCGAGTGGAATGGAGCCGAGTGCTCAAAGCCCCGAACAGCGAGTGGCTGTCACGTTGGCCGCGACTCTCGTCGACGAACTTCTCGCTGCGGAAGCCCTGCTGTTCGCTATTCCCCTCTACAACTTCGGCGTCTCGCAGCACTTCAAGGCGTGGGTCGACATCGCTCTGACCGATCCCCGCTTGGCCAGCGGCGCAGCGCGGCCACTGAATGGCAAGCCAGCGGTACTCGCTGTGGTGCGCGGCGGCGCGTACGGACCCGGCACGCCGAGGGAAGGCTGGGACCACGCTTCTGGTTGGATCCGTCGCATTCTTGAAGACGTCTGGGGACTTGATCTACGAGTGGTCGAGGCGGAGTTCACGTTGGCCGGGGTGAATCCGGCGCTGGACCAGTTCATCGATCTCGCAGCGCAGATGCGTCGTGACGCGGAGCGTCTGGCGGCCGATCACGGACGTCACCTGTCGGGCGTCTCTGGGCGGTAGGAATCAACCGATTGGGTCGAAGTGCGCCTCACCTCGATCCAGCGGGATTGGATGTTGGCCCAATAAGGGAACACAAATAGACGAGGAATCCTGAGTGAAAACTGCAATGATCGTCCTTTCCGTGGTGCTGGCGTTGATTGTGTTGGCATCGGGAACTGGAAAGTTGAGAAAGTCGCCTCAAGTCATCGACAGAATGAGACATGTTGGAGTTAAGGACTCCCAAATTCCGATTCTGGCCGTACTCGAGATAGCGGGTGGGCTTGGATTGCTAATTGGTCTGGCGAACAAGTCCCTCGGCCGAGTTTCGGCAATCTGCCTAGCGGCCTACTTCGTAGGAGCCGCAGTCTCACACCTCCGAGTGAATGACAAGTTCAAGGTCTTTGCACCGGCATTCTTCATTCTCGTCATCGCTCTCGTCGCCGTGTGGTTGCAGCTAAAGAGGTAGGAGTTGGTGGCTCTCTCCGGTGGTGATCATTTTCGAGAGAAGGGGAAGTCCGATTCGCCCCGGGTTCTGCGTTGACAGAAATCCTTCCGAAGGCGGAGAGTTTTGATTCAACTTCTCAACGATGCGACCGTTGAGATTCACGTGGAGGTCGAATGATGTTGGAGATGTGTCAATGAATCGTGGCGACCAAACAGTCAGGTCGATTCGCGACCTTCTTGTGAAAGAAACGACCCGTGGTCTCAAGGCTTGGGATGAATCGTGGGATTTGTTCGAAGTGAATGGTTGACGACGTTCCAAAGCCCTTTGCATTGCTGGTGGCCGCCTGCGTCTCGATCCCGGCGCCTTGGAAATGAAAGAGGGACGCGGACGATCGGATTCGTCCGGTGGCGTTGGACTGGTCGGTGGGACAAACCGTGGGATTCACTGGCAGCTGATTCAATCGAGCACCATTTGCGCTGGCGCACAAGGCACTCCTTTTGTTCCTTCCGAGATGCCGGTGACGTCATGTGCGTCCGCCCTGCCAGCGCCCGAATCTCAGGGATTCTCGTGTCTCACTTCTTCGGCGCGATTCAGCCCGGACGCAACGTCGCCATCTCGCTTGAGACCATACGTGTACTGACGAATGGAAGAGACTCGGACTTCATCATTGCGAAGAGATGAACTTCTCAGAAACTGGCGATGATCGAGCTTCAGCGGTCTAGCCTTTACTGACGTGCATCCTCATTCGACGAGAGTTCTCGTCGCCGCAGTGCTCGCCTTCACAGGACTGGTCGCGGCTCCCAATTTGGCGGGGGCGAGTTCGCCCACGCCCTCGACGTCGATTGGCTTTGACATCAGTTGGCCGCAATGCGGAGGTCACTTTCCAGCGCCGCCCGGCTTTGGCGTCATCGGGGTCAACGACGGGCATTCATTTTCCACCAACCCGTGCTTGGCGAGCGAACTCCAGTGGGCCAAGGGGGCCCTGACGGCGTCTCCCCAGTTCTACTCCAATGTCGATAATCCGGGACCGGCCAATAATCCAAGCTGGCCAATCAATCAGCAGGCTCCGCATCTCTGTTCCGGGGCGGACTCGGAAGCGTGCTCATTCGACTACGGCTGGAACGCGGCGCAGGGATCGCTTCACGGTGCGGTCGCCGCCGAAACCCAGATCGGATCACCTTCGCCCTTGGCCGCCGCGAAGGGAGCGCGATGGTGGTTAGACGTCGAAACCGGCAACGCTTGGGAATCCTTGCGAACGAATACTGGGCCGACGAGTGCGTCGTACGCGAATGATCAAGCAGTTTTGTCCGGTGAACTTGCGTACTTCAAGAGTGTCGGTGTTGCGTTCGTCGGCATCTACAGCAATGTCCCGCAGTTCAGAGCCATCATGGGGGCAACGGGTTCGACCTTCGCGGCGACACAAGGGTGGATGCCTGGTTACGCAACGTTGACCGCGGCGCAGGCGGCCTGCGCTTCGGCCTCGTTCACCGGCGGTCGGGTGGCCATGATCCAGTATCCATTGAACGGATTGGATGGTGACTACGTGTGTCCGTTGTTGAGTACGCCAATTTCAATGCCGGTGTCGGTCGCAACTGCGGTTACGTTCACCCAACAGCTCGCTGTCGCAGGCGACGCCGCAACGGTCGCGTACGTGCAGACAACCGGCGCGCCGTATCTGACTGTCTCGCCGACGGGCCTGATCGCGACGGACGGCACGTTGACGGCAGGGACCTACACGGCGAGCGGCACGACGAGCGACACGAATGGCGACAGCGGGACGTTTGCCTTCACCCTTGCCGTCGGCACTCTGACGCAAAACGCTCATACCTCGGCATCGGTGACGGTGCCGGCATCAGCCACCTTCACCAATCAGCTCGCCGTCACCGGTAGCAGCGGACCAGTGACCTTCGTACAGACCACCGGTGCTCCAACCATGACCGTTTCGCCGACGGGCCTGATCGCGACGAGCGGCACCCTGGCGCTGGGCTCGTATGTAGTGCGCGGCACGATGAGTGACGCGAGCGGCGACATGGGGACGTTCTTCTTCAACCTCAAGGTCGGCACGATGACCCAAAGCTCCCCTAACTCGGCATCAACATCGACCGCTGCATTTGCCACCTTCACTAGTCAACTCGCCGTCACCGGAAGCGGCGGACCAGTGACCTTCGTGCAGACGACCGGTGCGCCGTATCTGACGGTTTCGCCGACGGGCCTGATCGCGACGAGCGGCACCGTGGCGCTGGGCTCGTATGTAGTGCGCGGCACCATGAGCGACGCGAGCGGCGACACGGGGACGTTCTTCTTCAACCTCCGAGTCAGTGGGGCCGCCCCGACCCCAACTCTGAGCGTTGCTCTCCCGGTGGCGTACCGAGCTGTTGGCCACGCCGTAGCTGGCAAGACGGTGGCAATGAGGATCGCGGGCGCGGGCTTCTTTGGACGACCATTGGTCACGAGCCATAACGGCACAGTCGCTCTGGTGACGAAGGACAACGGCACGATGCTTTCCTTGAAAGTGACGGTAAAGCCGCGGTCGCGCAACGGCCTCTTCACTTTCACCATCGCTCTGGCCGATGGGAGACTGTGCGTGGTGCGATATATCCAGAGATAGCCACAAGCGCTCAAGAGCAATTCGAATCAGCGAAGCCAGAGATGGACTGGTTGTTCGTGCGAAGACGAGTGTGCGTCATCGATTGCCCCGACTCCCAGATCGTGTCTCAGCGTACTGAATGATTGTTCAGATGCGGATTCAGTGGGCCGCCCGGGTCTCGATCCCGGCGCCTTGGGAGTCCTTCATTAGTGTTCGGGGCCGTCGCTCAGCGTCCGAATCTGCTGGTCGGAAGAGGCGGATCGTTCGCCCACTCCTTTCGAAGTCCTCTGAGATCTGGTCCCGTGGCGAGAAGATTGGCTAGGCAAAGGCCCATTTTCGGGATTGGCCAATAGTCAGTTTCGAGGGGCACGTGATGTGATGCTGGATCTAGTGTCGTTGAGATGTTGTCGATGGTCCGAGAAACAACTGAGGTCTGCTTTCGGCGACTGCTCATCCCCCTTTGTTGGACCTTGCTTGTTGGCTGAACGGTGCAGCATCGCTGGCGCCGTGTGGCTCGGTCAGCGTCGCCTCGGTGAGCGAGATTCAAACACTGCCGATCGATGGCGGGTCAGCGATGCCGGTGAATGGAATGGCGGGTGGGATGTCCAGGCGTGCCACCCCGATACGAAAGTCGTTCATTCCGTAGTAGACGTCGTGACGGTGCGGCTGGCCAATGTCGTCGCGCCGGTCGATGCCGGTGGGAAATACCACATTCGCGAAGGTCCCAGGGCGTTGCTGCGAGGGCACCGGGACGAGGACCGGCTCGGTTGAACGGTAGAGGAGCTGATGTGGGTACTCCCTCGAGAGCACCATTACCCCGGCTGAGTAGGTCAATCGGTGTTCTTCGTTCTCGGGTTGCACGGCTTCGCTCACGCCGTGGTAGATGATCAGCCAGCCGTGGCGCGTCATGATCGGCGGTGTGCCAGCGCCGATCTTGAGGGTCTCCCATGGCGACACCGGCGCCGCCAGCCGGTGGTGCGACGTGAAGTTGCTCAATTGGTGTGGGTCTACTCCCGCCAAGACCATCGAGCTGTAGGAGATCCATATGCTCTCTCGATGCAGGTCCACTTCGCGGTCCTGGCCCACAGCAATCGTCTCTTCTGGCAGGGTGCCGGGGAAGAGGGGTCGATGGAGTATCGCCAGTTCGAGCTGGCCCGAGGGATTGGGAATGGCAACGGGGAAACCGGACGCGTCCTTGTTATCGATGCCGTTGAACTCAATGCCTTCGTAGGGCAGGAACGTGGCGAGTCCTAAACGTTCCCAGCTGAGCAGATCCTTCGAAATAGCCAAGGCGATTCGTGGTCCAACGGGTGAAAACGCGGTGTAGGTCATCACGTAGCTTTCCAGCGGCTCAACGTACGTGACCCTTGGATCCTCGCAGCCACCCTCGCCGTTAGGTCGCAACTCGTATGCCATCTCAGGCTCGAGGGCAATGCCGAGCCGTTCGACGCCGCACGGGTCACCGGCTTGGTCGAAGAGGACCCTGAGGATACCAATGCGGGAGAAGTTGCCGGCTCCAACGAGCCTTGGTAACAAGTAGAGCTCTCCGTCAGGACCACGGGCGGCCGCGGGATTGAGGATCCCTTCGACCTCGTGTGGGTTGTCTAGTTCGGGCTCAATGACGAGATTGAGCGGCTTCATTGTGAAGAGGCTCACTTTTCCCTCCCCTTTGCCACATTCGGGGCCACAAATAATGTCTTATGCCACCAATCACAACGATTAGTCTCACTGTTCACTCGATACGAACAAGTCCTATACGTACTATCTAACCTTGAAGGTTGAACTGATAGCGGCGAGCGAGGCCACTGACTTCGGCTGCGAAAGACAGTCCTTGTCGACAAACGATTCGCATGCCAGTCTTGTGAGAGACCTGATTTCGTCAAGCGGTCCTGCGGTCGATCCTGTTGACTGTATGGCATGACCAGAACCTGGTGGCAGACGAATTGGCGTACAGAACGTCGGCCAGAACAGTTGAGTCTGACGTGATCAGGGATTCGGTGGGCCGCCCGGGTCTCGATCCCGCCACCTTTGGATTACCACGTGGGCCAACCGGAGGGTAGGGGGCCCGGTGGCCCGAAGGGCTGCGGGAGACCGGGTCGTGCTCCGAGGGCCTGGAGCAGTGAACTGAAGTTCAGCCCGTAGGCGGTTGAGTTCTTCCCGTTGTACTCCAAGTGGCCAGCGGCGCGTTCCGGGGACGCCGGACGATCCGCCCAGCCAGTTTCGAGGCAGGTCTTCGCGTCATGCAATACGCCGACGACCGTCGCCGCCGTGACGTGTTCACCAATTGCCACTTTCGGGGTGACGTTCTCCGCGACGAAGACGTAAAGACCCTTCGCGGGACCACCCGTCAATCGATAGGAGATGAACACGCCGCTCGGCCAGCCCGGATCGTAGAGATTCTCTACTATTGCGTCGCCGATGGCGTAGATCGGTCCCGACGCGCAGTAGTCCACGCCTTGGTCGATTTCTTGGGGAACGAGCGACGTGAGTGCTCGCAGAGGGTTGAGGTAACCGTCGAGCGGCGCCACGTCGATCGCCACGTAGTAGCCGTCGGTCGTGGGATCGACCGCGATCGCGCTCGCGAAACCGCCCTCCGGCAGCGCCTTCGACGCGGCGAGCGAACCGTGCAACGTGGCGCCGTAACTGTCGATCACGCCGTTCGCCCTCAACACGTAGTAGCCCGTTCCGCCGGTCGCGGCCGCAATGGCGGTGACGGGCACGCCGTCGTACCGGCCGCGAGAACTGGCCAAGGGCGATCCGTCACCGGGTGCGTCGAAGTTGACGACGTCGCCCGTTGAGGTCGCAATCCAGTAACCACCCGTCACGGGATCGACCGCCAAGGCGACTGCGACCACGGGGGCCGTGGTTCCGTAGTGGAGGTGACCGCCGAGCGAGCCGTGTCCTTTGACCCCGTACGCGCCGATGGCTCCGTTCGCCCTCAACACGTAGTAGCCCGTTCCATCGGGCGCTGCCGCGATGGCGACGGCGGCCGGATGCTGCCCCCACCCTCGCGGTGGGATGTGCGGCTGGCCGAGGAACGGAGCGTTGAATCCCTGGACCTTGCCGTTGGAGCTCACGACCCAGTAACCCCCAGTCGCAGAGTCGAGCGCGATGCCCGTCGCGGTGGTGCCGAGGGGGAGACTCTCAGGAGCTGGCGCGCCGTAACTGGGTTCGCCGTAAGCGTCGACTTCGCCGTTCGAACGAAGAACGTAGTAACCATTACCGTCTGCGCCGGCGACAACGGCGACGACGGCCGGGTTTGTGGCCGAGGGGGATCCCAGGTATGGAGCATCGAAGGCAGCCAACGTCGACGAAAGTCGGATCGCAGCCCCCGCTGACGTGATCGGCGAAAGTACGCCGATAGAAAGAGTGATGAGGAGGCAACGGAGGCCGGCGACATGCGCACGTCTTACGGGCACTGCGCGAGTCGCGCGACGTGAGAATCCGTAGTGCACCTTCTACTCCTTTGAGGGATGAGCCTTTTTGCAAGTCTTGTTCGAAATCGGACCAACCGTCGAAGATCGACAGGGTTTCTAGTTGATCGTCAGTTGAAGATCCTCGCATCACTCGAAGCTCGAACTCCTTCGGGTACTGGTAGGCCTGGTGGGCCGCCCGGGTCTCCATCCCGGCACCTTGGGATCAAAAAAAGGTCATCCGAGCGCGTCCCTTGTCGTCCATATCTCCTGGTCAGAGGGGTCGGTCCGTCCGCTGACGTCCGAAGAAGTCCTGTCGAATCTGGGACTTAGGCTACAGAATTGGCTACATGAACTCGGTTCTGGCACCCTCGGGGTTATGCAATTTGAAAACTCGGATGGCGCGTCGTTCGAATTGCGAATTGAAGGTTGATCGCATTGCCAACTGAGGCTTCGCCATTCTCAACGCGGACCGTGAATCGTCTGAATCGCGCCGAAGGGACCCGACAGTGCGGGCAGTGGTTAAGGTCGGTGATGAGATTCCAAATGGGAGAGCTGCCCCTCGAAGTCAAACGACCTGATCGGTGGTCGCTCACTGAGCGCGATCTCGACGCCGCCAACAATGACGTCGCCAACTAGAGGAGTCACCGTGGCAGATAAATCACCGAGCCAACACAATGCCAAGAAGGTCGGTAAGTCGCTGAAGGAAAAGCGCAACGAGAAGCACGCTAAGAAGGAATCGAAGAAGGGTCTCCACGTCGAGTGAGGTATCACCGCCAGTAGCCCGCAACTTCGATTGGATTGGCTGTGCATCTTGGCTGGGCCGTCGGATGAGGTGCGGGTCTTATCCGGTTATATGGGGCGAGAATGCTCTAAAATACCTTGAAGGTCCTTTTGTGTCGGGCCTCCGACACAAGCGATTTCCGACATGGTGCGTCGCGGGTACTTACTTGGTCATTCGACGACAGGCTTCACCAGTTGCAGTCAGCGGGTGTTGTGACATTAGAGAGCGTAACCGCATTCCAGCGCGAAGGCGCATACGAGCGGCCATCTACCATACGACTGATGAAGCCCTTATTCTCAATCTGCCCAGTGTGCGGCGGCCAAATGGACCAAGGTTCAGTCGGCGGTTCTCAGTTCACTTGGATTCCGGCCAATGCGCCATTTCGCTGGACGATGATCAAGTACATTCCCCAAACCAAGAGGAACTTCGGAAGAACGAGGTGGCCGTTCTGGTCAGCTGATGCAACTCGATGCAAGACGTGTGATTTCGTCGTTGTCTCAACCGCTCGCGGGCGAAAGGGTAACAAGAAACTGACATAGAAAACATGTGCTGTCTTGCGCCGCCAACCTGTCAATGAATTCATCAGGTCAAGGATTCGTCGTTCTCCAAGCCACAACGCGCCAGTCGATTGTTGAAGTTGGCCCACCGAAGCCAATCAAGCCATAGGAGGCACGGGTCGCCAGCGCATGGTGTCTGTTGCGTTGGAGCTCCGAACCGAACCCACAGTCCTGTAAGGACAGTCCAAGAGAGTTCGCAGAAGGAACGAAGCGGCCTCGGCTTACCCTCGGTGAGGTGGGCGCAGTGTTCAACTGAGGCTTGTGGAAGCTGGCTCGCGCGTACCCCGGAAGTCATTCCTTGAACTAGCCAGGGGCAGTTCAGGTTCTCATCACACGGAACGTGAATTTCGGAGTCAGATCGAGGTACTTACAGGTGTTCGGTGAAGAGGCCAAAACGGATTCCTCTTCGGCAGACTCGAGGCCCATTGGGGCACGATTACTGCCACCGATTCGGTGTGGGATTCGGCGCAGTTGGCCGCACAGCGACAGCAACGTAGAAGGGGCTCTCGCATGTGTGGGCAGCAACCGGGGCCGGAATCTCCTCATTCTTGGCGCTAGTCAAGTCAGGAACAATCACCGTAGCCGCCTTCACCAGGAGTTTTGATGACTTAATCCGCACCAAGTTTTCTGACTCCGAGTTGACTTCAGTCTTCGTGGCACTTAGTATCTTCACTTAATTAAGTAAGTTAAAACTTCTTAAGGATTCGTCGATGGAGGAAGATGACACGAAACCAATCCAGCGCTTCAGATCAACCGGAGCGTTCCTCAAACGAGGCTCTTGACGCGAAAAATGAGCGGGAGCTCGGGGCCCGCCCCAGCCCGCCCCGGGCTTCCCGTTCATTGCTTCGGGACATCAATGTCGGGTTGCTCATTGAACTGGTTCGTCAAGCGGGCTCGATCTCGAGAGCCGAGCTGGCCCGACAGAGTCAGTTGAGCGCACCAACAGTGTCGGCAATCGTTGAGCATCTACTCGAGCGCGGAATAGTCATTGAAACGACAACCGCGCCCTCGAGTGGTGGTCGTCCGCCAGTGCTCTTGAGCGTTGATCCGAAGGCGGGGTACGTCGTTGGTATCAAACTTCGAGGGGACGGACTTACCACCGTTGTCTGCGATATCGACGCTGAGATCATCGCAAGCCAGGACTACTACGTTCCACTAGTGGGTGATCCGGTTGCGGCGATTGCCGCCATCGAACATGAGACTCGTCGAGTACTTCGCGCCGCTGCTGTGCCCCCCTCCAAGGTTCTGGGTGTGGGCATCGGTCTCTCGGGCATCATCGAAACGAGCAGTGGCGTGTGCAAGTTCTCGCATCTCCTTCAGTGGCGAGACGTGGAACTTGCGGAGCCGCTTCGTCGTCGAATGGGTCTCCCCGTCTGGGTCGAAAACGACGTCAATACGCTGGCGATTGCTGAGAAATGGGCTGGCGACGCCTCAACCGCTCAGGACTTCCTCACCTTGAGCGTGGGACGCGGCATCGGTCTCGGCATTGTGATTAATCGCTCACTCTATCGCGGTGCCCGCGGAGCGGGCGGCGAATTCGGGCACATGATCGTTGAACCGGGTGGACCGAAGTGTGAATGCGGTCGATTCGGTTGCCTCGAGGCAATGGTCGGTGAGGGTGCATTGCGTCGTCGTGTCGGGGAGCGGAAGGGTCATGAGGTTTCGCGTGACGAACTCCTGACTCTCGTGGAGCTAGGCGACAGCGCTGCGCTTGAAGTGATCGATAGCGCGGGACGAAAGCTCGGTCTCGCCGTCGCCAATGTCATCACGCTGCTCAATCCCGAACTTCTCATCATCTGTGGTGAGGGCACTTCGCTCGGATCAGTCTTCATAGATCCCATCGTGAGTGCTGTTCGAGAGCAGACCTTCGCAGATCTCGGCCGTGATCTCGAAATAAAGGTGCAGGACTGGGGTGACGAAGCGTGGGCCGTCGGAGCAGCGACGCTGGTCCTTCGCGAGTCATTCAATCTGCCCGGTGCCGATGACCGAAGTCAGGCAATCTGGCATCGCTCGGGCTCATCTTCGTCTGCAACCACCAGTGAAGCGAGTTTCGTGAATGGTTGATGAGTTGGTATCAGAAGACAACGCCTTCAGGGTGGAGAGAAGCGTCCAGTCCATCCTCCACAATCAAGAGGCGAACGGGGCAATCATCGCCTCGCCCGACTTTGCTCAGTATCACTACTGCTGGCTACGCGACGGGTCGTTCTGCGCGTACGCACTCGATCTCGCCGGTGAACATGAAGCATCTGCTCGGTATCACTCGTGGGTGAACGACGCAGTGGCTGGTATCGCCGACGACATCGACGGCGTCATTGCACAGCACGAGCGCGGTGAAGCGCCGGACCGCTTGCATATGCCACCAGCGCGATTCGACCTCGACGGTTCGATCGTGGTCGACGACTGGCCGAACTTTCAGATTGATGGTTACGGGACGTGGCTCTGGTCGCTGGGTCAACACTTGGAACTTGCGGGAGCCGCGGGCGTTCCCGAGCACCTATTCGGGTCGGTAAATCGAGTGGCTCGGTACCTGTCGGCTTTTGCCCTCAGCCCTTGCTATGACGTGTGGGAAGAGAGCGGCGACGATGTGCACACTTCGACGCTTGCCTGCGTCTACGGCGGACTCGTTGCCGCACATCGACTGCTGGGCAACATCGACTACCAGACGTCGGCCGAAAGGGTTCGAGCGCGCGTCTTTGATGACGCCGCTCGGGTGGGTCATTTCGTCAAGTCGAGTGCGAACGACGACGTCGATGGAAGCCTGCTCTGGCTCTCTGTGCCCTTTGGGGTGGTTCACCCGGCCGATCGCTCTTTCGCTGCGACGGTCACCCTCATCGAGGATCGCCTTGGTCTCGATGGGGGAATCCGTCGCTATACCGCTGACGTCTACTTCGGCAGCGGAGCGTGGCCAGTCCTCACCGGTTCGCTTGGCTTGCACTACCTCGCTCTTGGTGATCCGCAAGGAGCTCGACGATGTAAGGACTGGATATCGGACCACATCGATCAATCGGGCCGACTCGGCGAACAGTTTGGTGGAGAAGTCAGAGATCCGAAGCACTTTCATGAATGGATCGAGCTGTGGGGTCCCCCGGCTCAAGACCTGACCTGGTCGCACGCGATGTACGTCGTTCTATCGATCGCACTCGAGAGTTTCGAAGACTCGGATGAAGGGAAGCAATCTCTCCCGGCAATGGATTCGAAACTGACGAGTCGCGAGGAAGGCACGTCGTGATCTGCGCAGCGTGTCGTGAGATCGAACGGAGAGTGTTGACGAGTCCCAACTCTTTCTGTAGGCAATCCAGGTAAAGGGGGAGAGGTAGGGGGGCACTCAGCCCAGAGGGTCACTGCAACAACTAGGAAACCGGGCCACACGGTCCAATTAGAAGACAGACAGAGGAGAATTACTATGAGTTTGTACCGAATGATAAGGGGAAGGACTGGAACGACGTCACGACTGCTCGTCGCGTTCATCGCGCTCGTAGCCACCGGTGCCATTTATGGCGTTGGACCGGGTGTGGCGTCGGCGGCAACCCATCACAAGACAGTGACGCTCCACTTCTGGAACGCGTACAACGATGTAACAGAGACACCGGTGATGAATGGCGTCGTCATTCCAGCATTCGAGTCTCTGCACCCAGGCATCAAGGTCATTGACGACACCCTTCCGTATGACGGAATGTTGAACAAGTTCATTGCGGCGGCGGCGGCGGGAAACCCGCCCAGCCTCATGCGTTCCGACATCGCCTGGGTTCCCCAGTTGGCCTCGGAGGGCGTGCTGTTGGAAACCTCAAAGCAGCCGTGGTTCAAGAAGGTCCTGGCCCAAGCTGATCCGGGACCGCTCTCAACCAACCTCTACAGGGGCAACTACTACGGGCTCCCCGACGACACGAATACCCAGGTGTTCTTCTACAACAAGGCGGATTTCGCTGCGGCCAATCTCACGCCACCGACGACGTACGCCCAAATGATGGCTGACGCCCAGATACTGACCATTCCCGCGAAGGGCCAACACGGCCTTGGCGTGGACAGTACTGACATCTGGAACGTGGGACCGTTTGCGTGGACGTGCGGCGCCAACTTCACGAACAAGAAGTTGACGACGGCGACTGGTTACATGGACAGTCCAACGATGAACGCATGTGTTCAGCAACTCGTGACTTACGAGCAGAGCGGGGTCATCGGCAGCGACATGGCTGGCGGCTCAGGCTCGATCAGCGGTGAAACGGGCTTCCCGACTGGCCAGTACGCGATGTACTTCGACGGGCCGTGGGCTCCGACAAGCTACAAGGCAGCGGGTTTCACCGGCTACGGTACCGCAACAATCCCCACCGGTCCTGGCGGCTCAATCTCGGTCGTCGGCGGTGAGGACCTCGTCATCCCGAAGAATGCCAAGAACATGGCCGATGTGATCACGTTCGTCAAGTTCCTCCAGTCACCGGTTGCGCAACTTGCGATGGCGAGTGCCGGCAACATGACGGCCTACAAGACGAACAACGCGGCCGAAGCCAAGGTGAACCCGGCACTCCAGGTCTTTGCTAGGCAGCTCTTGACCGCAAGGGCCCGGCCCGTAACCAAGGGCTACGCGGCGCTTGACACGGCCTTCTCCAACGAGTTGGCTCTGATGCTCGCTGGGAAGGTCACTGTGGCCCAAGGGCTGGAGACCGCCACCCAGGCAGCAAATGCGGCGCTGAAGTAGAGCAGTGAGTACTGCAGGGAACCTCGAGCGGCACCCGGCGACAATCTCGCCGGGTGCCGCCTCGCGGCGCAGCACGCGGGGGCACCGCGTGCTGCGGTTTGCGACGCCCTACCTCCTGCTCGTGCCGGCGGTCCTTATCTACTTGACGTTTACCGTCTATCCGATCTTTCGCCAATTCAACATCAGCTTCTATGACTGGCATATCTTTCCTGGCGCAGACAATCCCTTCATGGGCTGGTCGAATTACATTGCGATCTTCCACGACCCCGTAGTGCGCACCGCGAGTCTCAACTCGTTCCTCTTCATCGTCATCACAGTGCCCATCCAGATGGCGCTCGGACTGTTCGCGGCAGCTGTCCTCACCGACCACCTGCCCGGTTCGATGTTCTGGAGGGCGGCCGTCTACATTCCGGTCGTCACTTCGTGGGTGGTCGTGAGCTGGGTCTTCTCCTACATCTTCGCTTCGCAGGGCGGCGTCATGAACGCCGTCGTCGGCCTGTTCGCCGGTCACACCGTTAGTATCCACTGGACCGCACAGACCTGGACGGCAGATGCCGTCATCTGGATTCTCAGTATCTGGAAGGGCGTCGGCTGGTCGTTCATCATCTTTCTCGCAGCCCTCGATGGAATCCCGCGCCAGCTTCTCGAGTCGGCCCGAATCGACGGCGCCTCGGAGATCCGGGTCTGGCGCCACGTCGTCCTGCCGTCGATTCGTGGGGCGGTCACCTTCGTGACCGTGCTGCTCGTCATCGGCGCGGCGCAGGTGTTCACCCAGATCTTCGAGATCACCAAGGGTGGCCCGTACAACTCGACGCAATCTTTGATGACCTACATGTACCAGCAAGCCTTCTCCAACTTCGCCTTCGGCTACGCGGCCGCCCTGGCGTCGCTGCTCGCCGTCGTGCTGTTCGGCTTCAGTGCGGCCGAGATACGTATTCTCCGCCAGCAGGATGTGTAGGGAATCAGATAGTGGCACTCGCGACTCGACCTGACCAGACCAAGCCCGCCATCCCCATGAAGGGGACTGGCCCCGGACTCTTTGGTATTCGCCGGCGGAACCGGTCACGTCTCGTCATCGCGGTGCTCCTGTCGCTGGTCTCCCTCGGCCCTCTCCTCTACATGCTGTCGCTTTCGTTCCAGCCCAATGGCGGTCTCCTCGGGGCAACCGTGCTCATCCCCACCCATCCGACGGTCCAGAACTACGTGCAGGCGTGGACCGAGAACAGCTTCAGCCGCTACTTTGTCAACAGCCTTATCGTTTCAGTCGCGACTGTCGTCATTACGGTGGTCTTCGCCTCGCTCGCCGCCTTCGCCTTCGCACGCTACAAGTTCCCACTGAAGGAGCTGATCTTCTACGTCTTCCTGGCGAGTCTCGCGGTACCGAATCTCCTGCTCCTGATCCCCCAGTTCCTGCTGATGGACCGGCTCCACTTGCTTGATTCGCTCTTTGGGCTCGTCCTTCTCTATGTCGCATCGAACCTGCCGTTCACGATCTTTCTGCTTCGTGGCTTCTTCGAGGCGATCCCTCGTGAGTATGAGGAATCGTTCCGTCTGGACGGGGCCGGGACGCTGCGAGTGCTGGTCAGCCTGATCGTGCCGCTTTCGCTCCCGGCGGTCGCCGTCGTGTCGATGTTCATCTTCAGCGCGGCTTGGGATGAGTTCCCCGTGGCGTTGACGATGATCAACTCGGGATCGCACTACACGCTCCCGGTTGGCTTGGCCGACTTCATCGGCGTGCACACGGTTGCCTGGGGCCCGTTCTTCGCGGCATCAGTGATTGCCACGGTTCCGGTGATCGTGGTCTTCCTCATATCGCTGCGTTGGTTCCGTTCGGGAGTGTCCCTCGGTGCAATTCGCTGACGAAGAGCACGAAGGACCTGGCCACCCGACGTCCAGTTCCTTGGTCGTCGTGAACCCGCAGAAGACGACAAGCACAAACCACGCCAACCGCGCCTGGGAAACAGAAGGAGTCTGAAATGAGCAACCACGAGATGCAGGACAGGGAAGGTAACGGTGGACTGCATCCACTGCGCGATGTACGGGCCTTCTATCGGAGCGGCGAGGAGATTGTCGTTGCGATGTTGCCCGCAGGAACGATTCGCGTGCAAGCGAGTCGGGCCACTGGCGACGTGGTCGAGGCCCAACTGGAAGGTGACGCCCGCTTTGCGCAGCTGCCCACCGGGACGTACGCCATTGAGGCGTTCGACGCTTCAGGGATCTTGCTCGCCGAGGAGTTGACGACGGTCGGCGCCCATCCGGGCGAGCGCCCGGTGCATGGCTTTGCGACGTCGTTCGGCGACGAAGACATTCCAGCGGTGATCGAATGGCATCGGGCACTGCGTTCCACGGTGGTCCAGGTCTACGACTGGATGGCGAGTTACACCGAGCCGCTCGGTCCCGAAGGCGGCTGGGAGGATCCGTCGCACCGCCCGGTCTCCCTCCAGGCGCTACGCGCACTGGCCACGGGGCTCCGAGAGCTCGGTGCGGTCATGCACGCCTACGCGCCGGTGTACGCGGTCGGCAACCAGTTCGCTCTGGAACACCCCGAAATGCTCATGTACCAAGGCGACGGTGAGGCCATTCGGTTCCTCGATCAGATTGTGCTGGCTAATCCCGCCAACGTGGAGTGGCAGCGCCACTTCGTGACTACCTACGGAGCTGCGGCCGATGCGGTCGGATTCGATGGGTTCCACATCGATACCTACGGATATCCGCGAATCGCCAATGACGCAGACGGGAACCCCATCGACCTGCGACTCGCGTACGAATCATTCCTGAGGTTCCTGCGCGCCGCGCGGCCCTCGGAGTTGATCAGCTTCAATCAGGTGAACGGTGTTCCCTCGGCGACGAACCTGCCCGGCGGACCGGGCTTTCGCTACTGCGAGGTGTGGCCCCCAAACGATGGTTGGCGCCACTTCGAAGGTCTGTTGGATCGAACCGCAGGCCGGGCGGGCCTCCTTGGCCCGGAGGCGTCGCGAGACGAGTTGATGCGCGGCTCCATCGCGTGCTACCCGCCCGTGTGGGGGATCGACAGCCCCACCGGCCTGGTCGAAGGTGTGGCGCGCGAGGCGTCCCTGCGCACGGACGTCTCGACCGAGGCGATCGTCACTCTGCTCGGGGCGAGCGCGCTGATCTACGGCGACAAGACCGCGGCGCTCTGCGACCCCTACTATCCGAAGCACTCGCGCCTCACTGAGGATGAGGCGGTCACCGTGGTCGCCTGGCGCCGCTTCGCCCTCCGGTGTCGTGACCTGTTCCTCGAGGGTGAGGACACCAGTTGGTACGAGATCGGTGACGAGAACGGTTCGGTCAGCGTGGAAGCCTTGGCGCCGGTGCGCCCAGAGCCCGTCGGCGGATCCGTCTTCGCGCGGGTGTTTCACGCCAAGGGCCGGGTGACGGTGGGTGTGGTCGATCTGACCGGGAGCGAGAACGGGCGATGGTCCGAGCCGACGGCCAAGGGAAGCGTCTCCTCAGTGGTAATCCGGGTGCTGCTGGATCACCCGGAGGACTGGCAGGTCACCGCCGCGGTTCTCGGTGACCAGGGCGATCGCTTCGCCCCGATTCCTGGCAAGGAGGTGGCTCACCGTCAGGGCCGCGCCGTCGAGGTGGAACTCCCCCTCGTGAGCGGCTGGTCTGTTCTGCGCCTTCAGATGCGGGAGGCCAATAGTGCCGAGTGATCACTGCGAAATCCGTAGCGGTTGGTCGGTGCGGCATCAGACTGACGTTCTGCGGGACTGTGCACGAAGAGCATCGGGAGTGGGTTCATCCCCGAGAAGTATTTGCGAGTGCTCGGTAGGACTGGGCTGAGGAGGAAGACATGGCTTCGATCACTCTCGAGGGGGTTACCAAGGTCTATCCGAACGGCTTCGAGGCTGTTCACGGACTTGACCTGCATATATCGGACGGCGAATTCATGGTTGTCGTGGGCCCGTCGGGCTGCGGCAAGACGTCGGTACTGCGGATGATTGCTGGGCTCGAAGACATCACTGCAGGGACGATTCGCGTTGGTGATCAAGTGGTGAACGACGTGGCCCCGAGAGATCGCGACATTGCGATGGTCTTTCAGAGTTATGCGCTTTACCCCCAGATGACGGTGGCCCAGAACATCGGCTTTGCCCTTCGAATGAAGAAGATGCCGAAACACGAGATTGAACAACGGGTCAAGGAAGCGGCCGCGGTTCTCGGGATCAGTGATTGGCTTGACCGCAAGCCCACGCAACTTTCCGGCGGTCAACGACAGCGAGTGGCGATGGGTCGGGCGATTGTTCGCGAGCCCAGCGCGTTTCTGATGGATGAACCGCTTTCCAATCTCGACGCCAAACTCCGTGTCCAGATGCGTGCCGAAGTGGCCCGGGTCCAGAAGCGCATTGGAGTCGCCACTCTCTACGTCACACACGACCAGATCGAGGCTATGACGTTGGGACATCGGGTCGCTGTCCTTCGTGATGGCGTTCTCCAGCAATGTGACACTCCCCAGGCGCTCTACGACCATCCAACGAATGTTTTTGTAGCCGGATTCATTGGATCGCCGGCGATGAATTTATTCGAAGCAGGAATCTCAGCTGAATTCGGATCTCTTTCCCTCGGGAGCCAACGAATAGCGTTGTCGTCGGATGCGATTCGCCGGCACCCCGGTTTGAGGCGCTATGGCGGAAAGGAAGTCGTCGTTGGGATTCGACCCGAGGACCTGCATGCATCCAGCGGCGGTAGCTTCACGTCAGTTATCACTGGCGAGGTCGAACTAGTTGAAGCGCTCGGAGCCGAACTACTCGTTCATTTCTCCACCGATGCCCGAGTCGTGCAATCGGCGAGTTCGGAGAGAACTAGTGGTGAAGAGGAGCCTCGTATGCCGGCTTCGGGATCCACAGCCGACTGTGTGGCGCGCATCGAGCCGGGACATCCAGTGCGTACCGGCGACCAATTCAAGTTCTCAGTTTCCCCTGACCGCTTCGAATTCTTTGACCCGACCTCGGGTGTCGCGATCTTGGACTGATCGCACACCAGAGTAGAATTCGACTGCTGAGGCAGCCCAGAGAAACTGGCAATGGTTAGAGTGATGGAACTGCTGAAGGTCTAGTTGACACCTGAGGCTTGAGGACGATTTGCCTCGAGCATGGTCAGCCCCAGAAGATGCCGCTGCTGTCAAGTTCGATCTCGCCCAGAAGTTCACTGACCGGACCCGATTCGATGGCAGCGAAGATATTCCATCTTCCGTTGCGATCGGCCCAGTAGAGCGTCCAGCGATCATGCACACCGGCGTAACGCAACTGCGCGACGTCATGTCGAGTCCATTCTGTTCCAAGATCGGCAGTCCACGGTGGACGGCATTCGACGATAGTGATTGACGTTCCCCGGACCACGACCTCCAAGCGGATTCGGTCCTGAAACTCGGCCGGAATTCGTTCAGCGCAGTACTGATGAACCAGAGCGAGATCGGAGTCTGAGATCTTCGTCACGCCAAAATGTTAGGGCTTGAGCCGATAGGGAAGCGGGGACTTTGCTTCTCTGAGGCCAGTGCCAATATCCACAGGATCAGACCGTTACGGGAACTGTCTCGTTCGACGCTCGCTACCTGAGAAATCCGATGTTCTTTTCGGAATCTCTGTCCGGTTACCTAACGCCGCGACCGTTGCGGATCACTGAGGAGGTTTGAGCAAGATGGAATTCGTGACATCCAAGCGTGGCGCCAGTTTCGCTTGGTCCGTGCACCACGAGGCGCGTGGGGACTCATCTATGGGGTCAGGCATGGGATAAGGCGTGGGATAAGGCGTGGGATTTGTCCCAACACAGAACCACTAACAGTTCCAACACCCCTTGTTTTACTGGTGGGCCGCCCGGGTCTCGATCCCGGCACCTTGGGATTAAAAGGGAGTTGCGAATGGTTGCGATGTGTCGATCTGGTTGCGTAAGTCGTTAGTCCTCAAGGAAACGCGTTGTCCCTTGTCGGTCTCGTCTCGTAGTGTTGCGGAAATATGAGGCCTAAAATGAGGCCTGTTCGGGTCCGTGGCATCGACCACGTGTCATTGACACCGCGCACTTCCGAAGTTCTCGTTAATGGATCAGAACGGCTGCTCGGCGATCGGAATTCACGAGGGACGCGAGCGAGTCTGGCCCGGCAGGCGACGTCGGCTGCCAGGAGACCAGTGCGACACGAGGATGGTGGCTGAGGACTTCTCTAAGCCATCGAGTTTCATGAAAGGCGCGTGCGGCCAATATTGGGTCGTCCGTGCCGGAGGCCGAGAGGCTCTGGTTGACAATCCATGCTGCGGGGCGAATTCCTGCGCGTCCGAGATCCTCCTGAAGGGCCATCGCTTCGTGGACGGGAGTCGGCTCTGGAATGGTGATGAGCAGGATTGAAGTGAACTCCGGGTCTCGTAACCGACCGAGGAGTTCCGTGACATCGCTCGGCAGTTGGTCTTGTAGGCGGTTGACCTCGCGGCTGTAGCTCTCCGCTGCGTCGAGTAGCAACAAGGTATGACCCGTGGGTGCAGTGTCGAGCACGACGATTCGGTCGGTCGCACATGCCACGGTGGCGGCGAAAGCCTTGAAGACAGCAATCTCTGCGGTACACGGGGAACGAAGGTCCTCTTCCAACACGGCCCGGCTGGCGACGTCGAGATTGGCGCCAGCCGTGGCGAGCACGTCCGCGATATACGCGGTCGTCGCCGCGTCCGGGTTGACTCGCTCGACCAGCAGCCCCGCGGGCCAAGCCCGTCCCTCGCCGAGCGCATCTTGGAGGTGCGCGGCGGGGTCAGTCGTCGATAAAGTGACCGGTAGTCCACGACGTGCGAGGTCGACCGCAAGCGCCGCGGCAATCGTGGTCTTGCCAACGCCACCCTTGCCCATTGTCATAACGAGTCCGTGACCTCTTGTCGCGATGTCGTCAGCGATGTCGGCCAGGGTCGTGTTGGCCGCATCGAATTCATCAACGGCGACGCCATTAGGGCTGCGGCCCTGAAGAAGATCTCGTAGCGCGTTCGCACCAATGGGAGCACCAGCGAGCAGAGGCAGGGTTTCGCACCGGAGGCCCGATAGGGACGCGGGCAGCGCCTCGAGCGCTTCGCGGTGGCGCGCCTCGAGCGCACGGGCGGTTGGATCCTGAGCGTTTTGCGCCCTGAAGACACCGTTGACTAGGAGGTACTGGTTCGTAAGCCCCAAAGTCTCGAGTTCAACACGGGCACGATCAGCCTCGTTGATTGCTGCGCGATCGGGACGAGTGACGAGCACGAGGGTAGTAATCGTCGGATCGGCAAGGGCTTCGAGGGCGACGCGGTAGCGGTCCTGTGCTTGGGTGAGCCCCGAGAGGGGACCGATGCAGGTGGCACCCACCGCGCTCGTGTCGAGGAATCCCGTCCATGCCGCCGGGAGGGCGAGAAGTCTCAGGGTGTGCCCAGTCGGCGCGGTGTCGAAGATGACGTGGTCGTAGTCGGCGGTGGCCCCGGGATCAGCCAGTAACGAGGTGAATTCGTCGAAGGCGGCAATTTCCACGGTGCACGCGCCAGAGAGTTGCTCTTCAATGCCACTCACGATCGAGTCTGGGAGCACACCTCGAATCGGGCCGACGACCCGGTCCCGGTACGCTGCGGCAGCGGCGTCGGGATCGATGTCGAGTGCGTCGAGTCCCGAGACGTCGCTGACCGGGTTCGCGGTGCGTCCAATTGGAGTTGCGAGGACCTCAGAGAGGTTCGACGCCGGATCGGTCGACACGAGCAGCACTCGGTGACCCATTCCGGCGAGGGCAATCGCCGTGGCCGACGAAAGTGAGGTCTTGCCGACACCCCCCTTGCCGGTGAAGAACATGAACCGGGTCGGTGCAGCCAATAGACCTTCGAGCATCAGAGCGCCACCCTCAGCAACAGCTGGGTGCGCCGGTCGGCTTTGCACCTAGTGCAACCGACTCGGACGGCGCACAGCACGACGCGGTCGGCGGCTCACTCGCCAGTTCGCCACATACTTCGTTGGTGGTTGAGCCAATGAGTTCCTTGACGTTGACCGAGAGTTGGTCGGCGGGTAGTACCGGAACTTCGGCTGAGGCCCACGCGGCCAACTCCCCACGGACTGGGAATCGACCGGTGGCGCGCAACTCGCCATCGGCGAAGATGACTGGGAGTGCTGCTTCACCCTTCTCGGTCAGGAGTGCTCGTACCTGCTCGTTCTCGGCAAAAGCTACTGGCTCTTGGCCGAGGTTGAAGCGTCGGACGGTCGCTCCGGTCGACGTCAACCAGTCGAGGTCGGCGGCGAACTTCGCGAGGGCGGGATCGACACTCGGGCCGCACACTCCGGTCGAGCAACACATGGCGGGGTCAAAGACTTCAATCTGCACGACTGCTCCTCTGGATTCTTATCGTTAATCGACGATAGCCGATAGATTCACGTACGTCAATCAGTTCCGAGGACCTAGTTCAGAGCGCCGCGACGCCAGCCTTGAGTGCGGCGAGGCCCGTGGCACTCACGCAGTAACGGGTACGGGGGCCCTCGATCTCGCTTTGGATCAGGCCCGCCTCGCGCAAGATTCGCAGGTGTTCGGACACTGTCGATTGGGCTAGCGCCAGTTCGGCAACAACGTCACCGGTGACGCAGGTCCGATGGGCATCGAGAACCCGAAGGATCCTTACTCGAGTCGGATGCGCAATCGCCTTGGCCATGACCGCCAGGGTGTCGTCGTCTGGTGCCTCCACCACGGGCGAAGTGGCATCTACGTCGCAGCACTCCGGCGAGTTCACGGCGGGTCCAGGTCGTACCGTCATCGTTCTACGACGATAACTCATTGGTGTCGCCCAGTTCTTGCCCAAGGGAGCAAGGAGTCGGCAGAATTGCCCGGGATGAGATTAACTCAAGAAATATTGAGTGATAATGTCACTTCGTGATTCAGTATCCAATGGTGGAACATCGGGCAGTCCTGCACGCCGCGCTTGGCGATCCGGTCCGTCTTTTGATTGTCGACGAACTCATGGTCTCGGACCGTGCGCCAGTTGAGCTCCAGGCTCTGACCGGCCTGGAGTCGAATCTGCTTGCCCACCACCTCGACACGCTCGAAGAGGCCGGTCTCATCGTCCGCTCCCATTCGAGCGGTGACGCCCGACGCCGTTACGTTCGCCTCGTCCGTGACGCCCTCGGCGAACTCAAGTTCTCAGCCGATAAGACGCCGAATGATGTCCTCTTCATCTGCACGAAGAACTCTGCGCGCAGCCAGCTCGCTGCAGCGTTGTGGAGAGAGATCACCGGAAATGGTGCCCAGTCCGCGGGAACCCATCCGGCGCAGAGAGTGCACCCCGGCGCCATCGCGGCCGCAGAGCGTTCGGGGCTCGACCTCCACGACGCGATTCCGCGCCGGTTTGACGAAGTTGCGGTCGTGCCACCGCTGGTGATCACCGTGTGCGACCGGGCACATGAGGAGATTGGCTCGGATCAGGGATGGTGGCACTGGTCGGTGCCCGACCCGTTGCAGCGAGCAACGAAGCGCGCGTTTGACGCGACCGTCGCTGATCTGCGAGGGCGAATCGAAGCGGTTTTCGAGGTAGCAGAAAGACTTCCATGAGCAGCCGCGACGCTGAGAATGCGATCAAGCAACTCGGTGTACTGCCAGAGACCGGCACGGGCCAGCTCCGGCTCAACCTGACTCGACGACTGATCGCCGAAGCCCTGGGCACGGCTTTCTTGTTGATTGCAGTGGTCGGATCGGGAATCATGGCGAGCCGCCTGTCTCCGAGTGACACGGGCATCCAGTTGCTCGAGAACGCGGCGGCGACCGCTGCGGCGCTGATTGGGCTGATCCTCATGTTCGGGGCGGTCTCGGGAGCCCATTTCAATCCCGTCGTTACTCTCGTCGACCGATTGCTCGGGACCATCAGAACCCGGGACGCTCTGCTCTACGTGGTCGCCCAGATCGCGGGCGGCTGTCTTGGCACCATTTGCGCGAACGTGATGTTTTCGCTCCCCGTCGTCGCCCTTTCGACCAAGGTTCGCTCGTCGGGCGCGTTTTGGTTTTCTGAGGTGCTCGCGACCATCGGGCTCCTCCTCGTGATCCACGGCTGCGTCCGTACCGGACGGGCCAACGCCGTTCCTTTCGCGGTCGGAATCTGGATCGGCGGTGCGTACTTCTTTACGTCATCGACGAGTTTCGCCAATCCCGCAGCCGTAATCGGCCGATCCCTTTCGAACTCGTTCGCGGGAATAATGCCGAGCTCAGTGCCGATGTTCGTCGCAATGGAGGTCATCGGGGCCCTCATTGCGTACGCACTGATCCGCTTCATCTTCCCGCACAACCACTCGGAGGCCCCATGAGCGTCAACCGTCCCGAAGTCCTTTTCTTGTGCATGCACAACGCCGGCAGGTCCCAGATGGCCGCGGCATTCGCGCGCGAGATCGGCGCCGGCCGCGTCGTCGTTCACTCGGCCGGTTCCGCGCCGGGTGAGACTCTCAACCCCGCCGTTGTCGAGGTGATGCGCGAGAAAGGCATTGACATCTCAGGTGAGTCACCTCGAAAGTTGACCGAGGAGATGGGTCGGAGCGCTGACATCGTCGTCACGATGGGTTGCGGTGATGCCTGTCCGGTTTATCCGGGGAAGCGTTACGTTGACTGGGAACTGACCGACCCGGCGGGCAAACGGATCGACGAAGTCCGCCCGATCCGCGATGACATTGAACGACGCGTCCGAGACCTCGTCGGCACTCTTCTTGAGCCGAATTCCTAGGAAATGGAGCACGCCATGCCCGACCCGCGTCAATTCCGAGACCTGCCACCAGACGAGAAGCGCCTGATCGGGCGATCGCTCCAAGAGCTCCAGCGCGAGTTCCACGGAACCTTCGACGACGAGACGATCGAGCACTTCGTCGTCGACTCCTACGAGCGGCTCGCCGCCAAGGCCAAGGTGAAGACCTTCATTGGAGTGCTCGCCGAGCGCTTCGCTCGCCAACGACTTCAAGCAATGGCCCAGATTGAGAGTTCGGTGCCCGGCAAGCCGGGTGTGCTGTTCCTGTGCGTCCACAACGCCGGGCGCAGCCAGATGGCGGCTGGATGGCTTCGTACCATCGCGGGCGATCGGGTGAACGTGTACACGGGAGGCTCAGAACCAGGCGCGGAGCTAAACCCGATGGTCGTCGACGCGATGGCTGAAGCCGGAGTTGATATCCACGAAGAATTCCCAAAGCCGTGGACCGACGAAATTGTTCGGGCCGTTGACATCGTGATCGCGATGGGCTGTGGCGACGTTTGTCCTATCTATCCGGGTAAGCGTTACGTCGACTGGGACCTTGATGATCCCGAAGGCAAGGACGTCAGCGCAGTTCGAGTCATCCGTGATGAAATTCGCGGTCGGGTCGAAGCGCTCATGACCACTCTGGGTGTCGCATCATCGGTTGAGTGAACGTCACGAGGTTCACGTTCAATGACGACGGCCATATCGGCTTCGCCCGCTGCGTAGACAAATGGAGCTCGTAGTCGTTGTAGATATTGGTCACGATCTGAATCGCGCCGGGAAAGTTGGAGGCCATGTCATCTCCAAAACGGTGCTGCTGCTCTCCGAAACGCTTTCGCTGTGTTGGGGAAATTCGAGGCCCGGAATGAGGCCTGTTCAGCGTCTTTGGGCTCCCGGACGATGCCGTACAGGCGTGACGTTATTTCGTCACCCGGGGATAATGTTTAGGCTTTAACCGCAAATACTGGGCATCCATGCTCCAAAAGTCCTAGTGGGCCGCCTGGGTCTCGATCCCAGCACCTGAGGATTAAGGGAGGGATGCATATGGTCGGAGTGGTCCGGTGGAGTCGGAATCATCCGAGAATCAAAGAAATCCTGTCCGGTGGTGTCGGATCCGTCCGGTGGTATCGGAATGGTCCGTGGGAAAAAGCGTGGGATTCTTGAATCCATACGAGCGTTCAGCGTGCGGGTTCACGTCGGGCCTCCGACACCAGCAGTATCCGACTCCACAGTGAACTCGCGGCTTTATTGCGCCATGCGCCGTCACGCAGAGATGAGCGCGTCATCTGCTTGGTCTGAGCGGGAAGCAGCATTGCCGCAAACCGGGCATCTGATCGCGACGGTGGAGAGGTGTTCGATTTGTTTCGCGCTAGCCGTCACCACATCCTTTTCGCATGAACGGTGAATTCTGTCGCGTCCGTCTTCTTTTTGCGATCGCAGGGCGATCGCAAAAGGACCAAAGATGACTGCCAAGGCGAGGGCTGCAACGAAGACTTGTAATACTGAAATCAAGACCATCGCTGACTCCGATCTAGGATTGAGTTGGATTCGCTGTGAGTGCTCAGGGCGATGATAGGTAGCGAAAACGAACCGCTCGAGAACTGTCTTTAACGTTCGAGGGACGGCTGCGCAAATCTTGCGTGACGAGATAATCGCGTCACTGAGATGTCATGCTTGAATCACAATCCCGCCATGGAACCACTTCTCGCGAGGCATCAGGGCAAGGGTGACACCGCCCCGGCCAAAGCGCGGTTCAACTGGTCTGCGTTAGTGAATCGTGCCGGGAAGGTTGGAGACTAAATCCTCTGAGAGGATGTTTTCCAGTCAGGATCAACCCGTTGCTGGCGCGAGCTGCGTGACTCAAGCTGGGCGAGTATGCTCGTCAAGGTGGCGTGGTATCATGACACTATGACAAAGAACCTCACCATTCGAATCCCCGACGACGTAGCGGCGAACGCCGAAGCGATTGCTCGTGTGGACGGGGTGAGCCTTAACGAGACGGTCAAGCAGTCGCTGGTTGAGGCCATCGAGCGACGCAGGCAAAATCCAGAGTTTAAGACTCGGCTAAAGAAAATTATCGAAGAGGATCGCGAGCTGCTCGAACGTCTTGCGAAGTGAGCGTCCACTATCCGGACCTCACCGACTATCTGGTCGTCGCTGCGGCCGTCACCGGTCTCGATGTCCGAACGCTGATTACTGCCACCAAGTTGGATCTGGCGGATTCCGCGCTGCACGCGCCTTCGGCGGGTTTTGGGGAACAGGACCTCTACCCAGACTTCGTCGACAAGGCGGCAGTATTGCTCGTGCGGCTGGCGAAGAACCATTCACTGCTTGACGGCAACAAGCGTGCCGCGTGGGTGACGCTTCGACTCTTCATTGACATGAATGGGTGGTCGTGGAATCCCTATCCGTTCGTCGACGAAGCTGAGCGAGCAGTGCTGTCGGTCGCTTCGGGGGAGTGGAACGAGGAGCGCACGGCTGAGTGGCTGCGAACGTATCTCATTCCACCTCACGCACCAGAGCCCTGACCCACGAACTCACGTTTCGAGTCGCAGTCCCGAGTTGACCCGTTCGCGCCAACAGTGGTGTTCGTCAGGACCGCTTGGTCCTCCCAGCAGGACGGCGAAAATGGCAATATGGCAGGCGTGTACAGCGTTCACGCGACGAAGAAGTTGCTCGATCGAATCAAGGAACCCGTCGAAGCCCCGGTGGCCGAGCCCACGACGAAGCTCGGCAACTGGTACGCCAAGCCCCTTTTCTGGAAGCCGCAGTTCGCGCTGTTCGTTAACGAAAGGACCTTCCTTCCCGTCCTCGTACCGCTAGCCCCTGCGTCAACTCTTCTTCGCCGTCTTCCTATCGTCTTAGCAATGACGTTAGAAGCGCACGGCGCACCTGGGTCATTCATCAACGCTGAGATCGACGCCATGCAGTTGGTTGGAGTTTCCAAGACCCAGAGTCGCCAGCTGGTCGGTGTCATGAACGAACTTGCGTTTCACGCCGACATTTCCCGCCGGCGCGAGCACATGACGAGTGAAGTTGCGATGGCGGTGATGCTTTCGCGCATTCCGATCGGAATCATGGGAAAGTCGTATCGATTTCCCGACCAGGCGCTTGCGGCATTGGTCGAAGCAGCCGACCAAGTTGGCCCGGAAGAAGAGACTTCGACGTCCGCAGACTGACTTTCCAGTCCGACGATTCACGAAATGTTCCTAGGGCAAGGAAGCGAGTGACCCTCAGGCACTACAGGACCGCTCCATCGCAACAAAATGCGTGGGATAAATTGGAGGCCTGTTTTGAGGTCTCTGAAAAGCAAATGGGCCCGAAAACCCTTTGTTTTACTGGTGGGCCGCCCGGGTCTCGATCCCGGCACCTTGGGATTAAAAGAGGGATACGAACTGTCGGATCTGTCCGGTGAGGTCGGAATTGTCCGAGAATCAAAGAAATCTTGTCCGGTGGCGTCGGATTCGTCTGGTGGCGTTGGAATGGTCCGTGGGAAATTGCGTGGGATTTTTGAGCGACTGGTTCCTTTGCACATCAACTTGGCGCATCAGTGTCGCGCCACAACGAGACTTTCGAAAGGTCAGCTACCTCGCTTGCGTCCGCCTTGTTAGGGTGCGGTCCTCAGGGAATTTGCTCTACAACTTTTCCGGCGCGATTCAGCACCTATGTGACCGTGAAACTGGACTCCAGCTTCGCGGTCACTTCGACCGAGCAGGGCTTTGGCAGTGGTCCTGCAACCCAGTCGGCTAATACTGGCGTCACCACCAACTAGTCATCTGCCGACGGGGCCCGAACCACACTTCATCGCGCGAGAGAGTGAGGTCCGGGTCCCGTCTGTCGTCACGAATGTCTCGAAGCTCGTGTACTCCTTCGCTCGTTGGGACACTTCAACAGTGCCTTGCGTACGTGAGAGTGGATCAAGTTGCAAAGAAGCCGAGAAGATGTGATCACCATTCAACTGGTACATGATGATTAATGGGAATTTGCGGTTGGCTGTTATTTGCCGGCTTGGACCGACCTGATTCCGCGACACCATCGGTGAGTCATCATTGCGGTGGTCCGCTCGCGAGCTTCACGACTTTGCGGTGGGCGGTGCCGTACTGATCAACCCAGTTAAGAGTCACCTTGGTGCCGGGCGAAATCGCGAGCAACTTGTTCACGAGTTGCGTCGGAGAGGTGATGGTCTTGGCGTTGAGCGAGGTGATGACGTCGCCGTAGCGGAGTCCGGCCTTTTCGGCCGGGGATCCGGGCGTGACACCGACCACGACTACACCAGCAAGGAACGAACCGTTCTGGTAGTAGCCCGAGTTCCTCACCTCAACCCCGAGGAAGGCCGTCGCGCCTCGGTGGACGTTGCCCGTGAAGTCCCCGGCCTCGATCCGACGGGCGATCGATGCCGCCGTGTTGATCGGTATTGCGAATCCCTCGTTGGCGCCGGACTGGAACTGAAAGCTGCTCGACGCGGCGGTGTCCATGCCGATGACGTTGCCGGAGGCGTTGACCAGTGGCCCACCCGAATCACCTGGCCCGATTGGAGCGTCTGTCTCGATGAGCCCCGTCAACTTCTGACTCGTTCCCGTGGCCTCGTCGATCACGGTGATGGACTGGTTCAGCGCCGTCACCCTCCCGCTCGCCGAACTCGGCGTCCCGCCCGTGCCGCCAGCGTTGCCAATCCCTGTGACCTTTGCGCCGACTCCCACCGACGAGGAGTTGCCGATCGGCACGGTCTTCAGCCCGGTAGCCCCCTTCAACTGCAGCACCGCGACGTCGTCGGCGACGTCGTAACCGACGACCGTCGCGGTGTAGTTCTTGCCGTTTCCGACGTCGCGCACCTTGATGGCCGTCGCACCGCGGATCACGTGGTTGTTCGTCAACACTTCACCGGTGGAGGTGAGGACCATTCCCGTTCCTGCCGCGGTGGCATTTTCGTATCCGAGGGTCACGTTCACGTCCGCGACGCCAGCTATCACCCTCGAGTTCGTGCTTGCCCCGGCAGCCCAGACCGGTGCGAGGGCGTTCACCACGAGCACGACAAGCGAGAGAGTTGTCGGTATCCAGATGCGACGTCTGTTCAGGTTGCGCCGGCTCATTTCATTCTCCTTTGATAACGGTCTCTTCATCGCTGTGAGCGTTGCCGGGACAAGCAATGCGAGCCAGCTTCCGCCTGAGCTGTGTGCATCCCTGCGCGGGGTTCCTGTCCTCGAGCGCCGGGAGTGACGAGATGGAATCGTGCGCAGATTGTGAAAGGGTGTGCTTGTCAACTGACCACCTTTGAGTAGGGAATGATCTGTGAAGTTGACGGCACCGAAGCGCTGACGTGCTCGCCCCACTTGGAAAAGATCGTGGTGGCGGTACGGCTTGAGGAAGTGCTGACCTCCCGGATGGGCAGGACTGCCGCTCCGTCGGAGAGGGTAAGGACGGACTTCGACTTGGACGCCGAACTGGTGGCCTTCGTGGCCCAACTCAACTGGTAGTACGACGTGCCGTCGATACTCTTGGTCGAGTAGGTCGTCCCCTTGGCCGTGGGCAGCAGGTTGGCCAGCATGGGAATCGTGATGCTCGACTTGAGACTCTTGTAGGGGGTCGTTCCGGCCTTCATGGAGATTACGTCGCTACCGACCTTCTTCTGTTCCTTGGCACTCAACCCCATGAGTGAGATGAGGCCGGCAGCGTTTCCGCTGAGGTAGGCATACGTGGGTGTCACCCTGATCGTGACCTGGTCGGATCCTTCGGTGATGGTCTCTACGCCACTCGTTGTCCCGATATCAGCTGCGACCTTGATCGAAGATGTGGAAGTCTTGGAGACGAACAGTACGTGAACGCCCGACTCGTTGGCGATCGTGGCCTTCGTGGTGCTGATCACGGAGCTCGCGGATGGGTCCTTCACGGAAGCCTGGGCGGCGGCGGGCGCGGCGGCCACCATGGCCATGGTGGCGAGGGCGAGGGAGGTCAGGCGAAGCCGATGACGTCGTAAACAGGCCATAGTTGAAAAGCCCTTCTGGAATCGCAGGAGTGTACTTGTGTTCGAAATGCGCCCGGCGAGATGGCTGAAATGCTCGTCAGCGTGACATGAAGTTCCGGTGATGCCAATCTTCGGGACGCGTGCTTGGTTGTACCAACTTCTCAAGGTGACCAATGTTCTCGCGACGAAAGACGGACTTGGACGACACCGACCATTACCGCCGAGTGAGGCGAAGGGAGAGCACACGCAACTCGGGCTGGAATGGTCGGTGTCGTTGGTGAGAATGGCGTTGAGGAATGCCCACTGGACTGGGTCAACTCCTTCAGCACGTCATCTTCGATCTCGAGGAGGCGGACCGATTTCGGGCCACCCGTACGTCACGTCCGGTAGCCAGCACGACGGCCTGCAATTAGGTTGCCATCGGCCGCTAGGGCTCGACAGTCTTCTGATCAGCGGAATGGTAGGAATTCCCGGTTGATCTTCGTCGATGATTAGACGCGCTTGGACGGCGAAGGTTCGAGCAGTCGCTCCGCGCTGTTGCTCGTCGTCCGGAAGCTTTGACGCGGTCGATTTCTTGGCGGAGGCCTCGGACGCGGCCGAGGCCAAGCCACCGCTCGTGGCGAGCGCCGCTCCTGAGAGGACCGAAGCGCCTAGCACCCCACGGGTGGCTGGGCATCCAGCTGAGTTTGACGTCTTAGTCACAGTGACAGTATGGGGAGTGAATCTGGACGATTGGTGAGGATCGAGTAATACTTTCATGGACGCTGGTTGACTGCGACGCGCAGGATTCGACTCGACGCGGTTGCTTGATGGTCTTCCACAAGAAATTGGTTGGACTCGGCGAAGACAACTTCATGGAATCAGTCGGTGGACCCTCAGGGAAATCTCATGACGCAAGGCCACACTTGGTCGACGAGGATCGAGATCTTGTCGGTTGAAGACGACGGCAACGTCGTGAACGTCATCGCAGCGAACCTTCATCTGGAGTGGTTCCGTGTGGCGCGCTCGAAGGATGGTTGCGAGGTCGCCAAGAGCAATGCTCTCCTTGACTTGTCGCCGAGGGAGCATCGGCTCGTTCTCTTCCCAATGAAGAATGCTGGAAGGGTCCTGATTCACTGACAGATACTCGACCACCTCTGGAACTGCAGTTTCGGGAGCGAGCCGACCATTGCGAAGCTACTTGGGTGCCGTCGATGGATGTGAGACCTGACGAATCTCCCAGGTTGACGTTGATGGATGTAGCCGGGCGGACTCACCATGGCGGTTGGCCGCCGAGAAGCGAGAGCACAGCTTTGTTGGTGCCACTCGCGCTCGACCGTCGGGGACTGGAGAGCAGACCGCTACCAGAGAAGAGGGATGAGTCGAAAACGAGTACGCGTGGAGAAGTCTGCGAAGGTCGCGGGAAAAGCTCCCTGTAGAAGTTTCTCTTCTGTGCGGATTCGGTAGATCTGAAGCCCCACCACGCCCAATGCTCCGACGAGCGTGGTGAGCCGAACAGATCCAACGACGACCCCGAATAGCATGAGCAACTCCGCGAGGTACATCGGATGGCGCAACAACCGATAGGGACCGGTGACCACGAGCGTGCGAGCCTCGGGCACGATCGAGAAGCTCGACCCAATACTCCCGAGCGCCGTGAGGGCGAGAGCCGCGCCGATCATCGTGAGCACCAGGCCACCCTCTGCCACGTGGACCGGAGCGTTCCACAAGATGGGGCCGGTCGGCAGAACGTCGAACCCGAGCATCAAGAAGCTGGCGGTCAGCGCGGCGGCCGCGACCAGTGCACGACCGTCGCGCATCCGAGGAACCCTGTTCGATAAAAGGGTGACCGCACAGCCGAAGACGAACGTCGCGTACAGAGCGCTTCGCGCGAACTCCGTGGCCATCATCCAATTCGGATCTTCGGCGAAGCGAATCGAGTCTCGAATGGCCCAGCTCGCTTGCGTGACTGCCAATCCGCTGAGGACCGCCGCCGGTACGAATGTGACCAACCAACGTTGCACGACGTCATGCCGCATTGGGAGCCGGCGAGTGTTTCGTGTTCGGCCGGAGCCAGCGAGATTAACCTCCGGAGCTCGCACCGGACCCGCCACTAACCCCACTGGGGAACGAGCCAACGCCGCCGAACCCGGATGCCGAGACGCCTTTGGCGGTAGCCGAAATCGTCGCAGCATCGACGGAGCCATTCTTCTCGGTTGCGCCTTGGACGGTGACGGTATCGCCCGGCTTCAGCGCGGAAAGCGACGACTCGGCGTTCCGATCGACGGTCGTCGTCGAACTCACCTTTACCGAAATGAGGGCTCCACTGGAGTCAGTCACGTACAGGGTCCTACCAATGATGTCCGTTACCGTGCCCGACGTTATGTTCGACGACGCGCTAGAACCCGTCCCGCTCGTGCCGCGCAAGCCTGACGGGATCAACCCACTGAACGCCGGCGACGCTGATGCTGTCGAGGACGACTGGTGGCGTTGCAAGAATGCGCCGAGCCAAATTCCGCCCAGCATCAAGAGCAGTGCCGAGAGCGTGGTGACGAACCATGACGCTCGAAAAACCTTTGACGAGGCGTGCTCGGTCCACTCTTCGCTTTCGTCACCGAACAATTCGTCGCCAAACAATGTCTCGAACCCCTCGCCTTCAACGCCGTCCGGACCCTCGACGTCCACTTCTGGTTTCGTCACCGCGTCACCGTCGAATTCGCCTGTCGAGTGGCCACCGTCATTGGTGCCCGTCGATCTGTTTGTCATGTTGGTCTGCCTTTCACACTCACTCGTAGCGAAGAGCGTCGATTGGGCGGAGCGATGCGGCTCGATACGCCGGGTAGAAACCCGCGACGATGCCCACGGTGAGGGCGACACCGAGTGCCAGTGGTATCGAGTACGAGGCCAGCACGGGTTTGACGCCCGCGATCGTGAAGCGCGAGATGACTATTCCGGCGATTGTTCCCAACAAGCCTCCCAGGAATGAGATCACGGTTGACTCGAGCAGGAACTGCGTGAGTACCACCCCTTTGCGCGCTCCAATGGCCTTGCGAATGCCGATCTCGCGGGTTCGCTCGGTCACGGCGACGAGCATTATGTTCATCACGCCGATCGCCCCTACGAGGAGTGACACTGCGGCCACCCACCCGAGGAGCACGGTGAAGGTCTTGGAACTCGACGTGGCCGTCGAGAGCAGGCTCGCCTGGTTAAGCACGGTGAACGGAAGCGCTGCCACCGTCGTATCGTTCTGCGCGGCCAAGATGCTCTCTACTTCGCTCTGGGCCAACGAAAGCGTCGAAGAGCTCTTACCCTGGATAAGAAGTTCTGAGAACGACTGTGATTCGCCAGTCAGTTGATCTTGAACCGCCGTGTAGGGAGCGATCGCCACAGCGTCCGCGTTGCTGAGGCCACTGGATCCCTTGGACGCCAGCAGTCCCACGACCGTGAACCGAGCCGAGCCCAGTTGGACCTGCTGGCCCAAGGGATCTGAACCGGTGGGAAAGAGGCCACTCGCCACGGATGCACCGATATCGATCACCTGCGCGTGGGTAATCACATCGGTATGAGAGATCGATCGGCCGGCCGACAATGTGTAATTTGAGGCCACGAGGTACGAGGGGGTCGACCCGATGACTGACGTGGAGTAACTCGACCCCTGGTAAGCGGCGGTCACGCTGGTTGAGATCACCGGCGACACTGAGAGGACGTCAGGGGCGTTGTTAGGGTCCGAGATCAGGGATACCGACGCCGAGTTGAGGGTCGTCTTGCGAATCTGGGTTCCGGACGATGATCCGGAGCTCCGGCCGCTGAAGACAGTCAAAGTGTTGGATCCGAGGCTCTGGATTGAATTCTCAATCGACTGCGAGCTGCCGGTGCCTATGGCGAGCAGCACGATCACCGACGCCACGCCGATAAGCACTCCGAGCATCGTGAGCAGGGTCCGCAGCCAGTTGGAGCCGATGCCGCGCACCGCCATGAGCAGATTCCCGAGCAGGTTCGACATCAGTCCCCGGATCCGTTGGCGTCGATCATGGTAGTGCCGGATCGCTCAAGCCGAGACGACGCCGGGACAAACGCGCGCTGAACGTGGTCACTGATGATCATCCCGTCTCGTAACTCAACGACACGAGAGGCGTACTCGGCGACGTCGTGCTCGTGAGTGATCATCACGATCGTGCGACCGTGCGCGTGAAGATTGGTGAAGATTGTCATCAACTCGGCCGATGACTTCGTGTCGAGGTTGCCAGTCGGTTCATCGGCCAGAATGAGCGCAGGGTTGGTACTGACGGCTCGAGCGATGGCGACCCTTTGCTGTTGGCCACCCGACAGCTCACTGGAGAAGTGTTCGAGACGGTCGCTCAATCCCACCAGGCTGAGCGCAACCACGGCGCGCTGTCGACGCTCTGCGGGCTTGATGCCTGCGTAGGCCATCGGCAACTCCACGTTCTGAAGCGCCGACATCCGAGGGATCAGATTGAACCCCTGAAACACAAACCCGATCTTGCGATTCCTGATACGCGAAAGCGCCCGGTCGTCAAGGCTGCGGATGTTGACGCCGTCGAGGTGATAGTGACCGCTAGTGGGGACGTCCAGACAGCCGATGATGTTCATCAACGTTGACTTGCCCGAACCTGACGCACCCATGATCGCGACGAACTCTCCCTTCGCTACGGTGAGCGAGATACCTTGCGCCGCCATGACGTCTACGCCACCCATCCTGTAGCTCTTGACAATGTTCGACAGAGCAATGATGGGTGGCTCGCCCGTTGAACCAAGTGACTCGTCGCTCCTCGCGGCGTGTCGCGCCGTATCCCTTGTCAAGGTCATGGTGCTCCACCGCCGAAGCCGCCACCGCCGCCGCCGCCAAAGCCGCCGCCGCCTAAGGTAGATCCGGAAGACGTCGCGGCACTGACCGTGGCCGTCGGCTCAATGACGGTCTCGCCTTCGGTCACTCCGCTGCTGATCTGCGTGTAGGAACTGCCCACGAGACCCAGCGTCACCGGGGTGACCTTCTGTACGCCCTTGACGAGGACCTTCACCGTGGAGAGACTTCCCGTTGTCGTGATGGCCGCGCTAGGCAGCTCCAGGACATTCGACGCCGTCTGCACAATCACCGACACCTGTGTGGTCATGCCGTCCCTGAGCGTTGCCGGCGGGTCGATCAATGCGATGGTGACTGGATACGTCACGACGTTGTTCACGACGGTGGACACCGGGGCGACCGCGGTTACAACGCCTTTCACCTCGGTGTTCGATAGTGAGGCGAGCGAGATCGTCGCCGTCTGGTGCACCGCGATCTTGATCGCGTCGGCCTCTGCGAAGCTGGCGACCACTTCGAGAGATCGCAGACTTTGGATGGTGACGAGCGACGAACTCGATCCCGAACTCGTCGACGTGGAGGAGGACCCACTGGACGTCGACGAGCCACCACCGCTCACCACCTGGCCCACCGTGCCGTTCACCGCGGTCACGGTGCCACTGATGAGAGCGACCAGCTGTGTCTCCTGCAGCGACTTCTCGGCCTGGTCAACGGACACCTGGTCCTGAGCGATGGTCTCTTGGTCTTGCAAGAGACTGACCCTGCTTTGGGCGATGGAGGCCTGGTCTTGGGTGATTGCTGACTGGTCCGAATTGATGACTGATGGCGAGACCTTCACGTTCGCTTGGGCAATCTGAACCGACAGTTCCTGCACGGTGATCGCCGAGTCGTCCTTGGAGATTTGGTTCTGGTCGGACGAAACCTTCGATTGGTCCGTGGACGCCGCCTGGGAGTCAACGGTGCACGACGTCGTGGGTGTAGTCAGAGTTACCCCTTCACCCGTGGTCGTACCGACGCTATTGGTCGCCACTACACGAAACAGGTACGTGGTGCTGGGGCTGAGCCCGGTGACCGCCGCTGAAACCTGCGACGAGGTCGAACTCGCCGGGAGCGATGTACTGGCCGTCGACAGACCGTACGCCGTGGACGTGCCGTACTGGAAGTAGTACGTGGTGCCCGCTCCGTTCGGATTCACGGTGGCGTTGAGCACGGCCGACGTGGTGGAGATGTTGGTCGCCGAATCGGTGCCCACTGACGGTGCTGAGCCCGTCGATACCGTGACGGGACCCGCGGAGGGTCCTGAAGAACCCGAACTCGTCGCCGAGGCGGGGCACCCGAGTGATTCGTCAGAGGAGAGCGTGGACTGTGCCGTCGCCAGATTGCTCTCATCCGTGGCCAGCAGCGTCTGGTCCGAGGCGAGCTGATTCTGGTCGTTCGTCAGTTGCTGCTGCGCGGTATCGAGAGTGGACTGATTCTGATACTTTTGCACTGCTGTGCCACCAGACTCGTCGGTCGCGAGGGTCGACCGCGCGTTCACTAGCGACTTCTGCAGGGTCGCGCTCGACGTCTGCGCGTTCGCGTAGTTCATCGTCGCCACCGCGAGTGTCGTTCGGGCCGCTTGAAGAGCCGAATTCTCCTGACTCGAGTCAATTGTTGCCAAGACTTGACCAGCCGCAACCTTCTCACCAACCGACGCGTGGAGTGTCGTCAGAGTGCCACCCGCGACGAAGTTCTCGTTGGCGGTGGACACGGTTGAGAGATTGCCCGACGCCGAGACACTCGACTGCACGGTGCCCCTCGTCACCTTGACGGTGCGCGCGACGCCGGTGCTTGAGGACGAGGTCGTGTGGTAGATCGAGGCAAAGGCGAATGCCGCTACGACCGCGACGGCGAGCCCGAGGGCGGAGTAGCCAATTCGCTTGCGCGACACGCGCGAGGATGTCGTGATTCTCATGTCAGTGTCTCCGTATGGGTGAATGCTGAAGCGCCGCCAGTTGATTCGCGGCAACGGTCAACTCTTCGGTGTGGTCTTGGTGGTCGTCGTCGGCAGTAGCGCCGAGCATGCCGCGTTCGCCTTCTTGAAGTTCGGGTTTGAGGTGACGGTAGAACCCGTTGACGGTGCGCTCCCGGAGGCTCCCTTCGGCAGCGTGACGTGATGGAGCGTCATGCAATTGCGGTAGGCAGCGAATGCCGTCGAGGTTGTCCCCGCAGCACCTCCGAATTGCGAGCCCTTTGGTAGCAAGCTCGAACAGGCTTGGAACGCCGCCCTTGTCTTAGGGTTACCGGAAATGTTGGAACTGCCGGAGAAGCCTCTCGGCGGATTCGACCCGCCCGGACTTCCCTTCGGCGGTGCTCCTAGTCCGAAGGTGGAGACGGCCACGCCGTGCTTCTTCAGACAACTGTCGAACTTCTTGATTGACGACGTCGTCGATTTCTTAGTAGGGGATTTGGACGACGCCGAGGCAACACCCCCGCCCGCCGCCAACACCCCTCCCGAGAGGGCCAGAGCGAGCAACACTCCAGAGGTGGAGCGGTATCTGGCGCATTGCCTAATTGAGTCTGATTTTTTGGTCACAGCGACAGTATGGAGAGCGAATCTGGACAACAGATGAGGACGAAGTAAATCTTTTATGGACGCTGGCCGACACGACGACGCCACCCAAGGCAACACGGGGACTCCATGGTCTTACGCAGGCATTCGTATGGCTCGGCGATGACAACCTTATTAATTCAGTCAGTGGACCCTCAGGGAATTCTTATGATGTGATGGCACACTTGGTCGGTGAGCATCGAGATTCTGTCGGTTGAAGACGACGACAACGTCGCGTACGTCATCACGACGACCCTTCAACTGAGGGGGTTCAGCGTGACGCGTGCGAAGAACGGTCACGAGGGTCTTCGACTGGCCCTCGAAGGCAACCGACCCGACCTGATCATCCTCGACGTGATGCTCCCAGATCTCAACGGCTTCGAAGTCTGCCAACGGCTGAGAGAGGCTGGCGCCAATATCCCAGTGATATTCCTCACTGCGGCTGACTCCGTTGGCGACAAGGTCAGAGGATTGATAATCGGTGGCGACGACTACCTCGCCAAACCGTTCAGCGTCGAAGAACTCGTGGCCCGAGTGAGGGCCCTCTTGCGACGCACCGGCAAGGTCTCCGAACGTGAGCTGACCTCGTGTGGCGGTGTCATCATTGACGAAGACGCCCACACGGTCGCCAAGAACGGCACTCCCGTCGAATTGTCGCCGACAGAATATCGTCTCCTACTCTTCCTGATGAAGAATGCCGGAAAGGTCCTGACTCGCTGGCAGATACTCGACCACGTCTGGGACTACAGCTTCGATGGCGAACCGACCATCGTTGAATCGTACGTTTCTCAGCTGCGAAGAAAGATCGACACGTCACCGCCAACGATGATCCGAACAGTCCGAAGCGTCGGCTACCGACTCGAGCGACAGTAACGTCCCGGTGAGCCTTCGTCTCAGACTCACATTCGCGGCGACACTCCTTCTCGCGCTTATCTCGCTCCTTGGCGTTCTTCTGGTTCACTCAGTCGGAAGTTCAGAACTCCAGCAGGTCGACCAGCAGTTGAAGAGCGCGTTGCCGATTGCCCGGACAATTGGTGCCCCAGCTCCCTTTTCGTTTCATCCGGTCGGCTCCTTGCCGCAGACGTTCAACACCAACAAGATCAGCGCGTACTACATCGCTGCCATTACTAACGGACAACGTAACGTCATCTCAAGACCGCTCGACGCGGGGCGAGCGTCCCCACAGATTCCTCGCGCCGCGTCCACGTCAGTGCGTGATATCAAGATCTTCTCAGTTGGCTCAATCTCCGACTCCCTTCGCTGGCGCGCTGTCCTCTTCGCACTACCGCACTCGCACACTGACATGCTCGTAGCCGTCTCGCTCGCGCAGATTGACGCGACGATGAGTTTCTTCCGACTCGCATTCCTTCTGGCCGGGCTCGTGGTCCTCGCGGTTGTCGCCGCCACGGGCTTCTGGATCGCCCGACTTGGTCTGCGCCCGATTGCCGAGGTCACGGAGGTGGCCGACGCCATCACCGCGGGTGACCGGACGCGTCGAGTAACGATGGTGCGAAGAAGGACAGAGGCAGGCAAGTTGGCGCAGGCGTTCAACGTGATGCTCGACGAGCAACTCTCGCTCGAAGCTCAACTTCGCCAGTTCGTAGCGGACGCGTCGCACGAACTTCGCACCCCCGTCTCGGTCATCCTCGGCATCACCGAGTTGTGGCGCCAGGGCGAGTTGAGGAATGGCGAGGAGCGCGACGAGGCTATCCACCGCATCGGAGTCTCCGGCAACCAGATGGGCAGACTCGTTGAAGAACTCCTCCTCTTGGCTCGTCTTGACGAGGGCCGACTCATGGACCGCGCTCCCATCGACCTCGCGCGGCTGATCCAGGAGGTAGTGGATGACGCCTCGACCACTGACCCTCATCGGACAATCAAGGTCAAGGCCCCTGGCTCCGCTATCGTTCAGGGCGACCCCTCTGGGCTCCGTCGCGTCGTGGCCAACCTGGTCAATAACTCTCTTCGGTACACGCCACACGACGCAGCCGTCGAGGTCCGCCTGTCCGTCAAGGGAGACACGGTGATGCTCGAGGTTGAAGATTCAGGACCCGGCATGACGCATGAGGAAGCGGGTCACGCCTTCGACAGGTTTTGGCGAGCTGACGCCAGTCGATCTCGGTCCGGTACGGGGCTCGGGCTTCCCATCGTGCGCAGCATCGTCGTGGCTCATGCTGGCGACGTCACCCTACAGTCGGACTCGGTGACCGGCACCCGCGTGAGCGTGATTCTCCCATGTAGCGAGGAGGAGAGTTCCGAACCAAATGTTGTCGCCTTTCGTCATATCGACTAGCAGCGACCTGCGGAGGTGGTCCCGAAGCGTTGCAAGCGGAGGCGCGACCCACGGATGATTTGCATGGTTCGATTCTTGCTGCCAATTATGAGGTGATCGAGAGCCGTGGGGGGTCATCGGACAGTGGTGACCTATGAATTCGACATAATCGCTTCAGAATCCTTGTTCAGTCCCTAATGCTGCGACCGTTGCGGCTCACGAGGAGGTCTGAGGAGCATGGAATTCAAGTCAATTGGGAATGGCGGTCGATCGGTCGGGCCGAATCACCTCATGCCAGTGGGGAACGACCAACTCTTGGCGCGAAGCATGGGATAGACCGTGAGATCTTTTTCGAGACATGATCACTAGATCGATCCAAGGCCCTTTGTTCTACTGGTGGGCCGCCCGGGTCTCGATCCCGGCACCTTGGGATTAAAAGTCCCCTGCTCTTCCCGATGAGCTAGCGGCCCGGTGGATGGAGATTTGCATTGAGAAATGCTCAATCCCCGGACCCACAAGAGTAGTTCATCGGATTGCCCGGTATTACCCCACAATCGATCGAAGCGCCTGCCTCTCCACCGGTTCGGTGAAGAAGCAGGCGCATTAAAACTTCGACAAGTTCTCCGCTGGTGTTGACGATGCACGGACTCAGCTCGCGAGTTCTAGGGCGAGCACGTCCTCCTCTTCAACGCCGGTGCCGTGGAGTAAGGGATCGACGATGCGCCAACCCTTCTGGAAGTACCAGGACTTGGCGTTGTCGTAGATGAAGTACAGGTGCACGTCGAGAAGGATGGGAATTCGACCGACGCCTTGGGCACGCTTGTGAGGATACGTGTTCTTGTGGTGCGCGTTTCCACCTTCGGAGGTATTGCGACCAGCACCGTAGAGTTCCTTGTAAGCGGGATCGCCTTCGGGGAAGACGCGGTAGTTCTCGGCGACTTTCCGACCATCGTCACCACCAATCTCCCTATGCGGGCAGATCCACACGTCGAAGGCGCCATGTCGACACTCGATCGTGTAACGAATATTGAACCGATACTGGTGCCCTCCGGTCGTCGTCTCCTTGGCGCGCTTCACCTGCCTGCGCACTGGAGTGCTGACGACTACGAGGTTGGCCGCGTCTTGGTCGTAGTCGACCTCGACAAGGACCCCGTCTATCGTCTCCAGCATGTGTTTGCACTTCACTCCGTTCGCTCGCTTGTGGCTGACCAGATCGAGCGGGAGTGTCTTGACGCGTTTGCCGTTCTGGTTAAGCACTTCATGAAAGCCGTCGTCCTTTGACGGAGGCGCCGCGGCGACCTTGTTCACGGTGATGATGCCGTGGTCTTGAAAGAGCCGTGTCTGGTGAACACCTCGCAGGATCAGGTCGGTGATCATGCACTGGACCTTTCCTTCGAGGACCTCGCCCACCACTCGCTTCGTGAGTCGCAGAATCGTCTTCGCTTCTTGGCTGTCCTTGAAGTCCATGTCAATTCCCAGAGTGACGCGACTGTTGGGCACGCCGCTGCGGACGCTGAGGGGCACCACATTGTAAGCGGCTTGGGTCGGACCGTACTTGCCACTTGCGAGTGCTTCAACGTCAATGGGAATCTTCTTCAGCACTACACCGGTCTCCGGATTGACGCCTGTCCATTGGCCGTCAATCTCGACGAGCCACGCGCGCACACATCCGCCTCGGCCAGGGTCGACGGCGGCCAGGCGGACTTCATCAGTGACGGGATCGACAACTTCGTCAATGTAGGAGCGGTACTGCGAGCGGATTTCGGTCCCGTCGGCAAACAGCGAGGAACTGAGCGCCGGCTTGGACGTTGAGCCATCTTCGAAGTAGCCAAGCTCGAGCGCCAGGCCAACGGATGCGTCTGTGAAGACCTGGCAGAACTCGTCGAACTTCCCTGGCTGAGCTTTGAATCGGTCCACCATGTAGCGCCACTGCGGAGTGCTGATCGGGCTAGAGGGTAGTTCGTCGGGTTCGTTGTCTCCGATCACGCCAAGTTGCTTGGCCAAGCGCCAATGCTTGCGAATCGCCGCCCAGGTGTCGGGTGTCCGCAGCATTGCCTCGGCCTTTGGCAGACTGCGACAGACCCGAGACAGGGCGCCGATGAGGAGCACGATCGCTTTCGGGTAGTCGCTGTTGCGGTGACCGATGACGGTCGAGTCGTCTTTCGCGTAGGAGAGAGAGTCGGCGATGGCGTGGAACTGGGGCTGGTAGAGCAAGATGATCGCCATCTCGAGGTCGCTGAGGGTCGCCGTCCGGGCGCCGAGTAGCGGACGGGCACTGTAGCGACTCATTGCTGGTCCCAGGTGTAGTCGATCTTCTGGGCCGTCATGTCGAGGCTCTTGAGCCCCATGGCCTTCGCCGCTGCCTCGAGCTTGTGGTCCTCGGCGGCTTCGAAGGCCTGACGCCCGGCCCAGAAGGTGATCGAAATAGGGCGAAGGTCGGTCTCCTGGTTGAGACCAGCGCGACGGAAGACCTCGGAGATTGATTGGCACATTGACGCAGTGGGGCTGACGTCTCCGTGCTTCTTCGCGCCGGCGTAGACGATTGACTCACCCATCCTGAGGGTCCCATCGCGACGCAACACCTTGATCCGGCCCCGCAGGACCCGTTGCCCAAAGTTTGACAACTTAGCGACGCGTGCTTTGGTCCACGTACCACCGAGGAACTCCACCTCGCTGGGGTTGTCGAGGTCATCGAGGTGCTCGAAGGTGACGAACGGGATCTCCGATGTCAGCCCCGACGCCTCCGCCAAGGCAAGAATGAGCGGCTGTCGGCTGGTTCGAGATGCGACAGCGTGCATCTCGAGCAGGGCGACCTCGTCGTCAGTTGCGGATCGAGTGGCGAGTTGCGACCGTGCAGGCAAGAGAATCCCGCGGGTGGGATCCACCGTGGCGAGGCCAATGTGACGCAGCGTCGAGAAACCCGCTCGCAGGGCCGACCGGCGAAGGTGCAGGGTGCTCGTCGCCGGAGCCGCGGCATTGCTGGTCCTCGAATTGATGAAGGCCTCGCAGACGACGACGTCGAACTCGACCCCCCAGTGGGTTATCCCGAGGCGCTCGGCGCGGCGCGTGGCCTGGGCGAGCACCTCAGCGAAGCGTGTCTGGGTCGCGGGAGCGAGCTCGTCCATTGCGTGCCAGTAACTCGTGATGATGGCGAAGCCCTCGGCAAGGGTCGGCGCGTTCTTGAGTCCGTACGCCGCCATCACGACGCTCCGAGTGGTGAAGGGCAAGAGGCAGGAGATGTCCTCCTGCTCTTCTGCCATGTCGCGCAGGGCGGTGCCGTAGGCCTCGAGATCCTCGAGGAAGTTATCGTTGGTGATGTCCATTGGGTGCCTTTCGTTTGTGAAGTTGCCCAATGGACGGTCCGGAGTGATACGAAAAGTGCACGAAGAATTTCGATGAAGAACACCGCCTCTGATCTGGTAGTTCTGCTTCAAGCATAATAATAGCATTCTGCTATGAGCGAAATCAACCCACCACGGTCCTAGTTTTGCGGCGTGGCAACATCGAGCGGCAACCCGGCCCTAGGCGCGCGACTTCGTTCCTTGCGGAGCGAGCGCCATCTGAAGTTGGGCGCGTTGGCCCAGATGTCCGATGTCTCTCTCGCCTACATCTCCGAGGTCGAACGGGGGAGGAAGCTGCCATCACTCGAGGTGCTTGACCGACTTGCCGGGGGGTTGGGCATGTCCGTGCTTGAGCTCCTCGACGGGGTCGAGCCGTACATCCGCGTGAATCCAAGGGCCAGAGTTGCTGGCCGGAAGGCTACAAAGGGCGATAGCAACGAGCGTTAGACGAGACGCCAGGAATCTACCTAGCGCTGCAACGTTTGGATCATCTGGCACTTACGTCGCGGATGGAAATCAATATTGAGCGCCAGGGGCTTCATCAGGTGGCACGCAGAGGGTTTCTGTTTGATCAGTCTGCAGTCCATCAGTGGCAAGGTGGTCGGTATGGCTTGGATTGCGGTGTGACACATTCCTCGAAGAGGAGTCCGCCCGCCAGGAGCGGCCGGCCGGCTCCCCGACGAGACAAGCGCATGATCGAGGAGACGAGACACCCACACGGGGCGATCAGCAAGTGGCGTGAATGCTCACAGCCTGGAACTCGACCGATCTGGTCCAGGGGGCTGGGGCGTGCTGGTACTCACCGCACCGATGAGCCGGGCATCGAGTCAGGGTTGGCGAGGCACCGGCCGCACCACCACGACCTGGCCGTGTACGTCGCAGGCCGCGCCGAGGGTGTTGAAGACGGTGCCGTACTTGCGAAGGTTCAGGTGCACGAGATCGACCCGATGTTCAGTCTCTTCGGTGGTGACCCGCAGTTCGTAGGCAACCTCAACGAATTTCGGAGGACTGTCCTGGCGGCGGGCTGTGACGTCAACTTCGGCGTAGGAGTAGCGGAACTCGAGGAGTTGCCCTGCACGCGCCAGATTCTTGAGCAGACACGCGGCGAACGCGGCTGCAAGCAGTTCGGCCGGCCCCGGCAGACCGACTGGTTCGGCGCCCCAACTGGCGTCGAAGACGATCGTTTCCTGGCCAGCGACGACTTCAGCGCGGCCGGGTGCAGTAGTGCGTGCCTGAATGGCGTAACTGCTTGGTGGTCCGGTGCTCACTGCCGATACCGCAGACGGGCCTGCACGACAGGGGTGGAACAGCACTTTGGGGAGCGAGCCACCCACCGCATCGACATTTGGGCGGCGTACCAAGCAAAGGGCGGACGACGCGAAGTCGCACCTGCATCCATACGGCAAGGTTACGCTGTCAGGAACTGACTGGCAAGGGCCAATGATCGAATCATGAAGGTCATGTTGATCGGACGATGTCGCCTTCTGCCAGAATGGCACGCTATTAAGAACTTCAATTCCCTAGTTGGTAGAAGGGTTCAATAGCCTCCATCTGGCCAAGATCCGGGGACCTAACCGACTAACTCGGTCCGGCATCGTAACGTTGCTGCCAGAGTTCCAACGTCGATTGATTGATCGGTTCGTTCTCGAGGGTGGGGTCGTCGGGACTTGGCAGGCCAATGGGCGGGGGCACCAATCGGTTCACGGTATCGGTACGTCGTGCTTCGTGCAGTGGTGCTGGAAGCTTGAGGTAATCGAGTTTTCGGGCCCGGTAGTGGTCGCTCGGCGCACTCGGCAACAGCACGTCGCGCACCCAGTCCCACTGCGCCGCCTCGTGCACCGCGAGCAGTTCGCGCATGTCGGACTCGCTGAGCTCGCCTCGCAACAACGCCGCTTCCCAGGCGATGATCGTTGCGGGGAAGAATCCTGGCTCTTCGCGCACCTCCCACGCCCGGCCCGTCGACAGTTGCTGGAGTTGGAATCCGACGCCGAGGGTGTCGTCGAGGCGGTGCGTGCCAAAACGGGCGCGTCCCCCGGTGAGATACGCGGCGACGTCGCCGAGACACGGTGAGTTCTTCGATACGACGAGCAGGTCACTTCGATCGATCGGCGTGTCGCCGAAGGCGACGTCGGCGAGTGCGCGCATGGCCCAGACCCCGCGGAGCAGTCCATCACACGCGTGACCGTGCGCCAATACGAGATCGGCAACCTTGACGGTCTTCACCCGGGTATCGAGCCGGCCCTGGGCGGAGCGGGTGTCGAGAACCTCGAAAGTCGGAAGTGGGGCGTCGTCGAGCCACTCGGCAATCGACCACATCAGCCGATTGGGCGGCGTGGCGCCGATGTCGGCCCTCGGGGTTTCGTTGGGTGCCACGGAATCAGAAGGTGAGAACGGTGGCACCGTCGAGTGCATAGCGGACGAAGGCGTCGCGTGCGAACTGCAGGGTGATGCCCCGGGCGGTGAGGGACTCCTCGGTGCCCGCGGCGTGGGCGGCGTTCAGACAGGCGCCGACCGGAATCCCTGCTTCCACCAGTTCGTCAATTTGCTGGTTGTACTCTCTCAGCACGACCGAGTCGCCGGCGGCGCTGAGAGCTTTCTGGGCGGGACCGAAGCAGAATACTTCGAGCGTCACGCCCTGTTCGGCCGCAACTTGACGGATTCGCTCGGCGACGTGCGAACCCGCTGACAAGGAGTCCTCGTCGCCGTGGAATAAGTGGATGACGGATGTAGCCATGGTGTTCTTCTCCTAAGCTGTGATTGGCTGGTGGTGAAATGGTTGCGTTGCTCTGGCGGAGGTGCCATTCAATCGACTGATCCTCATGCGTCGACACCCAGAGTTGCCGACACCAGCGCTTCGATTCCCGCGGGTCCGGTGGGGGAATCGGGGAGCATCGGCAGCAGAACCACTCTCGTGGCGAAGCGGCTGAGCACCTCTTCGATGACGTGCGTTTCGGCATCGGCCCGGGCGGCCAGCACCGGATCCGTGACCGAGGCGGCGAACAAACTCTGGTTGATGATCCACGCCGCCGGGTCGATCCCCGCCCGGCGCAGATCGGCCTGCAGCGCCGCGGCTTCATGGACCGGAGTTGCCTCGGGCAGGGTCACGACCAGCACGTGGGTGAAGTCGGGGTCAGTGAGCCGGTCGAGCAGGGCCTCCACTTCGGGGGGTACCGCTCCGCCTTGGCGATTGACCTCACGGTGATACGCGCGCGCCGCGTCGAGCAGAAGCAGGGTGTGTCCCGTCGGAGCGGTGTCGAGCACCACGATCTGATCAGTGGCGGCGGCCACCGTGTGGGCGAAGGCTCGAAAGACGGCGATCTCCGCGGTGCAGGGCGACCGCAGGTCCTCTTCGAGCACGGCGCGAGCCGAGGGCTCGAGGCCGGCACCGGCCTCCGCCAGCACTTCGGCGGTGTAGGCGGCAGTCACCTCGTCGGGGTCGATCCGGTGGACGACGAGATTGGCGAATGCGTCAGCCGATTCGGTACCGAGCACGGCACTGAGATGAGCGGCGGGATCCGTCGTTGAGAGTTGGACCGCGTGACCGCGCCGGGCGAGTTCCAGAGCGACCGTGACCGCCAGTGTCGTCTTTCCGACACCGCCCTTTCCCATTGTCATGACGAGGCCGCGGCCGCGTGCGCTCAGGTCGTCGAGAATTTCGGCGAGGGAAGTGGTCGCACGCACCGGCGCGGGTGTTGCGCGTAGCCCGGTCGGTGCGACGCCCGAGACGAGGGCGCGAAGTCCTTCGCGCCCAACGGGGGTCCAGGCCAGCAGCGGCACTTCGTCGCGGGGCAGTTGGTCCAATGCCGCCGGGATCGACGCCAACGCCGCAGCGTTTCGGTTCATGATGGCCTGAGCGAGGGGGTCACCGGATTCTCTGGTGCGAAACACGCCATTGATGACCAGACGTTGATTGGTGATACCGAGATCCGCGAGTTCGCGAGCGGCCCGGGCCGCTTCATCGAGCGCCATCGGGTCGGCGCGAGCCACCAGAATCAATACGGTACGCGACGTGTCGGCGAGGGTCACAATCGCGGCGCGGTAACTCTCGTGCTGGTTGGTGAGGCCCGCCAGTGGCCCGATGCACGAGACACCGAGGGTGCTCGCGTCGATGAACTCCGACCAGGCACCGGGCAGCGAGAGCAGTCGCAAGGTGTGCCCGGTCGGCGCAGTGTCAAAGAGCACGTGGTCGTAACCGGCGGTCGCCGAGGGATCCGCCAATAGGGCGGTGAACTCGTCGAAGGCCGCAACCTCGACCGTGCAGGCGCCGGACAACTGCTCTTCGATGCTGGCGATCGCCGAGTCCGGCAAGAGACCGCGGTAGGGGGCGACGACTCGTTCGCGGTAGGCAGCGGCGGCGGCGAGGGGGTCGAGGTTCGACGCATCCAGCCCGGCGACGCCCGGCACCGGGCGGGGCTTCGACTCGAGCTCGATGCCGAGGACTTCGTCGAGATTCGACGCCGGGTCGGTCGAAACCAGCAGCACGCGACGCCCCCGGTCCGCCAGCGCGATTGCGCTGGCGGAGGCGACCGACGTCTTGCCCACTCCGCCCTTGCCGGTGAAGAACAAGAACCGAGGAGCGGTCTCTACGAGGCCGTCAAGCACCGACTCGCCATTAACCACAGCAACTCGATCCCTGGTCCTTCGCAGTGATGAGGACCTGGGCGTCAGCGTCGGTATCGCCGCAGCATGACGAGGTGGCCGCTTGCGTCGCTGCTCCGCTGGACGTGCTCGGCTCACAGCAGGGCGCGGCGTCGTGGCCATTCGCTGAATCGGGGCTGACCGAAGTCGCTGGCGTCGCGTCGGTGGCGGTTGAGGGCGACCGCAGCGTCTCGGGAGTGGTCGCGAGCAACTTCGCCGTCAACTCCAGCATCGAGCGGGCCGGTGAATCCTTCACGGTCTGGGCGATGCGAACGGCTGCGACCATTGTCGCGGTGCTCACACCGAGCCGGCGCGCCTCGTTGTAGTGGAACTTGAGACATGATTCACAGTTCGCACCAACGGCCGCACCGAGGGCCACGAGTTCGGCGGTGGCCGCGTCAAGCTCGCTGACCCGCTCACCGGTGAGGACCCAGACGTCGAGCTCGTCACGCGCCGGGTAACGGCCCGAGGATCGCAACTCGCCATTTACAAGTATCACCGGCAAGACGTCCTCGCCGCGCTCGTTGAGCAAGTCGCGAATGAGATTGTCGTCGACGAACGCCTTGGGTTCCTGGGAGAGATTGTGGCGCGTGACGGTGATGCCCTGCTCAGTCAACTGGGTGAGATCGGCCGCAAACTTGGCGAGGGCGGGATCGACGCTGGGACCGCAGACTCCGGTCGAACAGCACATTGGCGGGTCAAAGACTTCAATTGTGGACATCAGAACCTCCAAAGTTCATCGCTAATCGTCGAATAACGATGATACTACCCGTTGACCCCGATTGCAACGTCCGGTGAGAGAAACTGACGGGCCTCAACTCAGAGTGAGTTGACGGCAACCTTCAACGCGTTGAGCCCCGCTCGATTCAGGCAGTAGGACGTCCGAGGTCCTTCGATCTCCCCCTGGATCAATCCAGCCTCGCGAAGTATCCGCAGGTGCTCCGAGATGGTCGATTGGGCGAGTGGCAGTTCGGCGACGAGATCGCCAGTCACGCACGTATGGCGTTCAGCCAACAGTTGCAGAATCCGAATTCGGGTTGGATGCCCCAGCGCCTTGGCCATAACGCCCAGAGTCTCATTATCGAGCGCCCGTGCCTCGAGAGCGTCGCTCGGCGAAATTACCTCGTCGTCGACGCAGCACACGTCGAATTTGGCGCTGGGGGTCTCGGGCAACTTTTTCATCGCAACTGCAGCGTATCGGAGTGTTCGCCGTATTCTCGCGTCGATGCCGAATGGGGATATCGCCGGCCTCAGCCCCCCAGCGCCCGACGCAACTCGGCGAGGGATTCCGTATCGACGCGCCACCAGGTCCAACGGCCGCGTTTCTCGCCAACGAGGATTCCCGCTCGAGCCAGTATCGTCGTGTGGTGGCTGATCGTGGGCTGGCTCTTGGCGAGGGGGACTTCCAAATCACACGAGCAGACCTCGCCCTGGGCCGCCACGAGTGACACGAGTCGGATTCGAACTGGATCGGCGAGAGCCGCGAGCGTTCGTGCCAAGTTAACGGCGTCATTGGTGCTGAGCGGCGCCGCGATAGTAGACGTCGAGCATGCGACGGCCTTCGTCACGCCTACGCCCATGGTGGTCTTCGCCGATCGGCTTTTCACCATCTCTTCTCCCATTCATAGATGTCGATGCAATAGACAGAGACTGCTATATTCATCATTGTCAATCTAGCAATGGAGATGGTTGGTGTTACGAGCGCCTCGCACGCATTCTGCATGTCCTTGTGCACATTCGGACCTCTGGCACGGCCACTCCAATCTCCCGGACCGAGTGGGCGTTGTCCTTTCACTCACCTCGTCTTCTAAGGATGGTCGATGTGACGACGAGTGAGCCAAAGATGACGACATTGCAGGAAGTTGACGGGCACGCTCCGGTTGTCGCCCGCATGTCGGTGCTCAACCGGTTCCTACCCGTGTGGATCGGGATCGCGATGCTGGCTGGCATCGGGCTGGGGCGACTCGTTCCCAGTCTCAATCGGACGCTGGACCACGTCCAGGTCGCCGGGACCAGCTTGCCCATCGCCCTCGGGTTGCTCGTGATGATGTACCCAGTGCTCGCCAAGGTTCGCTACGGCGAGATCAATCGCGTGACGGGTGACCGGCGTCTTATCGTGCCCTCGCTGGTGCTCAACTGGGTCATCGGCCCGGCGGTGATGTTCACGCTGGCTTGGCTGCTGCTACCGGATCTGCCCGCGTATCGCACGGGGCTCATTCTGGTCGGACTGGCCCGCTGCATCGCCATGGTTCTTATCTGGAACGATCTGGCCCGTGGTGATGCCACCGCGGCGGCCGTGCTCGTGGCCGTCAACTCGCTTTTTCAGATCGTGGCCTTTGCCGGTCTCGGCTACTTCTATCTCAAGATCTTTCCGGCGTGGCTGGGCCTTTCGACGACGACGGTGCAGGTGTCAGTGTGGTCGATTGCGCGCAGTGTGCTCATCTTTCTCGGCATTCCCCTGGCGGCCGGTTATCTTACGCGCACCCTCGGTGAGAAAGCCCGGGGGCGGGTCTGGTACGAGAGCCGTTTCCTTCCGCGCATCGGGCCGTTCGCGCTCTACGGTCTGTTGTTCACCATCGTGATCCTCTTCGCGCTCCAGGGCAACGCCATTACCCGCCATCCGTTCGACGTCGCGCGCATCGCCTTGCCCCTGCTGTGCTACTTCGCCATCATGTGGAGCGTGTCCTTCGGCCTGGGCCGGGCGCTTCACCTTTCCTACCCCCGCACCGCGACCCTGGCCTTCACGGCAGCAGGCAATAACTTCGAACTCGCAATCGCGGTCGCCATCGGCACTTTCGGGGTCACGTCGGGCCAGGCACTCGCCGGCGTCGTGGGACCCCTGATCGAAGTGCCCGCCCTCGTCGCTCTGGTCTATGTGTCGCTCTGGGCTCGTCGGCGTTTCTACCAAACAGAAGGGGAATCATCCACATGAGCACATCGAGCAATTCGTCCGTCACCCTTGACGTCGAGTCTTCGGGTCAGGTCCCGGTGGTGCTGTTCGCGTGCATCCACAACTCCGGTCGGTCAGTCGCCGCCAAGATCCTGACTGAGCACTACGCCGCGGGACGGGTGGAGGTTCGTTCGGCGGGGTCCGAGCCGGGGTCGGGCATCAACCGAGAGGTCGCCGCGGTGCTCGCTGAACGGGGTCTTAGTACCGTCGACGAAGCACCCACTGTGCTCACGTCGGATCTGGTGGAGGTCGCCGACGTGGTGGTCACGATGGGCTGCGGCGAGACCTGCCCCTTCTTTCCAGGCAAGCACTACCTCGATTGGGTAGTCGACGATCCAGCCGGTCAGGACCGAGAGACTGTGCGGCGCATCGTCAACGATATTGATGCGCGGGTCCGAGAGTTGCTGTTCGAACTGGGCGTGACGATTCCTCTGGTTTCCTAGGTCTCGGGATCCAGTCTGGGCGAAATCAGGGGAATAATTGCGTATCGTGATCGGGGTAGTTCGCCCCGAGCCCACGTCCTCGAGTTACTTCGTCGTCGAAGCGACGAGATTGACCAACAAATTGTGGAACTGCAACGGGCTCGATCAGTCATCAATGCTCTCGTCGTCCGATTGCGCCGACTCCCGCCATAGGATTGTTCACTTTCGAGTAGCTGTCACTTCATAGCCGATGGGAAGAGCCGCGGCTAGCGATGTTGCGGCGTTCATGTCGATTGTTCGTTCTTGGGTTGGTGCGGGCGCAGGCCCCTGTTCCAGTTATGTCAAGATCGTTGATGCCCTTCTGGTGACCGCGATGGCGCTGTCGTTTCGCATCGCGTAGCCCGTCGACCTTACGACGACGCGGGTACGACCAGCACGGGACAGTTGGCGAATTCGATGACCTGCTGGGTCACGCTGCCTACGTAGTTCGAGCGCACGCCGCGCTGATCAGAAACGGCCATCACGATCATGTCGGCCCGCCAGGTCCGCGCTTCCCCAATGATCTGGCGAAACGGGTTGCCGACGGCCAGTTCGACGTCGACCTGGAGTGGAGGTACCCCTTCGGCGCAGACCTGCTGGCGCACGTACTCCAGAAGATTGGTCGCCGCTTGGCGCCGCCGCTCGCGCGAGTCGGGTCCCGCGACCCGCTCGACCTCCTCGCCGACGGCGTCGTCCTCGACCACGACGAAGATTCGCACATCGGCTCGCAGGTCGAGCGCGAGACGCGCCGCGGTGCGCGCCGCCCCGAGGCTCTCGCGCGAGTCGTCCACCGCTATGAGCATCCGACGGGTCATGATTGCGTCCCTTCCACGAGGCGCTGGGCGGCCCAGCGCGTGACGAGGCGCTCCTCGCGCTCGACTTCGTCGAGCGCGAGTACCAGCGTGTGCAGTTCACCCTCGAGCCGGGGGAGTCGGTGGCGTTCGATGGCGCGCAGACGCCGTCGTGTCGAGGTCAGTTCGGACTCGACCGCTCGCAGCGCGCTCTCGGCGACGGCGTGGCGCGCGGCGGCCCCGAGGGCGCTCCTCGCGGCCTCGGCCGCGGGACGGACGGCGCCATTGGCGGCGGCGACGTCCCAGCCGTCAAGCGACGGGGTAGTGACACGGGCTTCGTCGGGGTGAAGGACGCCCATGGTGGAACGCCACGCGATCGACACCTCGGCCCGTCCCGCCACGGCCGCACCCGTGAGCCTGGTCGCCATCGTCCCGCCGAGGGCGTCGGCACGGGTCGCCCATCGTTCAACCTCGGTCGTCGTCATAGCCCATTCGCGAGCCGTCTGTTCGCGGTACTGGACCAGCCGGTGCCACTCGCGAGAAAGCAGCTGCTGCTTCTCGCGGAGCAGGTCGGCCCCGTGGGTGGCGGTGGCGATGCGTTTGAGCAGCCAGGGTCGTCCGGCCCGACCGGGGGGGACCTGCTCAGCCACGGTCGTTGTTGTCGGGCGCGGAGCGAGGAGGTTCGTTCCCCTCGCGCAGACTGCCGTGATAGTGGGCGGCGATGCTCTCGGCGGGCATCATGGTGAGTTCGCGCTCGGGCAGGGTCGAGATGACGCCCCAGGCACGCGCGAAGGTGTCCTCCATCGAGCGAGACTCGTCGGCGGACTGGTGGACCAGGTCTCGATAGAAGGCGTCCTCGAAGTCGAGGTGGAGCCGGTCGGTCTCGGTGAGGGCCTCCGCGCCGATCAGGTCGGCCAGTTCGCGCGCGACGCGCGCTCGCGCGAGCGAGGCGATGATCTGATTGGCCACGGCCATGTGGTCCGCGCGCGTGCGCCCTTCACCCACCCCCTTTCGCATGAGTCGTGAGAGCGTCGAGAGCACGTCGACGGGTGGGTAGATGCCGTCGGCGTGGACGTCAGCCGACAGGACGATCTGGCCCTCGGTGATGTAGCCGGTCAGGTCGGGGACCGGATGCGTGACGTCGCCCCCGGGCATGGTGAGCACTGGCATCAGAGTGACTGAGCCGGATCGCCCGCGGATGCGCCCGCAGCGCTCGTAGAGGGAGGCGAGGTCGCTGTAGAGGTAACCGGGGTAGGCTCGTCGCCCGGGGACTTCGCCGCGCGCGGCCGACACCTCGCGCACCGCTTCGCAGTAGCTGGTCACGTCGGCCATCACGACCAGCACGTGTTGGTCGCGCTCGAAGGCCAGGTACTCGGCGATGGTGAGCGCCACGCGTGGCGTGAGGACGCGCTGGACGACTGGGTCGTCGGCGGTGTCGAGCACGAGCACGAGGTCGCCCGACGCGGCGCGCGTCTCGAGTACCTCGCGCATCGTGGCCGCGTCGGCGTGCGTCAGGCCCATCCCGACGACGACAACCTTGAAGTTCTCGCCGGCGACGCTGGCTTGTGCCGCAATCTGGGCGGCGAGGTCGAGGTGAGGGAGGCCCGCCGAGGAGAATATCGGGAGCTTCTGACCCCGCACGAGGGTCGCCAGCGCATCGATCACGGAAACGCCGGTGAAGACCGGGTCGCTGGGCACGTCGCGCCGACTCGGGTTGAGTGGCGATCCGCTGACCGCGCGGCGCCGCGGAGCGAGCATCGGCGGACCGCCGTCGAGGGGCTCGCCCATCCCGTTCCAAATGCGGCCGAGCCAGCCGTCCCCGACCGGGATGTCGAAGGGTCGGCCCTCGAAGGCGACGGCCACGAGGTCGGGGTCAATGCCACTCGTGCCTTCGAGCACTTCAATAATGGCGACGTCGCCATCGACTTCAAGGACGAGCCCGTGACGCACCTCGCCCGAGGGCAGGCGCACCAGGGCGATCTCGTCCCAGCCCACGCCCTCGACGCCGCGGATCGCGAGCAGGGGGCCACCGACCTGGGTCGCGCCGGAGAACTCAACGGGTGCGAGCAGCTCGGGTGGCGCCGGGGAACCGGAGGGTCCGGGCTTCACGGCTCACCCGCGATTCGCGCCAGCAGCTCGTCGCGAGCGCGGGTCACGCCGTCGGCGTCGTCAGGTCCGGTCTCGTCGCGCGCGCGGGTGACCGCGGTGAGATCGAACTCCTCCACCGCTGACGCGGGCAGGCCACCCTCGACGAGCGAGAGGCACCGGTCGTGCACGGCCAGCACCATCTCGAGCAGCGCGGACTGCTTGGCCGAACTGCAGTAGGCGTCGTTCTCACTCATCGCGCTCTGCTGGAGGACGCCCTCGCGCAGCAGCCGCCCCGTCAACAGCACGATTCGCTCATGCGCGGGCAGCGCGCCCAGTCCAACGAGCTCGACGATCGACGAGAGTCGGTCGGTTTCGGCCAGGAGCGAGAGCGCCCGGGCACGGGCCTCCGCCCAGCCGAGCCGACCTTCGGTTGCGTGCCAGTTGGCGATGGTGGCGCCATCGAAACTGAAGGAGTGGCGCCAGCTCACCGCCGGGTAGTGGCGGGCGTACGCGAGGTCGCGGTCGAGTGACCACAGGCAGCGCACGTAGCGCACGGTCTGGACGGTCACGGGCTCGGTCATGTCGCCTCCGGCGGGCGAGACCGCGCCGATCAAGGTCACGGAGCCCTCCGCTCCGCCCAGGGTGGTGACCCGGGCGGCGCGCTCGTAGAAGGCGGCCAGCGAGGACGACAGGCTGGCGGGGTAGCCCTCCTCGGCGGGCAGCTCTCCGCTGCGCGAGGAGAACTCGCGCAGCGCCTCGGCCCAGCGCGACGTCGAGTCGGCGAGGACCACCACGCGATAGCCCATGTCGCGGAAGTACTCGGCGACCGTCATGCCGGTGTAGACGCTGGCCACTCTCGCCATCACCGGCATGTTGGAGGTGTTGGCGATGACCACCGTGCGCTCTCGCAGGCTGGCGCCCGAAGTCGGGTCACGCAGGACGCTGAGGTCGGCCATGGCGTCGGCGAGCTCGTTGCCCCGTTCGCCGCAGCCGACGAAGACCACGACCTCGACGTCGGCCCACTTGACGATCTGCTGGAGTAGCATCGTCTTACCGGTTCCGAAGCCCCCCGGCACGGCTGCCGTCGCACCGTGAGCGATGGGGAACAAGAGGTCGACCACCCGTTGGCCGGTGACGAGGGGCGCGTAGGGACGGAGCCGAGCCAGCACCGGGCGGGCGCGGCGCACCGGCCACTCCTCGTACAGGTTCACTGTGTGGTCGCCGACGATGGCCACGGCGTCGTCCTCGCCGATCGGGCCCGCAGCGGCAAGCCAGGCGAGAGGCCCCGTCACGCGAGGCGGGACCAGAATTCGGTGGATGAAGCCGCCGGCGGTCGCCACCGTGCCGAGCAGGGCCCCCGCAGCGAGTGGCGTCCCGAGGTCGACGGGCGCCGGACGAAAGGGCCATCTCGCCTCGGCCCGACGGTCGGTGAGCGCCCCGGGATCGAGCCAGGTCGGACCATCGTCGAGGGGCCGCAGGAGGCCGTCGAAGACGCCGCCGAGCAGACCCGGGCCGAGGCGCGCGGAGAGCGGCCGACCAAGCGTGGTGGCCGTGTCGCCGACGCACAGCCCCCCCGTGTACTCGAAAGCTTCGGCGGTGAGCAGGTCGTCTCGTATTGAGACCACCTCGGCCGAGATCGCCTGGGGACCGACTTCGATCAGGTCGAGGGCGGCCACCCCGCGCAGACCGGCCACCTCCACGAGCGGGCCATTCACGCGCGTCACGCGACCGGCTTCGGTGGCGTGACTCATGACCACAACGCCGTGATCTCACTGCCCATGGACGCGATCTGGTGCTCGAGCAGCGCGTTGGCGCTGAGGTCGAGCCGTCGCGCGCCGCGTCGCGCGACGACGCCGAGCCCCCCGCCCTCGGGCGGCTCCACCACGGCGTCGTCGCCCAGTCGCCGACGCGCGACCACGCCGAGGCGCTCGGCGAGCGACGCGGCCTCGGTCGAATGGGCGAGGGCGTCGAGGTGGGCTTTCGCCTGGGCGCGTACGTCCTCGTAGACCAGACGCTGCGCACTCAGCACCTCTCTTCGGGCTTCACGCCGGGCGTCGGCGACGATGGCCGCCGCGAGGCGTCGGGCCGCCGCCGCACCATCGGCCCGACTCGCCGCGAGGAGTCTCTCAGCTTGGCGCCGGGCCTCCTCGAGCACCGTGTCGGCGTTGGCGTCGGCGTCGGCGAGGATTCGCTCGGCGTGGCGCTGCGCCTCGCTCGCGAAGGCGTCGATCACCGGACGCACATCGTCGTCTCCTGCCGTCTTCGTTCGCCCGTTGCCCGGCGTGGTCGGCTCGGTCGTCACGTCGTCATCGCAACGACAAGGGGTTCCCGCGTGCGCTCTAGGACCGCGTCGCCGAGCGCCGCGGCCGCACGCGGGGTGAGCACGACGAGCACGACGTCCGTCGCCAGGGTGCGCCACGCGCTTCGCACCTCATCGGGGTCCTCGGCCACCAACGTCACGGCGCCGGCCAGGGCGTAACCCTGCACCCGCACCGACTCCCCGAGCACGGCCACTCGCCCCACGCTCATACCTTGCCAATGAGGATGATGGCCACGACTAATCCGTAGATGGCGATTCCCTCGGCCAACCCCACGAAGACCATGGCCCGCCCGAACAGTTCGGGCCGCTCGCTGATGGCCGCGAGTGCGGCCGATCCGGTGTAGGCCACGGCGATTGCCGCCCCGATCGATGAGCCGGCGACCGAGATCGCGGCCCCCATGAGCGCCTGGCCGGCGTAGGCGTGGGCGGCGGACGTCGCCACGCCCGCGGCGTTGGCCGGCGACACCGTTGCGGCCACGATGACGAGGACCCCGGCGCCGAACAACAGCACGAGGTTCATCAGTTTCATCGTGCGCAGCCCGCCGCGCGGATGTCGGCGCACCTGGAAGGTGATGCCGGTGGCGACAAGGGCGAGCAGGGGTAGGGCGATGAGCCAGGTGATCATGGGGTCTCCTTCAGTGTCGGACGTTGATATGCCAGGGGTGGAACTCGCGACCCTCGGTGGTGAAGAGTCGAGAGAAGATCTCGTAGTACTCGAGGCGCAGTGCCTGTACGCCCGCGACGAGGGCCTCGAGGGTGAAGGTCAGGGCGTTGCCGACGGCGAAGACGATGACGGCGCCGCCGACGCCGAGCACGCCCCCCGTGCGCCAGAGCGCCGCCGTCCCGCTCCACACCAGCGAACCCAACGCGGCGTGGGTCAGGCCGAAGGCGGCGAGGCGGGCGAAGGATATGGTGTTGGTTCCCAGACGCAGTACCGCGTCGAAGAGTTCCACGCCAGCTTCGAGGGCGCCCGAGGCGCGTCCGCCGGACTCCGCGAAGAGGCCGAGAAAGCTGAGCGCGAGGGCCACCGCGACGAGGACTGCGCCGGCGAGGGCGACTATCGAGTGGTGCAGGTACCAGCCGGCGCCGACCAGGGCGAACCCGAGGTAGAGGGCTCCACCGGCGATGCCCGAGAGCGCGACGAGCGAACGCGTCATGCCCCCCTCGTGGAAGCGATTGAACGCGCCTAGGACGTAGGAGCACGCGAGGAGCACGGCACCGATGGCGACGGACACGGCGAGAAGCGTCATGGCGTGGTCGAGGGGTCGCAGCCAAAGCGTGGGCACGAGTCCCGTGGGGCCGAAGGCCTCGCCGAAGGCGAATCCGAAACCGACGCTCGCCAGTCCCGCGCCGATCAGGAAGGGTGCCGTCCAGCGGTACTTGCGTAGCGCGGCCAAGCGCCCACCCCGCGACCACGCGACGCCGACGCCGAGCGACAGTAACAGGAGACCCTGGCCGGCGTCAGCGAACATCATGCCGAACATCACGACGTACGCGACGCCGGCGAGCACCGACGGGTTCAGGTCCGCGTAGGGGACGGTGCCGTAAGTGTTGACAAGGGGCTGGAAGGCGACGGTGACCGACGTGCCACGGAGATACGTCGGCGGTTGGCTGCCGCGCGGGGGCGACAGGTGGACCACTCCGGCCCCGTGCGGCGCAAGCGCCGCGGCGAGGGCGTCGACGGTACCCGCGGGAGTCCAGCCCGCGAGGGCCGCAATCGACCCTTCGCGGAGCACACCGCCACCCACCCTCTCGAGTTCAGCTTCGCCGGCCAGCGCATCGGCGTCCCCGTTCCGCTCAAGTGCCACGAGGTCGGGCGGTTCGGACGAGACCATCGGCGTCGGCGCCCGGTCGGGCGAGCGCGCTTGGACGCGCTGGAGGGCCGTCTCGGCGGGACCCCCCGACGTCGGGAGCAGCTCGGGTTCTACGCAGCCCTCGACGCCGAGGGCCACCAGAACCTGGCGCGTGCGGTCCGCGGGTGCAACCACGACGATCCGCTGCATGCGCGATGGCTCGAGCGCGTCACGCCATGGCATCGAGCACCTCGATCCCCTGGCCGCCGCGGGCTGCGACTTCCAGGGCCACGCGCGCGCGCCACGCGTCCGCCCCCTGGGCGGCGACGGCGGCGACGACCGTTGCCGGTTCGGCACGTCCCCGCCGGACCTTTTCCAGCGCCTCGCACCACAGCCGACCCCACCAGCGAGCCTCGCCGGCCCAAAGGTCCAGCGGTCCCGTGACGCCGTCGAGGGCCGGGCTGACGTCAGAGGGCAACGCCCGCGCGAGGTCGGCGAGAGATTTGGCAGCGAGCGCTCGCGAACCGAGGACCGCCCGGACGTTCGTGCCCGCCACCGAATCTGGTTCGATTGACACATTCGCCATGACGACCCTGGCCATGGCGAGCGCGGCGTAGGTCTCGGCCCACCCGCGGGCCTCGGGCACGTTCTCGACGATCCGACGAATGAGCGAGAACTGCAGCGCGACGCTCTGTTCGCCGGCATCGGCGGTACCGGGATCGCCCCAGGGGGTGCGCTTCAGCGCCTCGCGCAACTCGCCCGAGCTCGACGGTGCACGGTGGCGCGCCACGCTTCCAAGCGAGCCCAACTCGTAGGGCTCTGGTGCGTCGCGGCCCTCGAGACGGGCGAGTTCGGCGCGAAGGTTCGCCAGTTCGAAAGTGCCCGCGAGGACGTGCAGGCGCGAAGCCCCGAGTGGGGGGCTCCAGCCGGCCAGGACGCGAAGGTACCAGAGCACGGTAGCGAAGACCGCTCGCTCACTGGCGGCAAGATCCAATCCCGGGTGGAGTCGATCGCCGTAACCGGTGGTAGCGAGGAAGGCGAGTGCCCCATCGAGCGAGCCCGCATTGGCGACTTCGCGCGCCCCGGCGGCGCCGATGCAATGGGCGACGAGGCCCCGGCTGCGCACTTGCGCGGCGACCCAGCCAGCGCTCATGGCAGCGTTCCCGATGAACTGCCGGCCGATATCACCCGTCTGACGAGTTCATCCACCACGGTCGGGATTCGCCCAGTTGCGTCGCGCCTGATTCTCCCGGCTTCTTCGTGGGCGGCTTCGCGGAGCATGGCAGCGTCGGACTCGGCTGACGCCGTCTCGGCCGCCGCGGCTGCTTCGCGCGCCGCGGGCGCTGCTTCGCGCGCCTCATCGAGGATCCGACGAGCGTCCTGATTCGTCCGGGCGCGTCGAGCCTCGCCTTCGGCCCGAGCCCGCGCCACGGTGTCGCTCGCGTCGTGATCGGCTTCGCGCAGCACTGCGAAGACCGGCGCCAACTCCTCGCGCAGGGCGGCTTCGCGGTCCACGGGCACGCCGGCGATCCCCGCAGCGCCGGGCACGGCCATCAGGCGGAAGCGACTGAGCAGATTGCGCGTTGTTGCCACTGTCACCTCCTGGCTTGAACCTACATTCAAATCATCCGAATGCGCTCCGTGCTGGGAGTCGACGCGGGTTGAACGGAAATTGGCACGAGGGCGCTAACTGAATACGAGACGACCGCCATCGAGTCGAGGATGCCATCAAACTAGCCAGTTCCCTCGAAATGAGTTCCTATGAGACACCGGCCCTTCAATGGTTGGCTTCTTGGTGGGACATTCGGGCCTCGATTCGGGCACCTCATGTCCGACAATCGCCTCATTGACGAATTTCCGCGGAACCGCCAACGTCCGCCCCGTCCCGCTCGGGTAGATCGGTGCCTCATGTTTTCGAGCGACGCGAACCACGTCATCTCGAAACTCGGGTGGGTAGGCCCGAGTCATAATCATCATCCTTCTGTGAGGTGAATCCTCACGAGTTAGATGACAAGCAATTCTTCAGCAGCCCCCTTCTCTGAGAGGCACAACACGACAGCAAGGTGACGTCACGAGTGAACAAGTGTGCGGTGAGCGTGGTGGCTTCGGACATCGTGAGATACGACGTCCACGCACTGGCAAGTTGCTCAACGATGACGTCGACATCCGTGGCGTAGACCGCGGCGAGAATCGAGTCACTCGCTCTTTCGGCGAGGAACCGTCCCGGCGCTCGAGCGGCCACGATCGTGGCGATGCCGCAGGTATCGCGATTCACGATTGCTCGAGGAAAGTACGGGACCGGTAGCAATTGACACTCGCCGGCGAAGCCCTGCTCGTCGGCTCCCCGTCCGGATGAAGAAGGTTCTTCACGCGGCTCTAGGCTGTGACGCGCCACCTGTTCGTCCCGTTGGCGCCCATGGCGCAGCGAGCTGGTTCGACCAACATGGGCGGTCCAGTGGGCTACACCGTCAACAGACTGCCGCCACCAAGTCACGGTCAAGTGCGACGGTGAGTCCAATCAATGTATTGATGACCTACTGGGACTGGATGCTCCTTTGAAACTAAAAGGACCAACGACCCTAGCCAGAGGGGGATCGAGCCACGAGACTCGTAGCGTGACTCCGAAGTTCATCGACGATGGGCGATTAAATACCCCGAGTGGAGCGGGTCCTTACACCCTGCGGACCAGTGGGCGCCGCGGTGGGGTATCTTCTCGCTCGCGCGCTGGGTCGCCGCCATGAGTGACGACGCCAGGGTCGCCAGAGGTGGGTCGGGATCGGCGGCGGTTTCCCCGGTAGGCATCGTGGCCGGGCCTACCACGGCTGAACTATTCGTCACGTTCCTCGTGATCGGTGCTTCGGCCTTCGGCATGGCAATCATGCAGTCGATTCGGTCTATCCCGGTGAAACGGGGTTGGCTGTCCCGCGAAGAGATCGACGAGGGGTTCGGCCTCGTTCAGCTCTATCCCGGGGCGCTCATGGTCGACCTCGTGGCCTACATTGGCTATCGGATGCGGCGCGTCCGTGGGGCGCTCGCCGCCGTCGCGGGATTCGTAACACCATCTCTTGTCCTGCTCCTCGGACTGTCGTGGGCGTACTTCACCTACGGGGCTCACCCAGAAGTGCGCAATCTATTGGTGGGCCTCGACGCCCTCGTCGTCGGCGTGCTCATCAACGTGGCGGCCGATTTCGGGTCTCAACACGCGCGCGACGCGATCGCATCGATCGTGGCCATCGGGGCCTTCGCGCTCGCGGTCGCTGGCGCGAACGTGCTGTGGGCCGTGCTCGGCGGCTTCGCAGTTGGCGCTCTCGCCTGGCGTCAACCGACCCCGGCCTCCATTGGCTCACTCGAGTCAAAGGTGTCGGTTTCGCCCAATCCGGTTGACACGAGCGCCGCCGAACTCGACGCTGCCTGGCGGTTCTCGTGGCGACGCCTGGCTTGGGCTTCGGTGCCTGGGCTGATCGTGCTCGCCATAGCGATGATCGCGGCGTTCGAGAGCGGTGCTCTCGCTGCGGTGACGGCCGATATGTCCAAGATCGGGGCGGTCGCGTTCGGTAACGGGACGGCCATCATGCCGATTCTCCAGCAGGACTCGGTGGCGCACCACTGGTTGACCGTTTCGCAGTTCAGTGCGGGAGTTGGCTTCGGGCAGGTGACCCCCGGACCATTCCTTAGTACCGCCGCTTTCGTTGGTTTCGCCGCGTCGGGTTGGTGGGGCGGCATCGCCGCGGGCGTGGCGATCTACGCCCCCAGTGTCGCGATGACGATGGTCGTCGCTGAGATCTATCCGCTGGTGCGCCGACTCCGATTCGTGCGTGGGGCGATCAAGGGGGTGATGGCGGCCTTCACCGGCCTGCTCGCGTACATGGTGCTGGTGCTGGCCCGTCCGGTGTTGCCCGTGTCGGCGGCGATCGTGCTCGCGGCGGCCGCCTTCGTCGCCGTGCGGACATTGAAGTGGAGCACGATCGTGGTCTTCGCCGCCGGGCTCATCGTCTGGGGCGTGTATCTCGCGGCGGGTGGTGCGACATGAGCTCGTCAGAGAGATTGGTTGTCAACAAGTGAAGTTCGTGATGAAGAGAGGCTTCATATGCCTAACCCGAAATTCATGACCCCGTGGCACGGGGTGCCCCGTGAGGAGATTGACTGGCATCCTCGTGTGAACGTGGAGGCCTGCATTGGCTGTGGGACGTGCGTCACCGGCTGCAGTCGTCTCGTCTACCGCTTCGACTACGAGCAGATGAAGGCGGTGGTGTTCGACCCGATCAACTGCATGGTCGGTTGCACCACCTGCGCCAACACCTGTCCGACGAACGCCATCGGATTCCCCCCATTGCAGGATGTGCTCGATCTCGAAAAGCGAGTGCTGGTGCATCACGCCATCGAGGATGATCTCACGACTCGTCGCGAGCAACTGCAGGTCCCTGACCTGCTGCCCCATCCCGACCGCGTCGTGGAACTCGAGGTGACCAGCATCGTCGACGCCACACCGACGACACGGCTGGTGACCCTCGCTCCCCACCGGGCTGAAGACTGCCTCTGCCAGTTCATACCGGGTCAGTACCTCGAAGTGCAGGTGCCCGGTACGTCATGGCTCGCCCGGGCGTACTCGGTCGCCAACGCCCCACGGTCGGACAGTTCCGTGGAGTTGCAGATTCGCCGAGTCGACGGCGGCAGGTTGTCGAGTTGGATCTTTGAGAGCGCCCAGGTCGGCGACATCGTGACCGGACGCGGTCCGGCCGGTGCGTTCACCATGCGTTCCCCGGCCGAGCGCCCGATCGCACTGGTCGCCGGCGGAACGGGCTTCGCCCCGATCAAGGCGCTCGTCGAACAGCAACTCGACGGCTTCCCCGATCGCCGCATGCTGCTCGCCTGGGGCGTGACCAATGCCACAGACTTCTACGAGCTCGACGTCATCGGCACCTGGCTCGAGCGCTCGCCGAACTTTGATTGCCTGCTCGCCGCCACGTCGTGGCCGCCCGGGGTCAACGTTCCGACGCGGGCTACGACGGCGACCGGCTTCGTCGCCGACGCCATCGACGCAAGCGAGATCGACCTTTCGGGCTACGACGCGTACGTCGCGGGCCCCCGAGAGTCTATTACGACGAGCACCGCAGCCCTGCACCGTCGGGGAGTATCCGTCGAGCGGATCTTCGTGGACTCGTTTGGCCTGACCGGCCTCACCGACGTGGCTTAGAAGGGGAAAGTTGCCGTCAGGCCCACCGGGTTACTCAAACTCGAATGGTATGCCCCCGGTTTCCTGGAATTCTGAGTCAACGTCGAAGGGACCCATTCGCCTTAGTAGTTGGGTCGAAATTCATGTGAAGCGCCACATTGCCAGAATCCGTTCCAGATTCCGTGGGATCACGTTCCATGGGTGCTCGTGAAGCCCAAGCGGCGAGCCATTTCTCCATCCGCCAGCGGCCCGGTGGATGGAGATTTGCATTGAGAAATGCTCAATCCCCGGACCCTCAAGAGTAGTTCATCGGATTGCCTTGAATTCTGCCTCAAGCGGTTCGATCTTCGGCAGTCCCTCCGGGTGTCGATCTCAAACTGTGCTCGATACTTGCGAACAAGGATTAGGAAATCACCGTCGTGAAACGGAACGGCAATCGACGTGGCTGACAATTGTGGCTCTAGCGTTTGGTCGACCTTCGACGAGGACTTGGCAAACGAGTCTTCGCTCCGCTGAGGATTTGCTGCTGGACGGACTCCAGGTGGGCCAGCGCCGCGGCCTCTGCGGCCTCGGGATCCTTGTCACACAGCGCCTGGAAGATTGCGGCGTGTTCGCTGAGAGTCGTGAGGTGTTCACTGCGACTCTGGAGCAACTCGTGCGGTGACTGGTCGACGATCTCTCCGACGCGTTCCAGAAGTGACAACAGCAGTGGATTACCCGTTGCACGGGCAATCGAGAGGTGGAAGGTTCGATCAAGCTGGGCAAAACGCTTGACGGTCACCTTCTCGGACATCTCACGTAGGAGTTGAGCGAGTTCTTCGAGGTCGACGGGCCGGGCCCGCAGGGCCGCCCTGGCGGCCACCGAGGGTTCGATGACCGTTCTGACCTCCATGACCTGTAGAAGTTCGTGCTGGCCGTCGTTGAGGAGATCCATGAGCGTGCCACCAAGTTGGTTGACTTTCTCGACGACGATTGTTCCTCGCCCGGGCCGTCGTTCGATGAGACCCCGAAGCGCGAGTTGCTTGAGCGCGTCTCTGACCGAAGACCGAGATAGGCCCCACAGTTCTGCAAGTTCGCGTTCCGGGGGGATCCGCCCTCCCACTGGCAATAGTCCAGAGAGGATCAGCCTCTCAATCTCTACGGCCAGATTGTCAGGCACCGAGAGCTGGGAGCGGTGAATGTCCACCCAGTCGGAAGGTTCGGCGAACATAGACACCTTTCGAATCGTTCGGATGAGACCCAGTCCATCGCCAACACTGTATGTGTAGGCAACTTGTTTGCATCATGACTTGCAAGCATGTTAGCCATCTGCTACTTTCGCGTTGGTCAGATGGTCGGACCAAGTAGGCCTGGCGACATTGACTTATTCAGGGGGAGAATCATGACTTTGCGTACGCGTAGAAGTATGGGAAATCGGCGACGGTTTGCCCGAACTGCCCTTGCGGTGTCCCTGGTCTTTCCCCTCGGCGCCGCCTTCGTCGCATCTGGGGTCGGTGCATCGGTTTCTAAGAGCAAGAAGCCCGCGCTGAAGCCACCAGCGATCGTCTCGGCGGGGAAGCTGCAGTTCTGCTCCGACATCTCGTCGCCACCGATCGAATTCCTCAACTCGAATCAGAAGCCGGTCGGCTCGGATATCGGGATCGGCAACGCTATCGCTGGCAAACTGCACTTGAAGCCCGTGTGGCAGCAGACTTCGTTCAGTGGCATCATCCCCGCCTTGCAGGCCGGCCACTGCGACGCGATCCTTTCGCAGCTCTACATCAAGCCGGCTCGACAGGCGGTGGTTAACTTCGTTCCCTACATGTGGTCGTCCGAGTCAGTCACCGTACCCACCGCCAACCCTGGAAACATCACCGGACTGGACCTCAGTTTGTGTGGACAGAAGGTCGCCACGGTAACGGGCACCACCGCTCAGACGGAACTATCGACCGTCAGCGACGCCTGCACTGCGGCGGGCAAGCCGGCCATCGGGGTCGTCCTCTACACCAGTGATCCCGATGCCTTGCAGAGCATGATGTCGGGGCTCTCGACCGCCTACACGTCAACGTCTGAGACTGCCGCGTACTTCATGAGGGCCAACAAGGGCACGATCAAGTTTGCGGGCGATCCGTTCGGCCAGATCCTGACGGGGATCGCCGTCAACAAGGGCAACCCAAAGCTCCTTGCCGCGATTAGGCGCGCCTTTGCCCAAATGCAGCTTGACGGCACCTACAACAGGATCATGAACCAGTGGGGACTTCACAGGGACGAGCTGTAGTAAGTCAGCGACTCAGTAGATCAGGGTTGCCGCGATGCTGACAGGCGCTCTCCAGTTCAACACGTCCTTCTTCTGGCATGAACTGCTGAGGCCATCGAGTGGATTTCTCGGTGGGCTCGGGCGGACCGTCTACATCTCGGTCATAGCTCAAGTGATTGCAGTGATCATTGGTTTGGCGGTCGCCCTGGCGCGCCGGTCCACGCTCCGCATATTGCGGAGCGTGGCCGGCCTCTACGTGTGGGTACTACGCGGAACACCCCTGCTCGTTCAACTCGTCATCGTCTACGACGGCTTGGCCGCTACTGACATCTACAGGTTCCGGGACATGACTCTGCTCGGCATCAGCATCCTCGCTAGTGTTCAGGCCGCAATCGTGACCCTGGCCCTGAACGAGAGTGCGTACATGTCCGAGATCATCCGGGCTGGGCTCGCGGCAGTCGACGTGGGTCAGAATGAAGCTGCGCTCTCTATCGGCATGACGCCGGCGCAGTCCATGCGTCACGTGGTCGTTCCGCAGGCAATTCGATTCGTGATACCGCCACTGGGGAACGACTTCAACGCCATGATGAAGAGCACGTCGGTGCTTAGCGTCATCGGTGTCCCTGAGATGTTCCTCATTACCCAAGAGATCAGCTCCAGTACGTTTCACACGTTTGAGATCTTCCTGGACGCGGCTCTCTACTACCTCGCACTGACCACCATCTGGACCTTCATCCAGGCGTGGCTGGAAGCCAAGGTTGATCGAAGTTGGGGCATCGTTCGAACCAAGCGCTCACTGCTGTCCTCTGTTCGGGAGCGATTCCAGGATCCGCGGACCCTCGGACTCAGCCGGAGGGCATAGTGACCTCTTCAGACTCACGGGGAACGAGGATGGAAGGTGGTGGTGCGACTTTGATCGTGCAAGCCACTGAGGTAAGGAAGTCATTCGGCACCCAGGAGGTGCTGAAGGGCGTATCACTCGAGGTCACCCGCGGCGAGGTGGTGGTGCTGATTGGACCGTCCGGATCCGGGAAGACGACCTTCTTGCGCTGCATCAATCATTTCGAGAAGCCCAACTCGGGTGTGGTCCAGGTTAACGGCCACCTCATCGGTTCCAAACTGGACCGCAACGGACGGCGCGTCGACGCCTCCGCTCGCGAGATAGCAAAACAACGGGCCGAGATTGGCTTCGTATTTCAGCACTTCAATCTCTTTCCCAACCGCACCGCTCTCGAGAACGTGATGCTGGGCCCGGTCAAGGTGCAGAAGATGTCCAAGGACAAGGCCCGTACGCTGGCGATTGATCAACTGACCAAGGTCGGGTTGAGTAACAAGATAGACACCTACCCCGCCCAACTCTCGGGCGGCCAAAAGCAGCGGGTCGCCATCGCCCGGTCGCTGGCAATGAGCCCGGCCCTGATGCTCTTCGACGAGCCCACGAGTGCCCTTGACCCGGAGGTGATCGGGGAAGTCCTCACCGTGATTCGTGATCTCGCCAACGATGGCATGACGATGATCGTCGTGAGCCACGAGATTGGCTTCGCTCGTGAGGTCGCCGACCGAGTCGCCATGTTCGATGACGGTCAGATCGTCGAGATCGGAACCCCTCGGCAGGTTTTCGACAATCCGACGCAGGCACGTACCAAGGCGTTCCTTTCCAAGGTTCTGTGATGCCGGTGCCGAAGGCTTCGGGCGCTTCGCCGCGTCGGCGCTGCGCCATCGCCACACCGCACACGCTCGCCACTGAAGCTGCGGCCGACGTGATCCGCAGTGGCGGCAACGCCATCGACGCCGCCCTGACGGCGGCGTTCGTCCTCACGGTCGTGTACCCCCACAACACGGCTCTCGGCGGTGACCTCATTGCGCTCGTCCGACAGCCAGATGGCACGATCACCAGTGTCAATTCTTCCGGTCCGGCCGGTCGACACGTTGACCTTGCGGACTATCGCTCTCGCTACGGAGAGACGATGCCCGTGACGGGGGTCGACACCATCACCATCCCCGGAGCGGTCGCCGGACTGTCCGCGATTCACGATCTCGGTGCGTCACGCGCCTGGTCAGAACATCTCACGGCTGCCTACGATCTCGCGGCAGCTGGAGCGCCGGTGGCATCCAGTTTGGCCGCGGCCATCCGAGAACAGCTCACCCTCGTGCTCGGGGATCCGGGCCTCGCCACCCTCTTGGCTCCGGGTGGAGAGCCACTGCGCACGGGTGACCAGCTAGTCCAGCCGGCGCTCGCTCGCAGTCTACGAACACTGGCCGAGGATGGGCCCTCTACTCTCTACGGCGGGCAACTCGGGCGCACTCTCATCACCGGACTCGCCGCACTGGGCGGTCAACTCGACATCGAAGACCTGGCTCGGTTCTCTCCACGCCTCGAGGAACCGCTGCGCGGAAGTGTCGGACAGTGGGACGTGTGGACGAGCGGCCCCAATAGCCAGGGATTCCTGCTCCTCGAAATCCTGGGCGCGCTCGAGACCCTCGGCCCCGACTGCCAGCCACTGGGCCGCGACGCGGGCGTCCTCAGCGAACTGTTTCGTCTTGCCACCGCTGATCGGGATCGTTTCCTCGCCGACCCGGCGTTCATGAAGTTTCGCGCAACTGATCTCCTGGCAAGCGAACGCCTCTTGGAGCTTGCCCGTGACGCCGTTCAGCGCACCGAGTCGCCGGCGACGAATCTCCTCCTCGGGTCGGGTCGGCCCAAGGGCGACACCGTTGCCGTGGTGACCGCCGACAGTGAGGGGCGCGCGGTGTGTCTGATCCAGAGCGTCTTTCACGCATTTGGGGCGGCGATTCTCGAGCCCGCGACGGGATTCGTCATGCACAACCGCGGCAGCTTCTTCTCGCTGTCGCCTGAATCGGTGAATCAACTCGCGCCCGATCGGCGACCGGCCCACACCTTGATGCCCGTGATGGTCACCAGGGGACCGAATCTTGCCTGGGTCGTGGGCACGATGGGCGGCAAGGCACAACCGCAGATCCTCGCGCAGGTTCTCCTCCGGCTCTTCGCGGGGCAGACACCGCGTGAGGCGGTGGCGGCGCCTCGATGGGTTGTCGGCGGTCTCGAGGTCGACCAGGTCGACGAGATCGCGTATGTCGAGTCTCCGGTCGTGGCCTCGGCGCGTCAAGGCATCCGAGCGAGACTGCCGATGGTCGACCTGCCTCGCCATGACGAGACCACCGGTCACGCTCAAGCGGTCGCGGTCCTCGACGACGGCACTCTCGTCGCCGCGTCAGATCCACGAAGCGACGGCCGGGGCGAGACGGCGGAAGTCTCCGAGTGACATCCGACCCCACGATCATGAACGCCCGACGAACCTGGGCCGTGCGGTGACGCTCAGTGCCTTTGATCTGACTGCAGCCGGTATTGCGGCCTTTGCGGCAGGGGCGGTCAACGCTCTGGCCGGTGGCGGCACCCTCGTATCATTTCCAGTGCTGGTCGCCATCGGAATCCCAGCGCTGCCGGCCAACATCACGAACACGAGCAGGGATCTGTTCCAGATTGTGGGATTGGCGTTCCAGGCGAGCTGCTAGTGGCCAATCACAGAGCCATTTGTCCATACGCCAGCGGCCCGATGGACGGCCATTTGCATTGCGAAACTCTCAGCCACCGAAGAGCCACACCAGTGCGCCAGCCTGGCCGCCTTTCGAGCAACGCCAATTGGGGATCGGCTTCCTTGCAGGGTCACGCTCTTGGCTCGCCGGGAGTTCGAGAACTTGTGGCTGAGACGCGGCACGTTTTCGGTCGGAGCGGGCCCTACTCTTGATGTTCGACCGCGAGTTCGTTGGCATCCACCAGGGCAATGAAGGCATCCTCCATGGTGGGGCTCTGCCAAATGAGCGAACGCACTTCGAGGCCCTCGAGGGTGTGACGGATATCGCGCTCGTCGATGCTGTGGTCGGCCACGGGGATATGGATTCGGGTTCCGTGCAGCGCGGCACTGGGCCAACGCATCTGCAACCGGGCGAACGCCTCCTTCCATGAACTGACGCTGATCTCGGCAACCGTCAATTGGCTCCGGTCGATCAAGTCCTCGGGCGTGCCCGCGGCCACAAGTCGACCACCGGCGAGGAGGGCCAGCCGATCGCACTGCGCGGCCTCGGGCATGACGTGGGTCGTGACGAGGGCGGTTACTCCCTCTCTCGCCAGTTCGCGCACCAGTCGCCACATGCCGTCACGGGCCACCGGATCGACACCGCTCGTCGGCTCGTCGAGAACGATGAGTTGGGGCTGGTGGACGAGGACGGCGGCGAGGGCGCTGCGTTGGCGAACGCCGGTCGGCAGATCGTCGACCACCAGATGACGCACCTCTACCAAACCGAGCCGCGCGCGCACCGCATCGACGTACGCACTGTCGCGCACGCCGTAGACGTCGGCGTAGAACCGCAGGTTCTCGTCGACGGAGAGGTCACCGTAGAGTCCGAAGCCTTGGGACATGTAACCAACCCGTTCTCGGATGCGACGCTGGTCGTGGGCGACGTCGAAGCCGAGCACCGTGGCCCGACCTCCGCTCGGGGTGAAGAGCCCGCAGAGCATTCGGATCAGCGTGGTCTTGCCGGCGCCATTGGGACCGATGAGGCCGAACACCTCGCCCTCGGCCACGTCGAAGGTGAGGTCGTCCACCACCGTCACGTCGCCGAAGCGCTTGGACAGCTCCATGGTCGCGACCGCCGCTGTCACCCGAGGTCCCCGTTTGGTGTTCCGCTCGAGGCCAACGCCATTCGTTCGCGAAACGCAGCCTCGAGGCTCGCACCCGCCGGTGCCAGATCGTCCACCGTGCCGGCGGCCAGCACTCGGCCCTCGTGAAGAAAGACCACCTTCTCGCAACGCTCGACTTCGTCGAAGTAGGCGCTGGCCATCAAGATGGTCGATCCGTCAGCGCGCAATGCCTCGATGAGTTGCCAGAACTCCCTTCGCGAAAGCGGATCAACGCCGGTGGTCGGCTCGTCCAGCAGGAGGATTGGCGGGCGGTGCAGCACCGAACACGCCAGCGTGAGCTTTTGCTGCATTCCGCCGGACAGCTGGCCGGCGAGGCGACTTCGAAACTGTGAGAGTCCCGCGAATTCGAGGAGTTCGTCGGCCCGCTGTTGAAGGGTCGCCCGGTCGAGACCGTAGACCGAACCGAAGAACTGAACGTTCTCCGCGACGGTCAGGTCTTCGTACATATGAAAGCCCTGCGGAGAGAAACCCACCCGGTCGCGCCCGGCCCGGCCCGGTCGCACCGCACCGGCGTCGGGGCGGTAGAGACCGGCGATGCAGCGAAGCAGGGTCGTCTTGCCGGCCCCGTCGGCCCCCAGGACTCCGCAGATCTCCCCGCTCGCCACCGCAATGTCGACGCCGTCCAGCGCCATCGCACCGCGAAAGCGCTTGACCAGTCCACGAGCCTCGATTTCGAAGTCCATCGCCACCTCAGTCGAGCCGGCTCTTGAAGAAGATGGCGGCGAGACCGGTGAAGATGACCGCCATCGCGCTGAGCACGGCAACCTGGGGCCACAGGTCGGCGAAGCCGAGCCCCTTCAGGAACACCCCGCGCGATATGGGAGTGAAGTACGTGAGCGGCAGCAGTTGACTGACCCAGCGAATCCCCCAGGGGATGGCCGCCAGGGGGAACATGGCTCCCGACAACAGGACCTGGGGCAGGAGGATGAACGCGGCCGTCTGCATTGCCTGGCGTTGGTTCTGAGCGACCGTCGAGACGAGCAGGCCGATCGACAGTGCCGCGATCAGGTACGGGACGGCGAACAGGAGCAACTCGAAAGGATTCCCCCGCATCGGCACGCGGAACAGCCAGAGGCCGAGCGTGGTGATCAGCACGGCGTCGAGCAGGGTGAGCACGCTGTAGGGAAGGATCTTGCCGATCATTAACTCGATCTTTCGGATCGGCGTCATCATAAGTTGCTCGAGCGTCCCCTGCTCACGTTCGCGAACGACGCCGATGGCGGTGGCGACGGTGCCCACCCAAAGCATGATCATGCCGACTTCGGCCGGCACCATGAAGTCGGCCGATCGCAAGGTGGGGTTGTAGAGCACGTTGGTCCGCACCGGGTTCGCCCCGGGTGAAGCGACCAGCGACCGCAGGTACTCGAGCGAATTCTGGGCGACGAAGGCGTCGCTGCCGTCGACCAATACCGAGGTCGGCAGGCCGGACGGCCCCACCATGACCGCCACCGACACTCGGCCGTGGAGCAGGTCGTCACGAGCGGCGGACTCGGTTGGCGCAATCCCGGACGTCACCTTGAACCGGTCGTGCTGCGTCAGTGCCTGGCGGACGAAGGAAGAGTCGTGGCCGACCAGTTCGGCGCCAATGCCGTTGACGCTGAGGCGGATTCCGTAGCCGAAGATGAGCAGCAGTACCAGGGGCATGCCGATCATGAGCAGGACGGTGCGACGATCACGTCGCAACTGCACGAACTCTTTGCGGGTGAGGGCTCGCAGCCGCCGGCCAGTCCCTCCCGTTGCGCGCCAGACACGGCCGGGACCGGTCGCCTCGTCACTGGACGTCGCTGGCGATTTCGAATCCGGCGCGTCGGGCAATGTCACCATGATCCGACCTCGCTTCGTTGAGATCATGACCCGTCGACATCCTGTCAGGAACGGAGTGGCCGAACGGTGGAAAATGCGGGACGTTTGGCCCAACTTGGGCACCCTGTTCATGCGCTGGGACCGGTGCAGGGTCCCACGAAGTGAATGGCGCCTGGCGTGGCCCTGCCACGGGGAACCGCCATGATGCTGGAGAATCGGAATCGACCTCAGTCCCCGGTTGGCGCGCGGCCGCGGCCGCCTGCGCGCTGCGCGTTCCCGAGTATGTTCTTAGCCGTGTCTGAGTTCAGCAACGAGAGCGTTTCGGCCATTGAGGCCACGTTGAACTCGATCGATCAGGCGCTCGAGCGGCTTCGCTCCGGAACCTATCGCACGTGCCAGGTCTGCAGCACACCAATTGTCGACGCCGATTTGGTGGCGAATCCGCTGCTGGCGAACTGCCCGGCGCATCCGGAGCTCGCCTAGTCCTCGTCACTCCAAAGCAGAACCCCCGGCGGCGCTGGGCCACCGGGGGTTCTGTGTGTGCGGATCTACTTCTTGGTCGCCCAGAAGAGTTCGGCAATGGCATCGATCTCGCTGAGGAGACGGTCGGCCACCACCGGGTCGTTGGACTTCTTGGCGTCGCCCGCTGACTTCGTGGCCATCCAGAAGAGGTCGTGCAGGTTGGGGAAGGCCTTCAGGTGGTCAACCTTGAAGTAGTCGGTCCACAGAACCCAGAGGTGGTGCTTGACCAGTTCGCAGCGCTCCTCCTTGATGATCGTGGCGCGGACCTTGAAGTCGGAGTCGCTCGACGCGTTGTACTTCTCCATGCACGCCTTCACGGACTGCGCTTCGATCTTCGCCTGCGCGGGGTCGTAGACGCCGCAGGGTAGGTCGCAGTGCGCCGAGGCGACGAGCGGGGTCGTGGTGATATCCAGCAATGCATTGATTCGTGAAAGAAGCGTCATAGCTTCGCCTTTCGACTAGTGCGACCTGCGCCGTGGCGCAGGTCTTTCCTTACACCTCGCAGGTTAGTCAGAGTCCTCCGGTAGCGTTCATCCTCGTGGCTCGACTCGTGGAGTTCTTCGTCCGGCGCGTCGCCGTGGAGGGATCGTCGATGGTGCCCACCTACGTACCCGGAGAGCGGTTGACGGCGCTGCGACGGTGGCGCCGGGTTCGTCCGGGCGACGTCGTGGTCGTTCGAGATCCGCGCAATCCGGGTCGGTGGTTGATCAAGCGTTGCGTCGGTCGCGTCGGAAGTCAACTTGACCTGCGAGGTGACAATGTCGACGCCTCAACGGATTCGCGCGACTTCGGCCTCGTCCCGGCCCGCTACGTGGCGTGGATAGTCCTCTCGAAACAGCACTCGTAGACGCTGCCGTCGCCCCGCGTAATTTCGCGGAACGCCGGTAGGCTCCATCCGTGGCCCGTCTAGCCGTTATCTCCTATCACACCTCGCCCCTGGCCCAGCCCGGCACGGGCGACGGTGGGGGCATGAACGTCTACGTGCGCGAACTCTCCAGCGCACTGGCCCGCCTGGGCCACGACGTCGACGTCTACACCCGGCGCGACAACCTTCAGGTGCGCGATGCCGTCCTGGTCGAGCCGGGGTTTCGCGTTCATCACGTGACCGCTGGCCCCGCCGCTCCTCTCGAGCGCAGCGAGCTGCCGCTCTACGTACGGGAGTTCACCGATTCGGTCGCGACGGCGTTTCGCTGCACGGGCACTCCGGACGCGATTCACGCCAACTACTGGTTGAGCGGCCTGGCCGGGCACCGGTTGAAGCACGAACTCAACATTCCGCTCATCATGACGTTCCACACCCTCGAGAGGGTGAAGGCCGAGACGTTCGAGGCGGAGTCCGAGGAGCGGGCCCACCAGGAGGCCGCCATCTTCGCCTGTGCGGACGCCGTGCTGGCGAGTTGCGAGGTGGAGGCCGAACAGTTCGTCCGCTTCTACGACGCCACGCCGTCGCGGGTGCATATCGTGCCGCTGGGAGTACAGCACGCGTTCTTCGCACCGGGTCATCGCCCCCAGGCGCGCCGGGCCCTGGGCATCGATCCGCAAGCCACGATGCTCCTCTTCGTCGGACGTCTGCAGGCTCTGAAGGGCGTCGACCTGGCGCTCGAGACGTTGATCGAGATGCGCTCGCGCGGACGCAACGCACTTCTCGCCATCGTCGGCGGCCCGTCGGGGTCCGACGGTCGCGCCACGTTGGCCGGACTGCACGAACGCGTACGCGACGCCGGCGTCATCGAGTACGTCAGTTTCGTCGCCCCCCAGGCGCATCAGTTGCTCTCGACGTGGATGCGCGCGGCCGACGTCACGCTCGTGCCGTCACGTTCCGAGAGCTTCGGTCTCGTCGCGCTCGAATCATCGGCCTGCGGCACGCCGGTGGTGGCCAGTGAGGTCGGAGGCCTGATGACGCTGATCGAGCCAGGCGTGAACGGTTTCTTGATCTTCGAACGCGACCCCGTGGCGTGGGCGGACGCGGTCGACGTCGTGGTCGACCCCGAGCACGCGACCGCCATGTCGACGGGCGCGGTGTTGCTCGCGCGGCGCTACACCTGGCGTTCAGCGGCCGAATCCCTCGCGGAACTGACCGAACAACTGGCGCTCTCGGGTCTCGTTCGCTGCTGACGATGACGAGCGCACCGCTCGGAGACGGGAACGACGTCGAGCGACTCGACGCGGTCGTGCGCCAATGGGGGGAGCAGTGGCGCGCGGGAGGGATGCTCGGCGAGATCGAGCACCGCGAACTCCCAGACGACCGGGGCCACTTCCACTGGTTGCTTCGCCTGCGCGGTGAGGAGAAGGACGTGATCACGATCTGGCTCTCGTTGCGCCAGCGAACCGTGTACGTCGAGACCGAGGTGATGCCGGCCCCCGAGGAGCACCGCGAGGTGCTCTACCGCTACCTCTTGGTGAAGAACGCCGGCCTGAAGGGACTTCACCTGGCGATCGGGCCCGAAGACGGGATCTATCTCGTGACATCCATCCCGACGGGCGAACTCAGCGTGGATCGCCTCGACGAACTGGTGGGGGCCAGCGTGACGTACGTCGAGGAAATATTCCCGACCGCCATGGCGATGGGACTGCCCGCGCTCCACCGCCGTCGAGCCCGCTAGGCGTTTCGGCGACCTTGTAGCGTGCGAGTATGGCATTTGAACTGATCATCGTCGGCGGTGGGCGCATGGGCTCGGCACTGGCCGAGGGACTGCTCGCGGCCGAGTGGTGCGCGCCCGAACAACTGGCCATTGTCGAGAACTCCGAGGAACAGCGCGCCGCGTTGACCGAGCGCTTCACCGGGGTCAGCGTGCTCGCCTCGTTGGAGCTCGGGCACGTGGGCCCCCAGACGGGTGTGGTGCTCTGCGTGAAGCCCGATCACGCCGAAGGTGCCGCGCGGGTCGCCGGACTCTGCGGCGTGACGAGGCTCTTGTCGGTCGTCGCCGGGCTCTCGACCGCGCGCATCGAGGCCGCGTTCCCGGGACCGGTCGCCGTCATCCGCTCGATGCCCAATACCCCGGTGCTCGTTCGCAAGGGCGTGAGCGCCATCGCCGGAGGGGCGCACGTCACCAAGGATGATCTCGACTGGGCCGAATCCATCCTCGGGGCCGTGGGTACGGTGGTGCGGGTCACGGAACGCAACATCGACGCGGTGACCGGACTGTCGGGACCGATGCCGGCCTATCTGTATCTGGTGGTCGAAGCACTCATCGATGCGGGGGTGCACCAGGGGCTGTCGCGCGAGGTATCGCGCAAGCTCGTCATCGGAACCTTCGAGGGATCGGCGGCGTTGCTCGCCCAGACGGGTGAGTCGCCCGAGGAGCTGCGCGCCCAGGTGACGTCCCCCGGAGGCACCACGGCGGCCGGACTGCGGATGCTCGAAGGTCGGGCCGTCCGCGCGGCGTTCCTCGAAGCGGTCGCCGCCGCCGCCGAGCGCAGCCGCCAATTGGGCCGCTAGGGACCCTCTACTAACGTGGGGCCATGGCGACCCCGCGTCTGCGAACGAGGAAACTGTCCGAACCGACGATCGGGCGTCTGCCGGTCTACCAGCGGATCGCCGAAGGCTGGCTCGCGCGGGGGCTGCGGCGAATCGACTCCCAGCGCATCGGCGAATTGGCCGGGGTGACCGCGACGACGGTGCGCCGCGACCTGGCGGGGCTCGGCACGTTGGGGACCCGCGGCGCCGGCTACGACGTCAGCGTGCTCAACGAACGGATCGGCGAGGCCCTCGGTCACGACCGCAGCTACGACGTGGTGGTCGTTGGCATCGGGAACCTCGGTCGCGCGCTCGTGAACTCCTCGAACTTCCTGATTCGCGGCGCCCAGTTGGCGGCGCTGTACGACATCGATCCCAACGTGGTCGGCACCACCGTCGCCGGGCACGTCGTCAAATCACTGGACGAGCCGATCATCCCGGCGACCGTGGGGGTGCTGTGCGTGCCGGCGAGTGCGGCCCAGGGCGTCGCCGAGCGCCTGGTGGCCGCCGACATCCACGCGCTGCTGAACTTTGCGCCCCAGGTGCTGACCGTACCGCTCGGCACGGCCGTGCACTACGTGGATTTCTCCATCGAGTTGCAGATTCTGATGTACCACCTCAACAACGGGACGGGCCCCTTGGGCGGGGGCGTCCTGCACTCACTCGGCATCGCCACCGCGAACCACTCACGCGGGTCGTAACATGACCCAGGTCGCGGAGGCGCAGTGGCACTGATATCTGTAGGTATTGATCACGAGCACGCCTCGCTGGATTTCCTGGAACGCGCCACCGTGGCCGAACACGAGTGGAGCAAGGTCCTTCGCACGCTCGTCAGCCACCGCAACATCCACGAAGCCGTCTTCGTCTCGACCTGCCTTCGCACGGAGGTCGTGGCGGTGATCGACCGTTTCCACGGCGCCATCGACGACATCACGTTCACCCTCGCCGAGGCGACCGGTCTCGCCCCGAGCGAGTTCCAGGATCTCCTGACCGTGCACTTCGATCGCGGCGTGGCGAACCACCTCTTTGCCGTCGCGGCCGGTCTCAAGTCGGTCGTGCCCGGCGAGTTCGAGGTCTTGGGTCAGTTGCGCCGCGCACTCGAGCTCGCCGTCGAGGAACAGACCGCGGGAGCCGAACTCGATGAACTGTTCCACCGTGCGCTGGCCACGGGACGGCGCGTGCGAAACGAGACCGCGATCAGCCGGGGCACGACGAGTTTCGCCCAGGCCTCGGTGTCGATGGCGACCGAAGCCCTGGGCGACGAGCTCCGAGGTGCGGACGTGGTCGTCATCGGCGCGGGCCAGCTGGCCGCCGGCGTCGTCAAGAGCCTGCTGGGCGGGCCGCAGCGGCTCGGTCATCTGACCCTCCTCAACCGGGGCTCCCCGCGGGCCGAGGCGCTGGCGCGCGAGGTGGACGACGAGCGATTCTCCATCGGATCACTGGCCGACATCGAGGCGCACCTGCCATCGGCCCGCCTCGCCGTCGTCGCGGTCGAGGTGCCGACGCCGATTCTCACCCGTCGCCACCTCGAGCAGTGCCGCCAGCCGCTCTTCGTCGTCGACCTGGGCATACCCAGGGCGGTCGCTCACGACGTCGCGGACCTCACCAATATCCAACGCGTCGATATTGGTGATCTGCGCGACCGCGTGGAGCGCGCCCTGGATGGGCGTCACGGGGCGCTCGACCACGCGAGGGAACTGGTACTCCTCGACGTCGAGAGGTTCCTGGCCGACCAGCGCGCCCGCGGTGCCGCGGCCATCGTCAGTGAACTGCGCGAACGCTTCGACGAGATCGTCGCCGCGGAGATGGCGCGACGTGATCGTGACCTCGACGACTTCACGCCCGAGCAGCGCAAGAAGATCCTCTCCGTCGTGCACTCGGTGGTCGCGAAGATCGCGCACCGGCCGACGGTGGCGCTGAAGGAAGCGGCCGGGACCGACCAGGGTGTTCGGCTCACCGAGGCCACGCGCAGTCTCTTCGACCTATGAGCGTGCTTCGCCTGGCGACCCGCCGCTCGCCCCTCGCGCTGCTGCAGGCCGAATTCGTGTGTGCCAAATTGGCCGCCTACGGGGTCGAGTGCGAACTCGTCCACGTCGAGACGAGCGGTGACCGACACCGCGACGTGTCGCTGGCGACCCTCGGGGGACAAGGGGTCTTCGCCATCGAGATCCAGCGGGCGGTCCTCGACGGCGACGCCGACGTGGCCGTGCACAGCGCCAAGGACGTGCCGAGCGTCACCCCCGACGGTCTCGAATTGATGAGCGTGCCCGACCGACGCGATCCGGCCGATGTCCTCGTCGGCCGGTCACTGGCCGGGCTGGGCCCGGGTGCCACCGTCGCCACCGGATCACCGCGGCGCCGCGCCCTGCTGCTCGAGCGGCGACCCGACATTCGCGTCGTGGCGCTGCGGGGCAACATGGCGACCCGGCTCGGCACCGCCGGTCGCGACGGGGTCGACGCCATCATCACCGCCGCCGCGGCGCTCGAGCGGATGGGTGAGAGCGATCGCATCGCGGAGCGACTCGATCCCTCGTGGTTCGTTCCCCAGGTCGGTCAGGGGGCGCTGGCCCTCGAGGTCCGCGCGGACGATTGGGCGACGTGCGAGCTCGTGGAGAAGATCTCCGACCACGCCGCCATGACGGCGGTGGCGGCTGAACGGGCGTTCCTGCGCGAGCTGGGCACGGGCTGTTCGATACCGGCCGGCGCGCACGCCTCGGTCTTCGACGGGATGGTCTCGCTGCACGCGGTGATGATCGCCATCGACGGAAGCCGCAGTGTCCGTTCGTCCGCGCAAGGCACCGATCCCGTCGACCTGGGAACGGAACTGGCTCGTTTCCTGCACGACGACGAGGGTGGCGGCTCGTTGCCGGGCTGGAATCGATAGCGCACGATGAACGTCGTCCTGACCCGCGAGGCCGGCAAGAACGACGAACTGCGGACGTGGCTGCCCAACGACTTCACGGTGAACGACGTTCCGCTCACCACCACCCACTACCTCGCCATCGACGACGTCGCTCGCGAGATCGCCGACGGCGGGCACGTCGGGAAGTACGAGACGCTCGTCGTGACGAGCACCCGAGCGAAGGACTACCTGGACCTCGCGCGTGAAGCACTGGCGCCTGACGCCGACGTCTTCAGCGTGGGTCCCGCGTCGACCAGGGCCCTCGTCGAGCGAGGTTTCGCGGTGACGGGTGAGGCGACGTCGCGCGCGCGGGACCTCGCGGCGAGGATCACGAGGGGCCCGGTGCTGTTGCTCGGGGCCTCGCAGATGCGCAGTGAGCTCGCCGACGACCTCAACGACCGGGGGCTCGACGTGGTGCACGTGGCCTGTTACGAGACGCGGCCGGTGGCGCCACGTGATGATGAGATTGCCCTCCTGCGCAGCGCTGACGTCGTCTTTGTCGGCGCGCCCTCCGCCTGGTCGGTCGCCGCCGCGTTCGTTGGACCCCAAACGTGGGTCGTGGTGCCCGGGGCCACGACGGGCGACGCCGTGCGGCGTGACCACGAGCGTGTCGTCGAGGGCTGGGGACCATTGATCGGCGGCGTTCTTTCGTCGCTGACCCTCTGAATCGACCGGAGGCCCGCCCGGCGAGGGTAATAGGCTGGCGAAGTGTTTCCCGCCGAACGACCTCGCCGACTTCGACGCACGGCAGCCCTTCGTCGTCTGGTCGCTGAGACCACGCTGTCACCCGACGATCTGGTCGCCCCGCTCTTCGTCGCCGAGCCGCTGAGCGAACCGCGTCCCATCCACTCGCTGCCGGGCCAGTTCCAGCACACGCTTCAGTCGTTGCACGAGGAGGTTCGCGCCCTGCACCGAGCCGGCGTCGGCGGCGTCATCCTCTTCGGCGTGCCGACGAAGAAGGACGAATACGGCAGCGGGGCCTACGACCCGAAGGGCATCGTCCAGGCGGCGCTGGGATCGCTGCGCGACGAGTTCGCCGACGACCTGGTCCTCATGGCCGACCTCTGTCTGGACGAGTACACGTCGCACGGACACTGCGGCGTCGTTCGCCCCGACGGCACCGTCGACAACGACGCGACGCTCGAGCTCTACGGTCGCATCGCCGTGGCCCAGGCGCAGGCGGGGGCCACGGTCGTGGCGCCGAGCGGCATGATGGACGGCCAGGTCGGCGCCATCCGCAGCGCCCTCGATGGCGCCGGGTTCTTCGAGACGGTGATCCTCGCCTACGCCGCCAAGTACGCGAGCGGCCTCTACGGACCGTTCCGCGACGCGGTCGAGGTGGAGATCGCCGACGGCGGTGACCGCCGCGGCTACCAGCAGGACCCCCGCAACCGCCGCGAAGCGCTGCGCGAGGCGCGCGCCGACGTTGAACAGGGGGCCGACATCGTCATGGTCAAGCCGGCCATGACCTACCTCGACATCGTGGCCGATCTGCGCCGTGAACTCGACGTGCCGATCAGCGCGTATCACGTGAGCGGCGAGTACGCCATGGTGAAGGCCGCGGCGGCCAACGGCTGGATCGACGGAACGGTCGTCGCGCTCGAGCAGCTCACGGCCGTTCGCCGCGCCGGCGCCGACTTCGTGCTCACGTACTTCGCCCGAGAAGTGGCCGAGGAGCTCGGCCGTTGACGAACACCAATCAGGCGTGGTTTGATCGCGCACAGCGGGTAATCCCCGGCGGCGTCGACTCGCCGGTGCGCTCCTTTCGATCGGTGGGCGGGACGCCGTACACGGTCGTGCGCGGCCAGGGCGCCTACGTCGAGGACGTCGAGGGGAAGAGGTACCTCGACTTCGTCCAGTCCTACGGCGCCTCACTGCTCGGCCACGCCCACCCGGAGGTCGTGGCGGTGCTGCGCGAAGCCGTCACCCGCGGCACCACGTTCGGGGCCCCGACGCCCGGCGAGGTGTTGCTCGGCGAAGCGATGACCAGCCGCGTGGCCGGCCTCGAGCAGGTTCGGCTCGTCTCGTCGGGCACCGAAGCGGTGATGAGCGCGGTGCGTCTCGCGCGCGGGGCGACCGGTCGCGACAAGATCGTGAAGTTCGACGGCTGCTACCACGGCCACTCCGACGCGCTGCTCGTGGCCGGTGGCAGCGGCGTCGCGCAGATGGGTCTGCCGGGCTCGGCGGGAGTCACCGCGGGCGCGGTCGGCGACACGATCGTGGCCCCGTACAACGAGGTGCCCACCCTCGATGAGTCGATCGCGGCCGTGCTCGTCGAACCCGTCGCGGCCAACATGAACCTGGTGGCCCCGACGCCCGGCTTCCTCGCGGGACTGCGCGCCGAGTGCGACCGGGTGGGCGCGCTGCTGATCTTCGACGAGGTCATCACCGGCTTTCGGCTGGCCTACGCCGGCGCCGAGCAGTACTTCGGCGTCACGCCCGACCTGTGGTGTTTCGGCAAGGTCATCGGCGGGGGACTCCCGGTCGGCGCGTTCGGCGGATCACGACGGATTCTCTCGTCGCTGGCCCCGCTCGGGCCGGTCTACCAGGCGGGCACGCTGTCGGGCAATCCGCTGGCCACCGCCGCGGGGACCAAGGTGCTCGAACTCGTGAGCCCGAGCGACCTCGACGAGCTGAGCGCGCGCGTGGCCCGGTTCGCCGAGCAGTTGGGCGACGCCGTTGCTTCGTCCGGTCTCTACGCGGCGACCCCGGTGCAGGGACCGCTCATGGGTCTCTACCTGGCGCGCGAGCCGGTCGTCGCACCGGCGAACTTCGACGAGGCCAAGGTGCTCTGCGACAACGGGCTCTACCGATCGTTCTTTCACGCCATGCTCGAGCGAGGCGTGGCGCTGGCGCCCGGGGCCTACGAGATCCTCTTCGTCTCGCTGGCCCACAGCGAACGGGATCTCACCCGCGCCGTGGAAGCGGCGGCGCAGGCCGCCAGAGTCGCGGCGAGCTCGTGAGTGAACCGCTGCGCAGCGGCGGCTGGAGCGTCCGGCCGAGTTTCGTGCCCCACGGTCCCACGTCGCCGGTGACGCTGCTGGCCGACGACCGCGGCCTCACCCAGCTCGCGGGCATACCCGACGTGGCCTGGCAGACGCCCTGGTCCGAGCTCTCCAGCCTGCAGTTGGCGCGATTCTCCAGGGGTATGGCCCTCTTCGCCACCGCGGCGGGCGTTCGCTACTGCTGGCGCACGAAGCGACTGGACGACTTCGAAGCCTGGCGGGAGGTCGTGCTGGAACACGGGGGAGAGGTCACGCGTCGCCAGCGTCGTGCCGGGGTCTTCGCCGTCATCGCCGTCGTCCTGCTCGCGTCGTTTGCCGGGGGCATCGCCGCGTTCTTCTCGAAGGGAAGCTCGAACGGTCACGAGTTGTCGGCCGCGCGGGCGGTCAACGTGACGCTGAAGGACCTGCCGGCCGGCTGGACCACGACGACGTCGTCGGCGCTGGGGTATCTCTTCCCGCCCAGCAACCAAGTCGTGACCTCGACGACCACCCCCGCCTCCACCACCACGACGTCGGCGACCTCGGTGTGGAGCCGTGTCTCGGCGCAGTTCCAGACGTGCATGGGCGTCACCGCGAAGCGCGACCGCGTCTACGGCGCGGCCGGGCAGATGCCCGACTACCAGGTCTCGTCAAGAGTCCTCAGCGCCACCTCGAACTTCCTCCAGGTGGCGTCGATCACCCAGTACTACGCCACCACCACGATGGTGAAGCGCGACGTCGCCGAGATGTCGAAGAAGGACTTCGGCGCCTGCTTCGCGGCGTCGAACGCCAGCCTCATCCTCTCGGGCAACAGCGGGGCCGCGACCATCGGGTCACCGGGGACCAATTGGCAGCCCCAGACCTTCACCCGCGGCTGGTCGCGCGGCGGGGTCGTCACCCTGACCCAGCTCGGCGCGACGGTTCCGGTGCACCTCGTCATGGTCGAGGCGGCGGCCGGGCACTTCGAGGTGACCCTCGGCGCACTCGTGACCTCGTGGCCCCAGAGCGAGTCGTTCCTCGCCAATCTGGTGAACACGCTGCTGTCGCGAATCACTTCGACGACGTCGACCGCGGTCTGATCAACCGCCGGCTGACATCACGATGATGTCGGTGAGGAATCCCGCGAGCAGACCGGCCGTGACGCCGAGGTAGACGGTCGTGGGGTTCGCGCTCTTGGCGGCGACGTAGAGCAGCTGGCAGATCACGAAGATGATCGATCCGCCGGCCAACGACAGAAAGACGATCGACAGCGTCGTGCTCGACCACAGCCACCCGACCAGCGTGCCCAGCGTGGTGGGCCCGCCCCCGATCAACGCGACGAGCCCCAGGAAGCCCCACGACGGTCGATGGGCCGCGCCCGCGAGCGGCGAGACGATCCCGAAGCCCTCGGTCGCGTTGTGCAGCCCGAAGCCGATGACCAGCACCGTGGAGAGCCCGATGGCGCCCAGGTGCGACGACGAGCCGATGGCGAGACCTTCGCCGAAGTTGTGCAGCCCGATGCCGAGGGCGATCATCATGCTGATCTGGGCCGGCGAGGTGTGCTCGTTCGATGACGAGGCGGTGGACGACGAAGCCCGCCGACTACGCGACCACTTCTGGTAGCCGGCGAGGCTCAGCAACCCGACGGCCGCGCCCCCCAGCAGCAGCGCGACGTCGAGCACGGCGCGTGCGCCCGAGCCGCCGCGGTGCAGGTGCAGGGCGTGCAGTTGGGCCTGGATTGGCTGGTAGGCGTTGGAGAAGACGTCGATGACGAGGAAGAACAGCACGCCGACGGCGAGGGCGTTGAGCATGGTGCGCATCCGCGGGGCGGGCGCGCGCATCCGTCCGATCGGCAGCCCCAGGACGATGGTGGCGCCCGCGATGAAGCCCAGGATCAGGGTCTTCGTGAGCGACATTCAATCCTCCCTAGCTTTCTGCGGTAGTCACGCCAACGGACTTCCCATCGTCGTTTCAGTCGTCGGACTGTTGATTACCCAACAAGAGTTCGTAGGCCCGCTCGGGGATCACGTCGGCCAGGCGCACGAGCGCACGGTAACCGAGCTCGGCCGGCCCCTGGGAGTCGTTTCGCATCAGGTTCGCCATCATGCTCAAGAGCTCGCGCATCAGCGGCTCGACCCGCAGTCCCACGCCCACGCAGGCCGCCAGGATCTTGGGCTCGGAGATGATGCGGACGAAGGCGCGCGCCACCTTGTAGTAGTCGCCGTAGGCCGACTCGAGGCGCTCGTCGTAGAGGCGAAGCGCACTGGGGTCATTCGCGAGCAGCGCCTCGGCGAGGACCCCCGCCGCGAGCCGCCCGGTCTCGTAGGCGTAGGCGATGCCCTCGCCGTTGAAGGGATTGACCGTGCCGGCGGCGTCGCCGATGATCATCGTGTTCGCGCCGACGCGTGGTCCGAGGGCGAGGCCCATCGGGAGCCGCCCGCCGGTCGCCGGGCCGCAACAGGTCTCGTCGGTGAGGCCCCAGGCGTCGGACGTCTGGGCGACGAAGTACTCCTGGAGTTTCGTCGTGTTGACGCCCTTCCACGCGCCGCCGGTGGAGAGCAGGCCCACGCCGACGTTCACGCGGCCGTCGCCGAGCGGGAAGATCCAGCCGTAGCCCGGCACGACGTCGCCCTTGGGGTCGCGAATGTCGAGGTGCGAGTCGATCCAGGGCTCGTCGTGACGATCGCTCGTGTAGTAGCCGCGCAGGGCCATGCCCATGGGCCACGAACGGTTGCGCGCGGTGCCGAGCTCGCGACCGAGCCGCGAGTTCTGCCCGTCGCCCGCGACGAGGTAGCGGCCGCGGATCTCCGCCGTGAGCCCGGTCTCCTTCTCCTTGACCAGGAAGCCGGCCGCACCCTTCAGGCCGCCGGTCGTCGACTCGGTCGGCTCCAGCAGGCCAACGGCCTCCACGCCGCTCAACAACACCGCGCCGTGGCTCACCGCCCGATCGGCCACCAGCCCGTCGAGGTTGAAACGCGTGATCGTGTAGCCGTAGTTCGGAAAGACGGGGTGATCGGGCCAGTTCATCTCGAGCGTCGCCCCGAAGCCAAAGGCCCGCAGGCCGTTGTAGCGATGTCCGCCGGCCACCAGCGCCGGCTCGAGACCCATTTGGGCGAGTTGGTGCACCGAGCGCGGGGTCAGTCCGTCGCCGCAGGTCTTTTCGCGCGGGAACTGTTTCTTCTCGATGAGACAGACCGACCAGCCGGCCTGGGCGAGCCAGTACGCGCAGGCCGAGCCACTGGGGCCCGCGCCCACAATGACGACGTCGAAGGTCGCCGTTTGTGAATTCAATTCGGTGAGACTTTGCACCGAGTCAGCCTAGGCCTTTCGACTCTGGGCGCAACTGCGCAGTGGGCCCCGTGCGGTCTGGTAGAAATGAAGGTCGTGAACCAGTACCTACCAATACTGGGACTCCTGATTCTCGGAGTGCTGTTCGCATCGGGATCGCTCGTGATGTCGGCCCTGGCGGCCCCGCGCAAGCGACCTTCGGATGCGAAGCTGGCGCCCTACGAGTGCGGGATTGTCCCGGAAGTCGAACCCCCACAACGGTTTCCGGTGCGCTTCTATCTCGTCGCGATGATCTTCGTGATCTTCGACATCGAGATCGTCTTCATGTACCCGTTCGCGGTGGTGTTCCGTCAACTCGGCCTGTTCGGTCTCATCGAAGTGCTGGCGTTCTCCCTCACGGTCTTCGCCGCGCTGCTCTTCCTCGTAAGCGAGGGCGCCCTGTCCTGGGGACCGGTCAAGCACCTCACGCCGGGCATGCCCTCGCGCACGAGCTCGTCAACGATTCTGCGCATCGGCGTCGACCCCGAAAAGGCGGCGTGAGTGGCGCTCGAAGACCTGCAGCACAACTTCCTGACCGGTCAGATCGAGGACCTCGCGCGCTGGGCGCGTAGGGCGTCGGTGTGGCCCGCGTCGTTCGGCCTGGCCTGCTGCGCGATCGAGATGATGGCCACGGGCGGCGCCGACTTCGACCTCTCGCGTTTTGGCATGGAGGTCTTTCGCAACTCGCCTCGCCAGGCCGACCTGATGATCGTGGCGGGGCGCGTCTCGCAGAAGATGGCTCCGGTGCTGCGCCAGGTCTACGACCAGATGATGGAGCCCAAGTGGGTCATCTCCATGGGCGTCTGCGCGTCGACCGGCGGTCTGTTCAACAACTACGCCATCGTGCAGGGCGTCGACCAGATCGTCCCCGTCGACGTGTACGCGCCGGGCTGTCCCCCGAGCCCCGAGACGCTGATGCACGCGATCCTGACGTTGCACGAGCAGATTCGCACGGGCGAGATCATGAAGCGTCGTGGCGAAGGCCGCCCCACCACGGTGGAGAGCGCGCAGAGCCCCTGGACGCCGGACGTGCCAGTGGCGGTAAGGGTGGGAACGCCGAAGTGATCACCCTTCCCCCCTTGGCCCCCCCAGGAGTCGTGACCAGCGAGGGTCTCGCCTGCGACCTGTGCTGCCATCCGACCCGTGAGCAGTACCACGCCTTGATCGACGCGTTCAAGAGCGACGGCTTCGAGATGTGCGTCGACCTGTGCGGCGTCGACTATCTCGACTTCGCCGATCGAGCCCTGCCCGAGGGCGTCGTGGCCACCCGATTCGAAGTCGTCGTGAATCTGCTCAGCCTCTCGAAGCGCCTGCGCGTGCGCGTGCGCGTCCAGGCCGGAAGCGACGAGCCGCAAGTCGATTCGCTCTTCATGCTCTACCCGGGCAGCGAGGCCATGGAGCGCGAGGCGTTCGACATGTTCGGCGTGTTGTTCCAGGGCCACCCCGACCTGACGCGGATCTTGATGCCCGAGGAGTGGGAGGGGCACCCGCTGCGCAAGGACTACGGCAGTGGTCGGGTGCCCGTGCAGTTCAAGGAAGCGCCAGGTCCCCGGTGAGCGAACCCGTCATCCGCACCGCCGAGCGTCTCGACCTGTTGACCGCCGAGACGTCCGAAGGGGTCCAGGAACTCCAGCGCCGCGACGTCACGACGCCGGGCGAACTCAGCCGGGAGGTCGGCGCGGTCCTTCGCCTCGACGGTCGCAGCTTCGATCCGAACTCGGTCGACTTCGATCGGCGCGACGACGAGACCATGATCATCAACATGGGCCCGTCGCACCCCTCGACCCACGGGGTGCTGCGACTGATGCTCGAGCTCGACGGCGAGTTCGTGCTGCGCACCAAGCCGGTCATCGGGTACCTGCACACGGGCATGGAGAAGACCGGCGAGGAGCTGAGTTACGTCCAGGGCGGGACCAACGTGACGCGGATGGACTACCTCAGTCCCGTCATCAACGAGCTCTCGTACTCCATGGCCGTCGAGACGTTGCTCGGCATCGAGGTGCCCGAACGCGCGGTGTGGATTCGAATGATGATGAGCGAGCTCAACCGCATCTCCTCGCACCTCGTGTGGATGGCGACCAACGGCATGGACCTGGGCGCGTCGTCGATGATGATCTACGGACTGCGCGAACGCGAGTTGATCCTGGCCTTCTTCGAGAAGACCGCGGGACTCCGGATGAACCTGAACTACGTCCGCCCCGGCGGCGTCGCGGCCGACCTGCCCGACGGCTGGCAGGACGACGTGCTGGTGATCTGTGACACGATCAACGAGCGGACGTACGAGTACGACCAGCTCCTGACCGGCCAGCCGATCTTTCGCGCGCGCATGGTGGGCGTCGCGCCGATGACCGCGGAGGAGGCGCTCGCGCTCAGCGTCACCGGACCGCTGCTGCGCTCGACCGGCGTTCCCTGGGACCTGCGCCGCTCGATGCCCTACCTCGCGTACGACCAGGTCGACTTCGACGTCATCGTGGGCACCTACGGCGACAACTTCGACCGCTACGCCATCCGTCTCAACGAGATTCGCGAGTCCATCCGCATCGTGCGCCAGTGCATCGACATGATGCCGGGCGGCGACTATCGAAGCCAGGACCCCAAGGTCACGCCGCCACCTCGCGCGCGAATCGGCGAGTCGATGGAGGCGTTGATCCACCACTTCAAGCTGTTCACCGAGGGTTTCCACGTGCCGGCCGGCGAGGTCTACTCGGCCGTCGAGTCGCCGCGCGGCGAGTTGGGCTGCTACATCGTGGCCGACGGCGGACCCAAGCCGTACCGGATCCACGTGCGCGGTCCCAGCTTCGTCAATCTGCAGGCGGTGTCGCTCCTGATGCGCGGCGGCGCGATGTCGGACACCATCACGGTGATCTCCACCATCGACCCCGTCATGGGTGAGGTCGACCGATGAGTCACTTTCGCACCGAACTGCGCCAGCGCGCCGAGGAGCTCGTCGCGCTCTACCCGCGCAAGCGCTCGGCCATGTTGCCCCTGTTGCACCTCGCCCAGGAGCAGGACGGCTACCTGAGCGACGAGGGAATCGCCGAAGTGGCCGCACTCACCGGCACCACGCCCGCCGACGTGCGCGGCACGGCGTCGTTCTACGACATGTTCCACCTCGAGCCCGTCGGAAAGTACGTCGTGGGCATCTGTACGAACATCGCCTGCCTGCTCGCCGGCGGTGAGGAGATGCTCGATCACGCCAGCGCCACCCTGGGCTGCGCGGTCGGTTCGACGTCCGCCGACGGCCTGTTCACGCTCGAAGAGACCGAGTGCCTCGCCGACTGCAACCTGGCGCCGTGCGTGCAGGTGAATCACCGCTACGTGCGAACGACGACGCCGGAAGCCTTCGACGGGATGATCGAGGACCTGCGCGGTGGTCGCCTCGACCACGACGTGCCGTCGCACGGCACCCTCATCCGCGTCCGTCGAAGCGGGGGCCTGCGCGCCGATCGCGGCGAGGTCGTCGCCGAGCGGGCCGAGGCCCAGGCCGCCCGCGAGGCCCGCGCCGCCAAGGAGACCAAGTAGTGGCCACGCTCGACGCCCCCCGCATCGTCTCGTCGCGCGCGTCGTTCGAGGACTCGCACACCTTGACGCGCTACCTCGCGACCGGTGGTTACGACGCGCTGCGCAAGGCGCTGTCGATGTTCCCCGAGGACGTCGCGGCCGAAGTGGACGAGGCCTCGCTGCTGGGCCGCGGGGGCGCGGGTTTCCCGGCCGGTCGCAAGTGGTCGATGCTGCGCAAGTCACCGGTGTCCTACCTCGTGGTGAACGGCGACGAGTCCGAGCCGGCCACGTTCAAGGACCACTTCCTCGTCGAGCGCGATCCGCACCAGCTGGTCGAAGGCATCATCATCGCGGCCTACGCGCTGCAGGTGAGCCAGGCCTTCCTCTTCCTGCGCGGCGAGTTCGCCCTGGGCCTCGAGCGCGTGCAGCAGGCGGTCAACGACGCCTACGAACACGGCGCCCTGGGTCGGAAGATCTTCGGTTCGTCGTTCTCGCTCGACATCGTCGTGCACCCGGGCGCGGGCGCCTATATCTGTGGCGAGGAGACCGCGCTGATCGAGGCCCTCGAGGGCAAGCGGGGTTTCCCGCGGATCAAGCCGCCATTCTTTCCCGCGGTCACCGGTCTCTACGGCGAACCAACGGTCGTCAACAACGTCGAGACCATGGCGAACCTGCCGTGGATCATCAGCAACGGCGGTGCGGCGTTCGCCGCCCTAGGCGGAGGGCGTTCCACGGGCACCCGGCTCTTCGCGCTCGCCGGTCGGGTGAAGAACCCCGGCGTCTACGAAATCGAGATGGTGAAGAACACCTTCCGTGACCTGATCTACGATCCCGCCCTCGGCGGGGGCATCATCGACGACAAGGAGCTGAAGGCGATCATCCCCGGCGGCGTGTCGGCTCCGTGGTTCGGTCCCGATCTGCTCGACCTGCCGCTGGGTCAGGACGAGGTCGCCGAGAAGGGCTCGATGCTGGGCTCGGGATCCATCGTCGTGATGGATGAGACCACGTGCGTGGTGCGAGCGACGTGGCGCATCACCAAGTTCTTCTCGCGCGAGTCGTGCGGCCAGTGCACGCCGTGCCGCGAGGGCTCGGGCTGGCTCGAACGGGTGCTGTACCGACTCGAGCACGGGGGCGGGCGCGCGGAGGACATCGACCTGCTGCTCGACCTCTCGGACAACATCGCGCCCGGTCTCACCTGGCCCCCCCAGCAGACCACGATCTGCGTGCTCGGACCCTCCATCCCCTCGTCCATTCACTCGGCGATCTCGATGTTCCGCGACGACTTCGTCGCCCACGTCCAACACGGGGGATGTCCTCATGACTGACGTCACGCGAACCACCGTCTCGATCACGGTCAACGGACGGGTCATTGAAGCCCGGCCCGGTGAACTGCTGATCGAGGCCGCCGAGCGCGCTGGCACCTTCATCCCACGGTTCTGCTACCACCCCCGGATGGAATCGGTGGGGAACTGCCGCATGTGCCTCGTGGAAGTGGAAGGGCCGCGCGGCGCGACGTTGCAGCCCGCGTGCTACCTCAAGGTGAACGACGGAATGAACGTCGACACCGAATCGGAGAAGGTCAAGAAGGCCCAGGACGGAGTGCTCGAGTTCCTGCTCGCGAACCACCCGCTCGACTGCCCGGTCTGCGACAAGGGTGGCGAGTGTCCGCTGCAGGATCAGACCCTGGCCCACGGCTCGGGCGAGACGCGGTTCATCGAGGAGAAGCGCCACTTCGTCAAGCCCGTCGAGATCGGCGAGCTGGTGCTGCTCGACCGCGAGCGCTGCATCCAGTGCTCGCGCTGCACCCGTTTCGCCAGTGAAGTGGCGGGCGACGCGCAGATCGCCTTCGCCGGTCGCGGCGACCTCATCGAGGTGGCGTCGTCGCCGACCCAGCCGTTCGACTCGGTCTTCTCGGGCAACACGGTCCAGATCTGTCCCGTCGGCGCACTGACCGCGAAGCCCTACCGGTTCACCGCCCGCCCCTGGGACCTCGAACAGGTCGAGAGCACGTGCACGACCTGCGCGGTGGGATGCCGCGTCGCGGTGCAGTCGTCGGGCAACCGTCTGACCCGCGTGCTCGGGATCGACAGCGACCCCGTCAACCACGGCTGGCTCTGTGACAAGGGGCGTTTCACCCTCGACGCCATCGACGGGAATGAGGCCGCCGTCGACGTTCTCGAGGCCAGCACCCGCATCACCGAGCCGCTGGTTCGACGCAACGGGACGCTGACGCCCGTGAGTTGGGGCGAGGCGCTGGCGACCGCGGCGACACTGCTGCGCGGCGCCTCGTCGACCCCGAACGGCGTGGGCGCCATCGGCGGCGCGGCACTCACCAACGAGGGCGCGTTCGCCTGGGAGCGTTTCGTGCGCGGGGTGCTCGGGAGCGAGAACCTCGACGCCCAGTACGGTGACGGGCTCGACGCCGCGCTCCTGCAGGCGCTACCCAAGGCGACCATCGACGAAGCCGCGAGTGCGCGCACGGTCGTGACGCTGGCGGGCGATCTTCGTGAAGAACTCCCGATTCTCTTCCTGCGCCTGCGCGAGAGCGCCGTGCAGAGGGGTAACTCCCTGGTGGAGCTGTCGTTCGGCCCGAGCGCGCTGCGATCGGTGGCGAGCGTGTCGTTGTCGGTTCGCCCCGGCGAAGCGCACCTCGTCGCCCAGGCATTGGCCACCGCCAACGCCGGCGCGCTCCAGGTTCCGGCCTTCGCCGATTCGGAGCTCGCCGAGGCCTGCCGCCTGGTCGGCGAGGACGGCGAGGGCGTGGTCTTCGTGGTCGGCCGCCCCAATCTCGCCGAAGACGCCGCCGTGGTGGAGTCGGCCGTCCGGATCCTCGCCGAGCGCTACCCGCAGGCCAAGTTCCTTCCGGCCCTTCGTCGTTCGAACGTGATCGGTGCGCTCGACATGGGACTGGCCCCGAGCCTCGCCCCCGGTCGGGGCTTCGACGCCTCGCTGAACGGACGAGGCACGCTGGCCCAGCTCGACGCGCTCGTCTCGGGCGAGCAGAAGGCCGTGCTGTTGCTCGGCGGATGCCTGCTCGGCAACGTGGCCGACATCGAGCAGGCCAAGGCCGCGCTCGATGCGAGTGACGTCGTCGTCGTGACCGGCCACGGCGGGGCCACGTTGGCCTACGCCGACGTCGTCCTGCCGGCCGTTGTCCAGCACGAGCGCACCGGCACGGTGACCAATATCGAAGGCCGCGTGAGCGCGGTGAACGCGAAACTGTCGGCCCCCGGTTCGGCGTGGCCCGACGTGGCGATTGCCGCCGAACTGGCCGAGGAGTTTGGCCAGAACCTGGGTCTGGCGTCGGTGGAAGACGCGGCCAAGGCCATCGAGGAGACGACCGGGTACCCGGCGCTGTCGGTGCTGCAGGACAGTTCGTCAGATGGCGCCGTCGTAGGCCGGCCCGCCAGTTCGGCCTCGAGGCGGCCACTCGACCCGATGGCCTTCCCCGGCATCCGTTCGATCGACATGGTCGGCCTCGGCTCGCGAAGCGGGACCACCGAGGCGTTCAACGTCGCGCCGACACCGTTGCGGGTGGGCGCTTCGCTGGCGCAGGTGTCGGCCGGCCGGGGCGTGACCGTTCCGCTCGCGGACAACTACTCGTGGCGCCTCCTCGTCAGTCGACGCCTCTACGACCGCGGCACCGCCATGCAGGGTTCCCCGGCGCTGCTCGGGCTCGTCGGCGCGACCACGCTGCGGCTGAATCACCTGGACCTCGACCGGCTCGGCGTCAGCAGTGGCGACGTGGTGTCGGTGACGGGGGCGCGGGGCACGATGCAGCTGCCGGTCACCCTCGACGACGCACTGGCCCGAGGCGTCGGCGAGATCGCCTTTGGCACGCTGAGCGAGGCCGGCGACGACGCGGTGCGGATGCTGATCGACCACGCCAGCGTCGTGACCCAGGTTCGACTGGAGACCCGATGAGTGCGTGGCTGGGCTCGGTCGATCCGCTCTACGCGCACGGGGTGACCTTCGCGGTGTTCGCAATCGTGGTGATCAGGCTCGTCGCGGCCTTCTCGGTCCTGATGGGCGCGGTCATCGTGATGATCTGGTTCGAGCGCAAGACCATCTCGGACATGCAGAGTCGGATCGGCCCTCAGCGGTGGGGCCCCTTCGGGCTGTTCCAGACGCTGGCCGACGGCATCAAGTTGATCCTCAAGGAGGACCTGATACCCTCCGAGGCCGACCGCTTCGTCTTCAAGTTGGCGCCCTACCTCGTCGTGCTGCCGGCCGTCATCACCTTCGCCATCGTCCCGGTGGGCGGCACGCTCACCATCGCCGGACACTCGGTGCAGTTGCAGGCGGCCAACCCTCCGATGGGCATCCTGCTGATGCTCGCGATGTCGGGGATCTCGGTCTACGGCGTGATGCTGGCCGGCTGGTCGTCGGGCTCGAAGTACCCGCTGCTCTCGTCGGTGCGCGCCAGTGCGCAGATGATCAGCTACGAGGCCGCACTCGGCATGACGATCGTGACGATCGTGCTGGCCACGGGATCGCTCTCCACGCACGACATCGTGACCGCTCAGGGGCACGGCATCCTGCATTGGAACCTCATCCGCCTCGGCGTCGTGCCCTTCGTCGTCTTTCTGATCGCGATCACCGCCGAGCTGAACCGGCCGCCGTTCGACGTGGTGGAGGCCGAGAGTGAGCTCGTCGGGGGATTTCACACCGAGTACTCGTCATTCCGGTTCGCCATCTTCTTCCTCGCCGAGTACATGAACACCATCACGATGTCGGCGATCATGGTCACCCTCTTCTTCGGCGGACCCGCCGGGTGGATTCCCAACGTCGCGCACCTGCGCTGGGTCTTTCCCATCCTCTGGTTCCTCGTCAAGACGGTGGTGTTCGCCTTCTGCTACGTCTGGTTCCGCGCCTCGCTGCCGCGCCTGCGCTACGACCAGTTGATGGACCTGGGTTGGAAGCGCCTCATCCCGCTGAGCCTGGGCTGGATGTTGATCGTGGCGGGCTTCATCGTCAACCGGGCCTGGGGATTCGCGATGGCCGGCGTCGTGCTCCTCGCGTGGCTCCTTCTCACCCGGGCCTTCGAACTCGGCCACCGGCGCGAACGCGGCGCGTCGTCGGTCCTGGCGCCGGTGGGTGAGCGGCCGCTGCCCGGCGAGGTCCTGCGGGCGCGCACCGACGAGGAGGAGGGCTAGTGGCGAGTCAATCGAACTTCTTTGGCGGCTTCAAACTCACGTTCCAGCACCTGACGCGCCCGAGGGTGACGACCAGCTATCCCCAGGCCAAGCGGCCCAAGCAGCCGCGCCAACACGGACGCCACGTGCTCAACCGTTACGAAGACGGCATGGAGAAGTGCATCGGCTGCGAGTTGTGCGCGGGCGTCTGCCCGGTCAACTGCATCTACGTGCGTGGTCTCGACAACCCGCCCGACCACCCCGTGAGCCCCGGTGAACGCTACGGCTACGTCTACGAGATCAACTACCTGCGCTGCATCCACTGCGACCTCTGCGTGGAGGCCTGCCCGACCCAGGCCATCACCGAGTCCAAGATGTTCGAGTTCTCGTTCACCAACCGCGCCGACGCGATCTACACCAAGGCCGAGCTCGTCGTGGACGACCAGGGTTACCCGCAACGTCTCCCGTGGGAGGACTGGCGCGAAGGCGAGTCCGACATGACCGGTGGCTGGATGCGCGCCACCTCGCCGTCGGGCGACGCGTCGTTCGAGGGCGTCGTGCAGTGGACCGCTGATCTGGGCGTCGGCGTTCGCGCGCCCGAGGCCGGCCAGTCCGAGAACCGCGACGACCAGGCGACCGGCTCGAAGCAGTTGCGCAACGTCTTTCCCAAGCACCTCCAGCCCGAGGACGTGCCGCTCGATCAGCGTGGTCTGCAAGGATTGATGAAGAACGCTCGGGCGAGGATGCCGCGACGTCGGCCCCGGGGAGAACGTTCATGATCGCTGGCGCGTACGCCCTGCCCAGCATCGTGGTCTTCGCGACCTCGGCACTGCTGGTGCTCGTCGGAGCGGTCGGCGTCATCGCGGCCCAGAACCCCGTGCACTCCGCGCTCAGCCTGATCATGACGCTCTTCGGCGTGGCCGTGGCGTTCGTCGCCCAGTCCGCCGACTTCCTCGCCGCGGTGCAGATCATCGTCTACGCCGGGGCGATCGTGGTGCTCTTCCTCTTCGTCATCATGTTCCTCGGCGTCGACCGGCGCGACCCGGTGCGCGTGGAGCCGCTCGTGGGCCAGCGGGCCTTCGCCGCGGTCGGGGTGCTCATCACCGTCGCCGGTCTCATCACCCTGATGGCCCGGTCGCACTGGGTGAGCGGCGCCATCTCGGTGTCGTCCGGGGGGACGGCGCTCGCCACGGGCCAGGGCAACGTGAAGCAGCTCGGCACGGCGGTCTTCACGACGTACCTCTTCGCCTTCGAGGCGACGGCGGCCCTCTTGATCATCGCGGTCGTCGGCGCGGTGCTGCTGGCGCGACGCGAACGCGTCGTCGAGAACGAGGGCAGCGACGCATGAACGTTCCCGCCGCGTGGTACCTGGTGCTCGCCGCCCTGCTCTTTGGCGTCGGGGCGTTCGGGCTGCTGACCCGTCGCAGCGCGCTGATCATGTTCATGTGCATCGAGCTCATGCTGAACGCGGTGAACCTCACGTTCGTGACGTTCTCTCGAACGCTGGGCGACATCGGCGGACAGGCCATCGTCTTCTTCGTCATGGTCGTCGCGGCGGCCGAGGTGACGGTGGGCCTGGGCATCGTGGTCGCGGTGTTTCGACGGCGCTCGTCGACGTCGGTCGATGAGCTGTCGGAGTTGAGGGGCTGAGATGGCACACTACGCCACGCTGATTCTGCTGCTGCCGCTCGCCGGTTTCCTCTTCGTGCTGCTCAACGGGAGCCGTCTGAGCGAGGCCCAGGTGGGCGCCGTCGCCACTGGCGCCGTGGGCGTCAGCTTCGTCTTCAGCGTCCTCTCGTTCGTGGTGCTGCTGCACCAGTCGGCGCGCGAGGTGACGGTCAACCTCTTCTCGTGGATCAGCGTCGGCACGCTGCACGTCCCCGCCGCGCTCCTGGTCGATCCGCTCTCGGTCACGATGTGTCTGTTCGTCACGGGGATCTCGACGTTGATCCACCTGTACTCGATCGGCTACATGCACGGCGAGAGGGACTACCGTAAGTTCTTCCTGTACCTCAACCTCTTCGTCTTCTCCATGCTGACCCTGGTGCTCGCCAACAACCTGGTGCTCACCTTCGTCGGGTGGGAGGGCGTCGGCCTCTGTTCCTACTGGCTGGTGAGTTTCTACTTCGACCGGGACTCGGCGGCGTCGGCCGGCAAGAAGGCCTTCATCTACAACCGCGTCGGCGACGTGGGGCTGCTGGTCGCGATGTTCCTGATCTTCTCGCACACCGGCACCCTGACGTACCTGCAGGTCTTCGCGAAGTCCGGCACCCTCTCGCCGCTGATCGCGACGCTGACCGTGCTCGCGCTGCTGCTCGCGGCGACGGGCAAGAGCGCGCAGATCCCGCTCTTCAACTGGCTGCCCGACGCCATGGAGGGCCCGACGCCCGTGTCGGCGCTGATCCACGCCGCCACCATGGTGACCGCCGGCGTCTACCTGCTCTGTCGCATGGCGCCGGTTCTCGCGCTCTCGGTGCCCGGTCGCACGACGATCGCGATCGTCGGCGGGGTGACGGCGTTCGTCGCGGCGACGATCGCGACCTCGCAGAAGGACATCAAGAAGGTCCTGGCGTTCTCGACGGTGTCCCAGATCGGCTACATGGTGCTGGCCGTCGGCGCCGGGGCCTACTCCGCGGCGATATTCCTCATGATCAGCCACGCCTTCTTCAAGGCGCTGCTGTTCCTCGGTTCGGGCTCGGTGATTCACTCGCTCAACGGCGAGCAGGACCTGCGCAAGATGGGTGGGCTTCAGAAGTACCTGCCCCTCACGTTCCCGACCTTCCTGATCGGTTGGTTGACCATCTCGGGGATACCCCCGTTCGCCGGGTTCTGGTCCAAGGGCGAAGTCCTCACCAACGTCTTCGCGTACTCCAAGATCCTCTGGGTGCTCGGCGTCCTGACCGCGATGCTGACCGCGTACTACATGAGCCGGCTCTTCGTGCTGACCTTTCGGGGCACCGAACGGTTCCGTGAGGTGACCTCGGGTCACGACCCCCACGAGTCGCCGTGGGTCATGACCACGCCGCTCGTGGTGCTCGCCGTGCTCTCGGTGCTCGGCGGCGTGCTCGACCTGCCCTGGGTGCACCACAACTCTCTGGCCGGGTTCCTCGACCCCACCTTCGGGTTCATCCCGGCGGTGGGTCACGCCAGCGGACTCGCTCAGACCGGTCTCGCGGCGGTGGACGTGGTCGCGGCCGTCGTCGGTCTCCTGGCCGCCTTCTCGATCTGGCGCTCGACGGTCGAGTCGCCGCGCTACGAACCCTCGTTCCTCGAGCACGTCTGGCACTGGGACGACTTCTACGACGAGACCATCGGCCGTCCGTTGACCGTCGCCTCGCGGTTCGCCGATGACGTCATCGAGCCCAAGGTCATCGACGGCGCGGTCACGGGCATCGCCGTCGCGGTGCGCCGCAGCGCCCAGGGCGTGCGCAAGGTCCAGTCGGGCTTCGTTCGCCACTACGCCCTGGCGACCGTGCTGGGGCTGGCCGTGATCGTCGTCTACCTGGTCGCGAGGGTCGGTTAGTCATGCACTCGTCGCTGTGGCTCACGCTCTTGCTGCTCGTGCCCGTCGCGGGCGCCCTCGTCGCGGCCCTGGTCGCCAAGCGCGAGGGCCGTTCGTACGTCGTCGCGGTGGTGACGGCCAGCGTCGAGATGGCGCTCACCCTGGTCGTGATGGTGCTCTACAACAACCACGTGGCCGGCGCCCAGACGTTCGACTTCGCCGGCCGCTTCGTGCTCGCGGCGCCGTTCGGGCTCGCCTACGACGTGGCGCTCGACGGCATCTCGCTGCTGATGGTGGCGCTGACGTCGCTCGTGGTGCTGCTCGCCCTGCTCGGGGCGCGTGACCGGCGACGCGAGCCGGCCTTCGTCGCCTGGCTCTTGCTGCTGACCTCGTTCACGATGGGCAGTTTCGTCGCCCACGACCTGCTCGAGTTCTTCATCTTCTTCGAGTTGACGCTGATCCCGTGCTACTTCATCATCTCGCAGTGGGGCGCGGCGCAGCGCTCCAGGGCGGCGCTGAAGTTCTTCATCTACACCTTCGCCGGGTCGGCCTTCCTCTTCGTCGGCGCGCTCTACCTGGGCTTCGCCCACCAGCACCAGACCCAGGGTGCGCTGACCTTCGCCTACGGGGCGCTCTCGGCGACGACGATGACCCACGGCACCGCGGTGTGGCTGTTCAGCGCGTTCGCCATCGCCTTCGCGGTGAAGTCACCGATCTGGCCCCTGCACACCTGGTCGCCGCTGACCTACGCCGAGGCGCCGACGGCGGGTTCGATCGAGCTGTCGGCGCTGCTCGCCAAGCTCGGTTCGTACGGCCTCTTGCGTTTCGCGGTGGGCCTGCTCCCGCTGGCGCTGCCGACGATGCGTCCGGTGCTGCTGACCCTCGCGGTCATCGGCATCATCTACGGATCGGCGATCGCGTGCGTGACCCCGGACCTCAAGCGCCTCGTCGCCTACTCGTCGCTCGCCCAGATGGGCTTCATCACGCTCGGTATCGTCACCGGTTCGAAGATCGCCATGGTCGGCGCGGTGTTGCTGATGTTCAACCACGGCGTCATCACCGCCGGCTTCTTTCTCATCATCGGGTTCATCGAACGCCGCCGCGGCAGCGCCACGATCCGCGACCTGACCGGCCTGCAGGGACCGGCCCCGGTGATGGCCGCGCTCTTCACGGTGGTGATGCTCGCGTCCATTGGCCTGCCGGGCCTCTCGGGATTCGTCAGCGAGTACCTGATCCTGATCGGCGCGTTCGCCACGCACGTCTGGTGGGGCGTGCTCGGCACGCTCGGTGTCGTGCTCGCGGCGCTCTATCTGCTCTGGGCCTACCAGCGGGTCTTCCACGGGCGCGCCGAAGGCGATGACGCCGCCATGACCGACGCCTCGACGGGCGAACGATGGGTGCTCGCGCCGATCGTGGTCTTGATCGTCGTGCTGGGCGTCTTCCCGCGCCCGGTGCTCGACCGCATCACTCCTTCGGTGCAGCAGCTCATTGAGCACGTCACGCCGGCGGGGGTCAACAAGTGACCCTGCACGTGCCCAGCATCCACTACCTGGCGATCCTGCCCGTCGTGATCCTCTTCGGCGCCTCGCTGGCGCTGCTCTTGCTGACGGCCCTGCTGGGCTCGAAGGTCACCGCCCGGGTCGCCACATCGGTGACGACGCTGGCCTCGCTGGCGGCCTTCGCCGCGACCTTCGCGCAGTGGTCGTACGTCGCCCAGCACGGGGCCACGACCACCATCGCCCACGCGATCGTGCTCGACGGCTTCTCGGTCGTGGCGACGGCGGTCGTGGCCGTCAGTCTGTTCCTCGCGACCCTCGTCGCCCACGACTGGTCGTTGCGCGAGCGCGTGGTGGGGGCCGAGTACCAGATCCTGGCCCTCGCGTCAGCCGCGGGTGCGGTCATGATGACCCAGGCCAACGACCTCATCGTCGTGTTCCTCGGGCTCGAGATCCTCTCCATCGGTCTCTACGTGCTCGTCGCCTTCGACCGCCACCGTTCGACGTCGGCCGAGGCGGCGCTGAAGTACTTCCTGCTCGGCGGCTTCGCCTCGGCGATCTTCGCCTACGGCGCCGCGCTCGTCTACGGCGCCACCGGCTCGACCAACCTGACGTCCGTCTCGTACTTCCTGGGCTCGAACGTCCTGCTGCGTCCGGGCCTGCTGTACGCCGGCGGGGCGCTGCTGCTCGTGGGCTTCGCCTTCAAGGTGGCGGCCGTGCCGTTCCACCTCTGGTCGCCCGACGTCTACGAGGGCGCCCCGACCCCGGTCACCGGCTTCATGGCGTCGATCGTGAAGGTCGGCGCCTTCGCCGCGCTCGTGCGCGTGCTCATCTCGTCGCTCGGCACCCAACTCGCCACGTGGCGGCCGATCCTCTGGGTCCTCGTGGCGCTGACGACCCTGGTCGGCGCCAGCCTGGCGCTCGTCCAGCGCAACGCCAAGCGCATGCTGGCCTACTCGTCGATCAACCACGCCGGCTTCATGCTGCTCGGCATCTGGGCCGGCACCACCCGCGGCACGGCGGCCACCCTCTTCTACGTGATGACCTACGCCCCGATCGTGGTGGCGACCTTCGCGGTCGTGACGCTGGTCGGCGGACCGGGCGACGAGAACCACGCCATCGAGAACTACCGGGGCCTGGCGCGCCGCCAGCCGTGGCTGGGTGGCGCGCTGGCGGTGCTGCTGCTGAGCCAGCTCGGGGCGCCGCTCACGACGGGCTTCTACGCGAAGTTCGCCGTCCTGGCGGCCGCCGTCGACACCGGCGCGGGCGTGCTCGCGCTGATCGCCCTGCTCGCCGCGGCGATCGCCGCGTTCTTCTACCTGCGCTGGGTGCTCGCGCTCTACGCCGACGACGACCTCGAGGCCGCGCGCATCGTCGTTCCGCGCGCCACCGGCGCCGCCATCGCCCTCGGCGTCGGCGCGACGCTGCTCTTCGGCCTGTGGCCGGGCCCCCTCGCGGCCCTCGCCCAGCACGCGACCGTACTGTTCAACCCGTGAGTTCAGTGGCCGTCGCCACGTGCGCCGGTGACGACGTCGATCCGGACTCGGGGCCGCTGCTCGACGCGCTGGCCAGCGAGGGCCTCGAGGGCGAGCTCTGCGTCTGGGACGACCCGGCCGTGGACTGGAGCCGGTTCGACCTGGTCGTCGTTCGCTCGACGTGGGACTACGCGCCACGCCGGGCGGAGTTCCTCGCGTGGGCCCGATCGGTCGCGCGCATCGCGAATCCCTATCGGGTGCTGGAGTACTCCTCGGACAAGCACTACCTCGCCGACCTCGCCGCGCGCGGCCACGCGACCGTGCCGTCGTTGTTCTGCGACGTGGGCGCGTCACCGGCCTTTCCGAGCGGCGACTTCGTCGTGAAGCCCTGCGTCGGGGCCGGTTCACTCGACGCCGAGCGCTACCGCTTCGACGAGCACGAGCGCGCGGCCGCCCACGTAGCGCGCCTGCACGCGATCGGCCGCGACGCGCTGATCCAGCCCTACGTGGCGTCGGTCGACGAGGTCGGCGAGCGTGCGCTGGTCTTCGTGGACGGTTCGTTCTCCCACGCCATGACCAAGGCAGCGATGCTGAACGTCGCGTCGCTCGATCGCAACGCGCTCTTTCGTCGCGAACAGATGTCGGTGGCGACGGGCGAGCCCGACGCCGTCGCCTTCGCGTCGAACGTGCTCGAGGACGGAGGCTTCGGCGGGCTGCTCTACGGGCGCGTCGACGTCGTTCGCCTGGACGGCCGGTGGGCCGTGATGGAGCTCGAACTCGTGGAGCCGTCGCTGTTCCTGACCTACCGGCCCGAGGCCGCGACCACTCTCGCGCGGGCCGTCGCCCGGCGCGTCGCCTAGGTGTACTCAGCCAATA